>NZ_JAECZP010000022.1:0-103415 GCF_019691255.1 Pseudomonas sp. USTB-Z
CAGCGGCCCCAGCGATCTATGCATGATGCCGAGATCCTGGGGCCGCTGCGCGGCCCTTTCGCGACGCAAGGCCGCTCCCACAGGGATCGGCGCCAGCTTTTAGAAATTGAGCAAGACAGTTGCTCCCACAAGGGCCACCGACTCTTCATGAATAGCCGAATCATCAAACCGCTGTGCACGGTCATCGCCTTGTTGGTCGGCGCCGTAATTCTCTGGCAGGCCTACAGCGCCTTTCAGGCCCGCTACCTGCGCCCGTTCGACAACCAGGCCACGCTGTTCGACGGCAGCCAGTTACAGCTACCTGCCGAGCTGGCCGGTGCTGGCCCGATCCGTGTCGTGCATTTCTGGGACCCGGCCTGCCCATGCAACGTTGGCAACCAACAGCACCTGGGCGACCTTATCAGCCAGTTCGCTGGCCACGACGTTACCTTCCATGTGCTGCAAAAGCCCGGCAGCCACGGCCAGCTACCGGCCAATATCGGTAGCTTGCAACCCATCACCCACCTGCCCGGCAGCGAGCACCTGCCTGCGTCCCCGGCCGTGGCCATCTGGGACCGGCAAGGCCGCCTGGCTTATTTTGGCCCCTACAGCGAAGGTGCTGTGTGCAACGCCAGCAACAGCTTCATCGAGCCAATCCTCAAGGCTTTGCTCGACGGCCGCCAGGTCAACGCCTCCAATACCCTGGCGGTAGGCTGCTACTGCCCTTGGTCGGGCTGACGGACCCTCGCCGGGTTACCCACCACCGTCGCGCCCGCGGGCACATCCCGGGTCACCACACTGCCGGCGCCGACGATAGCGTTATCACCGATGGTCACCCCCGGCAGGATGATCGCCGCACCGCCGATCCACACGTTGTCGCCGATGGTCACCGTCCGCCCACTCTCCAGCCCGCTGCGCCGCACTTCAGGATCGAGCGGATGGTCGGCGGTGTAGATCTGCACGTTGGGGCCGATCTGACAGTCGTCGCCGATACGCACCGGCACCACGTCGAGGATCACGCAGTTGAAGTTCATGAAAGTATTACGGCCAACGCTGATGTTGTAGCCGTAATCGCAATAGAACGGCGGGCGAATCACCGCGCCTTCGCCAACCTGGCCAAAGTGCTCCACAAGCAGCCCGTGGCGTGCGTCGTTGAGCAGTTCGACACTGTTGTTGTAGCGGTGCATCCAGTGTTTGTTGGCGATCTGCTCGGCCTGCAGTTCAGGGCAGCCAGCGTGGTAGAGCTGGCCGGTGAGCATTTTGTGTTTTTCGCTGAGGGACATGGAAACTCCTTCCTGGGGCTATGCTCTGTTCGCGAATCCGCCGATGATCGGACCACATTTTTCGTTTGAATGCACAAGGAGTCTGAATGAAGCGCAGCCTGACCCTGCTGGCGGTGGTAGTCACCGTTTCCGCTGGCGCCGCCGGTTACTGGTACATGCAGGGGAAGCTGCCGCAGCGCGAGGGCGAGGTCGCCATTACCGGCCTGCAAGCGCCGGTCAGCGTGCGCTACGACGCCCGCGGCGTGCCACACCTGCAGGCACAGAGCGAGCCGGACCTTTACCGTGCACTGGGCTACGTGCATGCCCAGGACCGGCTGTTCCAGATGGAGATTTTGCGCCGCCTGGCCCGTGGCGAACTGGCTGAGGTGCTCGGCGACAAGCTGCTGCCCACCGACACCCTGTTCCGCAGCCTGCGCATACGCGAGCAGGCCGCGCTGATGGCCAAGCGGCAGGATCCGCAGGCGCCGGCATGGCAGGCCCTGCAAGCCTACCTCGAGGGGGTCAACAGTTGGCAGGCCAGCCACCCCAAGCCCACGGAATTCGACCTGCTCGGCATCACCCCGCGCCCGTTCACCGCCGAGGACACGCTGAGCATCGCCGGCTACCTGGCCTACAGTTTTGCCGCCGCGTTCCGCACCGAGCCAGCGCTGACCTACATCCGCGACCAGCTGGGGCCTGACTACCTGAAAATATTCGACCTTGGCTGGCAACCCGAGGGCGCACTGGGCACGCCACTGGCCGCTGCCGACTGGCAAAGCCTGGAAGCACTTGCGCGCTTAAGCAATGATGCACTGGGCGACGCCGGCATCCCGCAGTTCGAAGGCAGCAACGCCTGGGCGGTCGCGGGTAGCCGCACTCGCAGTGGCAAACCGTTGCTGGCTGGCGACCCGCACATCAGCTTCGCCGTACCTGCGGTGTGGTACGAGGCCGAGCTGTCAGCGCCCGGTTTCAATCTCTACGGCTATTTCCAGGCTCTCAACCCGTTCGCTCTGCTCGGCCACAACCGTGATTTTGGCTGGAGCCTGACCATGTTCCAGAACGATGACGTCGACCTGATCGCAGAAAAGACCAACCCTGCCAACGCTGACCAGGTCATGGTCGATGGCCAGTGGCGCACACTGGAAAAGACCGAGCAGCAGATTGCAATCAAAGGCGAGCAACCGGTCACCATCAACCTGCGCCGCTCACCCCACGGGCCAATCGTCAACGAAGTCCTCGGCGCCACGGCAGGGGCCACGCCGATTGCCATGTGGTGGGCGTTCCTCGAAACCGAGAACCCGATCCTCGAAGGCTTCTACCAGCTCAATCGCGCCGACACCCTGGGCAAGATGCGCGAAGCGGCTGCCAAGGTGCAGGCGCCGGGGCTGAACTTCGTCTGGGCCAATGCCCGCGGCGATATCGGCTGGTGGGCGGCGGCAAAACTGCCGATTCGCCCGGACGGTGTGAACCCGGCGTTCATCCTCGACGGCGCCAGCAGCCAGGCCGACAAACCCGGCTTTTACCCCTTCAGCGTCAACCCGCAACAGGAGAATCCGGCCAGCGGTTATATCGTCTCGGCCAACTACCAGCCACCCGCCGTGGTGCCGATACCCGGCTACTACAACCTCGCCGACCGCGGCCGCCAGCTCGATCGCCAGCTGGCCAACCCGGAGGTGAAATGGGACATGCAGAACAGCCAGGCGCTGCAACTCGATACGGCCAGCGATTACGGCCCGCGCACCTTGGCACCGCTGCTAGCGACGTTGCGTCAGATCGCCCAGGGTGACGAGGAAAAGGAACTGGTCGAGCAGCTGGCTGCCTGGCGCGGCGACTATCCACTGGACTCAACCAGTGCCACGCTGTTCAACCAGTTCCTCTATGCGCTGGCCTATGCCGCGTTGCATGACGAATTGGGCGATACCTGGTTCCCGGTGCTGATCAGCACCCGTGCCATCGATGCCGCGCTGCCGCGTCTTGCCGCCGATGCCGAGTCGCCCTGGTGGAACACCCGCGGCGCCAACCAGCGCACTGACCGCAGCTCGATCGTGCGCGAAGCCTGGCAGAAGAGCCTTGGCCACTTGCGCGACACCCTCGGCAAGGACCCAGCCAGCTGGCAGTGGGGCAAGGCCCATACCCTGACCCACAACCATCCGCTGGGGGTGAAAAAGCCGCTGAACCTGCTGTTCAACGTTGGGCCGTTTGCCGCACCGGGTACTCATGAAGTACCGAACAACCTTTCGGCGAAGATCGGCCCGGCGCCATGGCCGGTGACGTACGGGCCGTCGACGCGGCGGCTGATCGACTTTGCCGATGCCGGGCAGGCGCTGACCAGCAACCCGGTTGGGCAGAGTGGCGTGCCGTTTGACCGGCATTACGCGGACCAGGCTGAGGGGTATGTGCAGGGGCAGTATCAGAAGGCACAGATGGGGGTAATACCGGCGCAGAGTACCTTGCGATTGGTGCCAGGGCCGTAAGGGGCTGCCTTGCTCAAAACCCAAAAGTTTGCGCGAGCACTGTAGGGATTTAGCCGCGAACACCGGCGCAGCCGGTGCCATGCAGCGCGTTGGATTCTTCGCGGGTAAACCCGCTCCCACAGGGATCGCGCCAGCTTTCAGAGATCCCAGCAATGAAAACGCCGACACAAAGGTGTCGGCGTCGGGTCATGCAAGGTGAAGCAAGCGCATCAGAACGCCGGCAGCACCGCACCCTGGTACTTCTTGGCAATGAATGCCTTCACTTCAGGGCTGGTCAGGACCTTGGCCAGTTTCTGGATGGCTTCGCTGTCCTTGTTGTCCGGGCGGGCAACCAGGAAGTTCACGTACGGCGAGTCGGCACCTTCGATCACCAGCGCGTCCTTGGCCGGGTTCAGGCCGGCTTCCAGGGCGTAGTTGGTGTTAATCATGTCCAGGTCGACCTGGTCCAGCACACGCGGCAGCATGGCCGATTCAAGCTCGCGGAACTTCAGCTTCTTCGGGTTCTCGGCAATGTCCTTTGGCGTGGCCAGGGCGTTTTTCGGGTCTTTCAGAGTGATCAGGCCAGCCTTCTGCAGCAGGATCAGGGCGCGGCCGCTGTTGCTGCCTTCGTTAGGGATGGCAACGGTGGCGCCCTCCTTCAGCTCGGACAGGTTCTTGATCTTCTTCGAGTAACCACCGAACGGCTCGACGTGCACACCGATCACGGTTTCCAGGTGGGTGCCCTTGCCTTCGTTGAAGCTCTTCAAGTACGGCAGGGTCTGGAAGTAGTTGGCATCCAGACGCTTCTGGTCCACCTGCACGTTCGGCTGTACGTAATCGGTGAAGACCTTGATCTGAAGGTCCACGCCTTCTTTTGCCAGGGTCGGCTTGATCAGTTCGAGAATTTCGGCGTGCGGTACCGGGGTAGCGGCAACCACCAGTTTCTCGGCAGCAGCGGCCAGGCCGGAAAACGACAGGGCAGCAGCCAGGGCAGTGGTCAGCAGGGTCTTCTTCATGGTGGTCCTTGTTCTGAATCTGGGCCATCGACGATGGCAAATCGGGTGCCCAACCGGTTCACCAGTGGGCGTGAGGCGGACGATACCCAAATTTTTTATTCCGCAACAATATCTTTTACTTAGCTGCTTATTCCAAAAACACAATACCATCAGCCTCTTTACCCATGAGCGATGTCTAACGCGAGGGGTCAGGCAGTTCGAGATCCTCTGGCAGGATCTCTTCGCCGTCATTGACCAGCAAGGCAAAGTGGATGACGTTCTCCAGTTCGCGGGTATTGCCCGGCCAGAAATGCGCCTCCAGCACCCGCTGCGCCGCCTCGCTCACCAAGGGCAGTGGCCGTTGCAGGCGCACGCTGTAGATGCCCACGAAGTACTCGGCCAGCGGCAGGATATCGCCCGGCCGCTCGCGCAGCGGCGGCAGCTCCAGCGCGCCCTCGCGCAGATACTGGTACAGGCGCTCGTTGAAGCGCCCTGCACGTACTACACGGGCCAGGTCGATGCTGGTGGCGGCTACCAGGCGCACATCCACCGGCTGTGGCTGCTGCGCGCCCACCCGAGTGACCTCGCGGTTTTCCAGGGCCGCCAGCAGCTTGCCCTGGATGGCCAACGGCAAGTCGGCAATCTCGTCCAGGTACAAGGTGCCGCCGCTGGCCGAACCGAACCAGCCGGCGCGGCTGCTGGCCGTACCGCCATGGGTGCCCGCGCTATAGCCAAACAGCTCGGCATCGGCGTAGGTGGGGCTGATGGCCGCGCAGTTGACCGACACGAACAACCCTCCACGGTCGCTGGTACGGTGAATCTGCCGGGCCAGCAGCTCCTTGCCGGTGCCGGTTTCGCCACGGATCAGCACTGGCAAAGGTTGTAGCGCCAGGCGCTCAAGGTCCTCGCGCAGCTGCTGCGAGCGCGGGTCGATGAACACCAGCGCCTTGGCACGAATGCTCAGCGGGCTCTTGTCCAGCTCGGGGAAGGTCAGTAGCGGCTGGCCGAACGGGTTTTGAAACGTCATGACGAACTCCCGCCCCAGGCCCGTAATGGCCAGGCGTCAGGCAAAGGGTGAACAGTAAGGGCGATCAGGCGCGGCGCAGTGCACGCTGCTCGATCCGGCTCTGCAAGCGATACAGGTAGGCGAAGCCTTGTTCCCAGCGCTCATGACCGGACTTGACGTTGATGTGCCCGGCATTGCTCAGCAAACCCGCTTCGGCGCCCCATGCCTGGGCCAGGTACAGCGCCCGTGGCACGTTCACGGCCGGGTCGTTGTCCGAGCTGACGACCTGGCTAGGGAACGGCAGCACCTCGGTAGGGATCGGCGCAAAGTTGCGCAGCACGGGTGCGCACGTGGGCCGTTCGACATCTGCCGGCGCCACCAGCAGTGCACCACGCACCTGCCGCAGCAAGGCTGGGCTTGCCTGCGCTGCCCAATGGGCGACAGTGATGCAACCAAGGCTGTGGGCAATCAGGATCACCGGGGAGCGGTCGGCGGTAATCGCCTGCTCCAGCGCGTGCACCCAGTCCTGCCGCTGCGGGGTGAGCCAGTCTTGCTGTTCAACCCGAGCACTGTTGGGCAGGGTGCGCTGCCAGTGACTCTGCCAATGGTTGTCTGGCGATCCTTGCCAACCCGGCACAATCAGGTAGCGAATCGACTCATTGCGCATGGGGACGCCTCCAGTAAGTTTGCGTGCTTGGAGACAAGTATAGGGAGGACGAAATATTCGTAAAGGAATAAGAAGATATTTATTAATACCCATAGGGCATAACAAGTACGCTACCGCCACTCGCTTGTAAAAGGCTGTAAAGCTGCCCTGTCAAACGTTCAGGCAAGAAAAACCCGGGACCATGCCCGGGCTCTCTTTTCCTTGTGCGAATCAGATATCCGCCACCTTCTGCCAAACCTTCGGCCGGAAGAACAACGTCTCTCCCCGCGCCAACCCGGTCAGGCTGTCATGGTCTTTCACCACCTCGGCCTCGATCAGCTCGCTCTGCCCTTCCACCTTCAAGGTCACCCGCGTGGTCGCGCCCAACGGCCGAATGTCGCGCACCTCGGCCGCATGGTGCCCTTCGGTCTCATGCCGCGACAGCGACACCTCGTGCGGGCGAAACAGCACGTGATGCCCTTCGCTCAAGGCCAGGCGGTTGGAGTCACCGAGGAAGTGGTAGACGAAATCGTTGGCCGGCTGATCGTACACCTCACCCGGCGAGCCGATCTGCTCGATCACGCCCTTGTTCATGACCACGATGCGGTCGGCTACTTCCATGGCTTCTTCCTGGTCGTGGGTAACGAACACCGACGTCAGGTTGATATCCTCGTGCAGCCGCGCCAGCCAGCGCCGCAGCTCTTTTCGCACCTTGGCATCCAACGCACCGAATGGCTCGTCCAGCAGCAGCACCTTCGGCTCCACCGCCAGGGCACGGGCCAGGGCGATACGCTGACGCTGGCCACCGGAAAGCTGCTCGGGGTAGCGGTCGGACAGCCAGTCCAGTTGCACCATGTTCAGCAGCTCATGCACCTTCTCGGCAATCTTGCTCTCGCTTGGGCGCTCGCCCTTGGGCTTCATGCGCAGGCCGAAAGCAACGTTGTCGAACACGCTCATGTGGCGGAACAGCGCGTAGTGCTGGAACACGAACCCGACGTTACGGTCACGCACGTCATGGCCGGAAACGTCCTCGCCATGGAACACGATGTTGCCCTGGTCCGGGGTTTCCAGGCCGGCAATGATGCGCAGCAGGGTGGTCTTGCCGCAGCCGGACGGGCCGAGCAAAGCCACCAGCTCGCCGCTGTTGATGTCCAGGTTGATAGCGTTCAGGGCCTGGAAGCTGTTGAAGCGCTTGCTGACGTTACGAACTTCGATCGACATGAATCATTCCTCCGCGGCGCTATGGCGCAGGCGGTTAATACGGTTCTCGCTCCACTGCTTGAGCAGCAGGATGAAGAGCGCCAGGATCAGCAACAGGCTGGCCACGCTGAAGGCTGCGACGTGGTTGTACTCGTTGTAGAGAATCTCCACATGCAGCGGCAAGGTGTTGGTCACGCCACGGATGTGGCCCGACACCACCGACACCGCACCGAACTCGCCCATGGCCCGCGCGGTACACAGCACCACGCCGTAGATCAGCCCCCATTTGATGTTCGGCAGGGTCACGTGCCAGAACATCTGCAAGCCGTTGGCACCGAGCAGCCGTGCAGCCTCCTCCTCCTGCGTGCCTTGCTCCTGCATCAGTGGGATCAGCTCACGGGCCACGAACGGTACGGTAACGAAAATGGTCGCCAGGACAATGCCCGGCAGGGCGAACACGATCTGGATATCGTGGTCCTGCAGCCATGGCCCGAACAGGCCTTGCGCGCCGAACATCAGCACGTAGACCAGGCCGGCGATCACGGGTGACACCGAGAACGGCAGGTCGATCAGGGTGACCAGGATGCTCTTGCCACGGAAGGTGTACTTGCTCACGCACCAGGCAGCGCTTACGCCAAACACCAGGTTCAGCGGCACCGAGATAACCACGGCAAGCAGGGTCAGCTTCAGCGCCGACAACGCATCGGGTTCGAAGATCGCCTCGAAGAAGGTGCCAAAACCGTTCTTCAGCGCCTGCGATACCACGATCACCAGCGGTAGCAGCAGGAACAGGGCGAACACCAGCCAGCCAAGGCCGATCAGGATACGCCGTGACGTGGCGCTGCCACGGCGGGCGGCGTTGGCTGCGGCACTTGCACTCAGGGATGAACTGGACATGCCGGCCTCCTTCAAGGGGTTTCGATGCGGCGCTGCAGCAGGTTGATCAGCAGCAGCAGGATGAAGGAAACCACCAGCATCAACACGCCGATGGCGGTCGCGCCGGTGTAGTCGTACTGGTCGAGCTTGACCATGATCAGCAGCGGCAGGATCTCGGTCTTCATCGGCATGTTGCCAGCAATGAAGATCACAGAACCATACTCGCCCACGCCACGGGCGAAGGCCAGGGCAAAGCCGGTGAGCCATGCCGGCAGCAGGGCCGGCGCCAGGATGTGGCGGAACACCTGCAATGGCTTGGCCCCCAGGCAGGCTGCGGCCTCTTCCACTTCACGCGGGATGTCGGCCAGTACCGGCTGCACCGTGCGCACCACGAACGGCAGGGTCACGAAGGTCAGTGCCAGGGTGATGCCCAGCGGGGTGTAGGCGATCTTGAAGCCCAGGTCGGTGGCGAACTGGCCGACCCAGCCCTGCGGCGCGTACAGGGCAGTCAGGGCGATACCGGCAACCGCGGTCGGCAAGGCGAACGGCAGGTCGATCATCGCATCGATGATCTTGCGCCCAGGGAAGGTGTAACGCACCAGCACCCAAGCCAGCAGGGTACCGATCACACCGTTGATGATGGCGGCGAACAGGGCGGTGCCGAAGCTCAGCTTGAGCGCAGCGATCACCCGCGGCGCACTGATGATGGTCCAGAACTGCTCGAAGGTCAGCTGCGAGGCATGGATGAACATGGCCGCCAGCGGTATCAGCACGATCAGGCTGAGGTACACCAAGGTGTAGCCCAGCGTCAGCCCGAAGCCGGGTATGACGGGGGAGATGCGACGCGACATAAATATCCCTGGTTGAACGCACTCAGCCCGGAAACAATCCCGGGCCGGTGCAAGCTTTTGTATCCTGGGGCTGCTTGGCAGCCCATTCGCGACACAAGGCCGCTCCCACAGGGGACTATGGTTCCTTGTGGGGGAGGCCTTGTGCCGCGAATGGGCCGTAACGCGGCCCCGATTTCCTTTGGCCCTTACTGTGCCTGATAGATCTGGTCGAACACACCGCCATCATTGAAGAATTTCGGTTGTGCAGTCTTCCACCCACCAAAGTCCTTGTCGATGGTCACCAGCTCCAGTTTCGGGAACTGCTTGCCGAACTCCGCAGCGACCTTCTCGTCACGCGGGCGGTAGAAGTTCTCGGCGGCAATTTTCTGCCCGGCCGGGCTGTACAGGTGCTTGAGGTATTCGGTGGCAATCTCGGTATTGCCCTTCTTCTCGGCGTTCTTGTCGACCACGGCCACTGGCGGCTCGGCCAGGATCGACAGCGACGGCACGACGATGTCGAACTTGTCGGCACCCCCGTCTTCCTTCAGGGCCAGGAAGGCCTCGTTTTCCCAGGCCAGCAACACGTCGCCCTGGCCATTGTTGACGAAGGTGATGGTCGAACCACGGGCGCCGGTATCCAGCACCGGTACATGCTTGAACAGCTCCTGCACATAGGCCTTGGCCTTCTCTTCGCTACCGCCGGCCTTCAGGCCGTACGCCCATGCTGCGAGGAAGTTCCAGCGCGCACCGCCGGAGGTTTTCGGGTTCGGGGTGATGACCGACACGTCCTTCTTGATCAGGTCGCCCCAGTCCTTGATGCCTTTCGGGTTGCCCTTGCGCACCAGGAACACGATGGTCGAGGTGTACGGAGTGCTGGCGTCAGGCAGGCGGGTCTGCCAGTTCTCGGGCAGTGTCTTGCCAAGCTTGGCCACTTCGTCGATGTCACCGGCCAGGGCCAGGGTCACCACATCAGCACGCAGGCCGTCGATCACCGCACGGGCCTGCTTGCCCGACCCTCCATGGGATTGCTGGATTTTCACCTTGTCACCCGGATGGGCCTGTTGCCAGTGTTTGATGAACTCAGCGTTGTACTGCTGGTACAGCTCACGGGTCGGGTCGTAGGACACGTTGAGCAGTTCGTAGTCCTTGGCGATGGCGGAACCGGCAAAAACAGCACTGGCCAGGGCGGCGAGCGCATAACGGCGGATGGACATGGTGAAGCTCCCGATTGGCATTTTTCTAGTTTTGGATGTTGTGGCGCCGATCAGCCGGGCTTGTTGCCGGGCTGTTGCAGGCGGAACTTCTCCTTGCGCTCGATCTGTACGACCTGAGCGTTGTGCACGGTGATCTCCACCGCACCGAAACGCAGGTCGCGCAAGGCGCTCTGGATTTCACGCAAGATGGTGGCTTCGTCCTGACCGTCGATGCTACGCAGAGATGCACTCATGCTCGTTCTCCTTGGAGTGAGGGCGCCGGGCAGAGGTTTGAAGGGGATTTGCGCCTGGCTTGAGGGCAATAGTAGTGAGGCGGGATTATTCTTAAAAATACTGTTTAAGAATTTTTATATAACCATTTAAAAGCACACGCCCCTTGTAGGAGCGGGTTTACCCGCGAATACGGTGGTCGATGCACCATCGCATTCGCGGGTAAACCCACTCCTACAAGGGGCCATATGGGCCTTCAGGCGTGTTTCTGCGGCTCGCGGATCTTGTACCAGGCCACGTACAGCGCCGGCAGGAACAGCAGCGTCAGCAAGGTCGCCACGATGATCCCGCCAATCATGGCGTAGGCCATGGGGCCCCAGAACACCTCGCGTGCAATCGGGATCATGCCCAGGCTAGCCGCCGCCGCGGTCAGCAGGATCGGCCGGCGCCGATGGTTGGTGGCCTCCACCACCGCATCCCACGGCGACAAGCCCTGGGCTTCGAACTCGTCGATCTGGGTCACCAGAATCACCGAGTTACGAATGATGATGCCCGCCAGCGCAAGGATGCCGAGGATCGCCACAAAGCCCATCGGCGTACCCGTAGGCACCAGCGCCAGCACCACGCCAATCAACCCCAGCGGCGCCACGCTGACCACCAGGAACAGCTTCTGCACGCTGTGCAACTGGATCATCAGGAAGGTCGCCATCAGGAACAGCATCAGTGGGATGACCTTGGCGATCGGCCCCTGGGCCTTGCTGCTTTCTTCAACCGTACCCCCCGTGGCCACTTCGTAACCGACCGGCAGCTTGCTGCCGAACTCGTCAATTTTTGGCTTCAGTTGGGCGACCAAGTCAGTGGGCTGGATCTCGCCATTGACCGAGGCCTTGATGGTGATGGTCGGCTTGCGGTCGCGGCGCCACACCAGCGGCTGTTCCAGTTCGTAGCGCACGGTGGCGAACGACAGCAGCGGGATCGACGTGCCGTTAGGGGTAAGAATTTGCAGGTTCTGCAGGGTATCAGGCGAGCCACGTTCGCTGTCTTCGGCGCGCGCGACCACATCGACCAGGTAGATGTTGTCGTTGACCTGGGTGATCTGCACGCCACTGACGATGCTGTTCATCACATTGGCAACATCTTCGGACGACAGCCCCAGCTGGCGTGCCTTGTCCTGGGCAATTTCCACGCGCAGCACCTTACCCGGCTCGTTCCAGTCGTAGATCATCTCACCGATGTGCTCGTTCTGGTCGAGCAAGGTGGCCAGCTCGATGGCGTGTTTGCGCACCTGGTCGATGTCGGCACCGCTGACCCGGTACTGGATCGGCCGGCCTACCGGCGGGCCCATCTCCAGCGATTGCACGTTGGTGCCGACGCCGACGAACTCTTCGTGCAGGATCTTCTGCAGGCGGTCCATCATGGCCTGACGCTCTTCGAAGCCCTTGCTGACAATCACCAACTGCGCGTAGTAAGGGTTCTGCAACTGCTGATCGAGGGGCAGGTAGAAGCGGATCGCGCCCTGGCCGATGTAGGTACTCCAGTGCACCAGGTCCGGATCGTCCTTGATCCGTGCCTCGAAGCGGTCGACCACCTTGCGCGTCTCCTCGATCGAGGCGTTCTGCGGCAGGTTGAGGTCGACGAGAATTTCCGGGCGGTCCGAGGACGGGAAAAACTGGTTCTGCACAAAACGCATGCAGAAGATCGACAGGGCAAACAGCACCACGGTGCCGATGATGGTCAACCAGCGGTTGCGCATGCACCACAGCAACCCGCCTTCAAATGCCCGCCCGACCCGGCCAGGCTCAGCCTCGTGAGCCTTGAGCTTGTCGCCTTTGAGAATATGCACGCCAAGCACCGGCGCGAAGAACACAGCCACCACCCACGACACGATCAGGGCCACGGCAATCACCGCGAACAGGGTGAAGGTGTATTCACCCGCAGAGCTGGCGTTGAGGCCGATAGGCACGAACCCGGCCACGGTCACCAAGGTGCCGGTAAGCATGGGGAAGGCTGTGGAGGTGTAGGCGAACGTCGCCGCCTGCTCCTTGCTTTCACCCATTTCCAGCCGCGTGACCATCACCTCCACGGTAATCATCGCATCGTCCACCAGCAGGCCAAGTGCAATGATCAGCGCACCCAGCGAAATCCGCTGCATGGTGATGCCGCTGTACTCCATGAATACGAACACCATGGCCAGCACCAGTGGGATCGAGCAGGCCACCACCAGCCCGGCGCGCACGCCAAGACTGACAAAGCTCACGGCCAGCACGATCACCACCGCCTCGAACAGCGCGCTGGTGAAACCGCCGACCGCCTGCTTGACCACCACGGCCTGGTCAGAAACGGTGTGTACACCGACACCCACCGGCAGATCCTGGACCACCTGGTCCATGCGCTTTTTCAACGCCGCACCGAACACTTGGATGTTGCCGCCGGCCTTCATGCCGATGGCCAGGCCAAGGGCTGTCTGGCCGTTGTAACGGAACATTGGCGAGGGCGGGTCGACATAGCCGCGCTCGATGTCGGCGATATCAGCCAGACGGAAGAAGCGGTCGTTGATCCTCAAGTTGACGGATTGCAGGTCTTTTTCCGAGGCAAACTGCCCGGACGTGCGCACCGAGATGCGCTCCGGGCCGGCCTCGATCATGCCGGCCGGCGTCACCGCATTCTGTGCTTGAAGTGCCTGCATTACCTGGCGCTGGTCAATGCCCAGGGCAGCCAGCTTGCGGGTGGAGAAGTTCAGGTAAAGCACTTCGTCCTGGGTGCCGACCAGCTCGATCTTGCCGATGTTGGGTACATCGCGGACCTCGGCCCTTGCCTGTTCCACGTAGTCCCGCAGTTGGCGCAGCGTCAGGCCGTCGGCGGTAAAGGCATAGATCGAACCGAACACATCACCGAATTCGTCGTTGAAGCCCGGCCCCTGGATACCGGCAGGAAATTCGCCACGAATGTCCTGGATCTTCTTGCGCACCTGGTACCAGATTTCCGGGATGTCCTTGGCCTTGGTGGTGTCGCGAAGATACACGTAGACCGTGGACTCGCCGGGGCGGGTGTAGCTTTTGGTGTAGTCGAGTGAATCGAGTTCCTCGAGCTTCTTCTCGATACGGTCGGTGACCTGGTAGAGGGTTTCGTCCTGGGTCGCACCGGGCCAGCGGGTCTGGATGACCATGGTTTTGATGGTGAACGACGGGTCTTCCTCACGGCCCAGGTTGAAGTAGGAAAAAATCCCCATCAACAGGCCAACGAACATCAGGTACCAGACGAACGATTGATGCTTGAGCGCCCAGTCGGACAGGTTGAAGCTTCCTTTCATTGCGCATCCTCGTCGAAGATGACCTTCTGGCCAGGCTTGAGGCTGTTGACGCCGGCAGTGACCACACGCTCACCGGGCTGCACGCCGGCGCTCAGTACGATGCTGTCATCGGTGCGGTCGATCAGCGCCACGTCACGGGTGGCCACGGTCTTGTGCTGCGTATCGATCACCCACACCTGGGTCTTGCCGTCGCGCTCGAGCAAGGCACTCAAGGGCAGTTCGCTGCGCGGGGACACTTCCGAGCTAAGGGTCACACTGATGGCGGTGCCAAGGTGAAAGGCCGCCGGTGTGCTGGCCAGGGTCAGGCGAGCACGGCGGGTCCGGGTGGTGGCATCGGCCTGGGGCTCCAGTTCGCGCAGGCTGGCCGTGGTGTTGATGGTCGGGTCCAGTTGCGAAGCAACGGTGAAGGTCAGGCCTTTGCTCAACTGCTCGGCCAGATCGATCGGCAGGTCGATTACCGCTTCCTTCACGTCTGGCCGGGCCAGGGTCACCACGGCTTGCCCGGCGGTAACGGTTTGCCCGGCTTCGGCCTGCCACGCAGTAATCACGGCAGCGTGGTCGGTACGCAGGGTGCTGTAGTCGAGCTGGTCGCGGGCCTGGCTGACGGCGGAGCGCGCCTGCTCCAACGCCGCACTGGTGGTTTTCAGGTTGGTCTGGGCAATATCCAGCTGTGCCTGGGCGCCTACCCCACGGTCATACAACTGCTGCTGGCGACGGGCATCGGCCTGGGCGTTGATCCACTGTGCCTGCACCTTGGCCAGATCGCCTTCGGCGGCGCGCAGCTGGTTCTGCTGGTCGGTGGGGTCCAGGGTGGCCAAAGTGTCGCCCGGTTTCACCTGGGCGCCCACGTCCAGCCAGCGCCGGGCAATGCGCCCGGAAACCCGGAAGCCCAAGGTGCTTTCGAAGCGCGCCTGAATACTGCCGGCGAAGCGGCCCAGCTGTGACTGCACCTGGGGTTCGACCTTGACCGACAGCACTGGCCGGATCGCCTCTGGTGCCTCTTCTTCGCTACTGCAACCGACCAGCAGCACTCCGGCCGACAGCATCAGCAGCAGACGCTTCATAGCTCACCCCCTGGGCCCTTGGCGTCGACCTTCTGTACCTGCATGCCGGGGTGCAGCAACTGGCCGCCATTGACCACTACGGTCTCGCCGGCTTTTAGGCCGCTGGCGACCACGATCTTGCCGGTGAGGTAACGGCGGATTTTGACTTTGCGCAGTTCCACCTTGTCGCCCTCGCCCACCACCCACACGGCAGGCTCATGCAAGGCCTTGGTCAGCGCCGACCATGGCAGCTCGATGCTGGGCCGACCCTGGGCATTGGTGGTGGCAGTAACCGGTGCCCCCAATTGCATCCCGGGCGGCACGTCCTTGAGCCCCACCTTGACCTGCACGGTGCCGCTTTGCGCCGACACGGTGGGGGTGATTTCACGTACGAAGCCACGGGCCTGGACCTTGGGATCGTCCAGCAGGCTCACGACTACTCCGGCATCGCTGGGCGGCGCCACCAGCAGCGATTCGTAGACGTTGAACACCGCATCGCGGTCGCCATCGACGGCCAGGCTGAAGATCGGCATGGTCGCCTGCACCACTTGGCCAACCTCGGCCTGGCGCTCGGTGATGACCCCGGCGGCCTCGGAGACCAGTGCGGTGTAGCTGAGTTGCTCGTTGGCATTGGCCAGTTGCGCCTGGGCGGCCTTGAGTGCGCTCTGGTTGCTGCGCAGCGCGGCTTCGGCAGCATCGTATTCGCTCTGGCTGGTGTAGCCCTTGGGCAGCAGTTTTTGCTGGCGCACGAAGGCCGCACTGGTCTGGGTAACGCGCGCCTGCGCGGCGAATACTTCGGCCTTGGCCGAATCGACATTGTTCTGCAGGTCTTTCGGGTCCAGCCGGGCCAGCACCTGGTTGGCCTTGACGTGATCACCTACGTCGACGCTACGCGAAATGATCTTGCCGCCGACGCGGAATGACAAATCGGTCTGCACCCGTGCCTGTACGTCGCCGGTCAGGGTGACCCTGGCAGCGAAATCGGTGGGTTGTACCTGCTGCACCCCCACCCGAGGCAGCGTCTTGGGGACCTCTTCCTTGCTACAGCCGGTGAGCATGTACAACAACCCCAGACAGATGACCGACAGCGGACGCATCAACGCCATGCTGGCTCCTTGCTTGCGCACAAATGATTTGTGGGATGCGACTGTGAGCGTAGTTCAGGGTTCGATAAACATCACTGGCGGGGGCCATGCTGGCATTTTTGGTGCCTGTGGGGGCCTCTTCGCGGGCACGCCCGCTCCCACAGAGAGAGCGCACTATTTGAGACCTGCGCGGTACCTGTGGGAGCGGGCGAGCCCGCGAAGAGGCCTCCACAGCCAGGTATCAGTATCTGCCATATCCAGAAACCATCGGTCTTCTGCCATCCCCGCTCCAACCGCTACCTTTCACGGGGAGGCTCACATTCAAGGAAGATCAAAATGCCGTTAGCCGAATCCCACCGACTGCGCCGCGGGCGCTTCTCCGAGCCTGGCAGGCTCTACATGCTGACCACCATCACGCATCAACGCAAACCACTGTTCCGCGACTTCCACCATGCCCGTCTGGTGGTCAAACACCTTCGGGTCTCAGATGACATTCAGGACTGCCAATCGTTGGCCTGGGTAGTGATGCCGGACCATCTGCATTGGCTGATCGAGCTGAAAGAAGTGACATTGGGAACGCTGATGCGCAAGTTCAAATCACGCACAGCGATTGCCTTGCGCAAGGCCGGTGTCGGGCACAAGCCGATATGGCAATCGGGTTACCAGGACCATGCGCTGCGGCGGGAAGAGTGTGTGGTTCATGTAGCCCGGTACATTGTTGCCAATCCCTTGAGGGCTGGATTGGTCAGAAGTATCAGGGACTATCCACATTGGGATGCGGTATGGCTTTGAATCGGTGCTGGAGCCTTCGCGGGCATGCCCGCTCCCACAGGGCTCACCACAACCCTGAAGGCTGTGAGGTCCCTGTGGGAGCGGGCGTGCCCGCGAAAGGGCCAGGTCAGGCCGACGCAGCCACCGGCGCCGGGCGCTTGACTTGCGGCTGCGAAGCGTTGGCTGCAGCACCCTCTTCGATCGCCTGCTGAATCGCCTTGCGACGACGCTCTTCGGCCTGGCGGCTGAAGTACCAGACGAAGAAGGTCACCAGCGATACCGACAGCAAGATCAGGCTGGCCACGGCGTTGATCTCCGGTTTCACACCCAGGCGCACCGCCGAGAACACTTCCATCGGCAAGGTGGTCGAGCCAGGCCCGGAGACGAAGCTGGCCAATACCAGGTCGTCCAGCGACAGGGCAAACGACATCATGCCGCCCGCCGCCAGCGATGGCGCGATCATCGGGATGGTGATCAGGAAGAACACCTTCCACGGCTTGGCACCCAGGTCCATCGCCGCTTCCTCGATCGACAGGTCCAGCTCACGCAGGCGAGCCGACACCACCACCGCCACATACGCCGCACAGAACGTTGTATGGGCGATCCAGATGGTGACGATACCCCGCTCCTGCGGCCAGCCGATCATCTGCGCCATGGCCACGAACAGCAGCAACAGCGACAGACCGGTGATCACTTCGGGCATTACCAGCGGCGCAGTGACCAGGCCACCGAACAGCGTGCGGCCCTTGAAGCGGGTGACGCGGGTCAGCACGAAGGCCGCCAGGGTACCCAGCGCCACTGCCGCCACCGCCGTGTAGCAGGCGATTTCCAGCGAGCGCATCACCGAACCCATCAGCTGGGTGTTGTCGAGCAGGCCGACGTACCATTTGATCGACCAGCCGCCCCACACCGTCACCAGCTTGGAGGCGTTGAACGAGTAGATCACCAGGATCAACATCGGCAGATAGATGAACAGCAAGCCGAGCACCAGCATCAGCTTGGAGAAACTGAAGCGTTTCATGCGCGGCCCTCCATCTCTTTGGCCTGGCTACGGTTGAACAGCAGGATCGGCACGATCAGGATCGCCAGCATCACCACTGCCAGGGCGGATGCCACCGGCCAGTCACGGTTGTTGAAGAACTCCTGCCACAGCACTTTACCGATCATCAGGGTTTCCGGGCCACCCAGCAGTTCCGGGATCACGAACTCGCCCACCACCGGGATGAACACCAGCATGCAGCCGGCGATGATGCCGTTTTTCGACAGCGGTACCGTGATCTTCCAGAAGCTGTTGAAGGTGCTCGAACCCAGGTCGGATGCAGCTTCGAGCAGGCTCGGATCATGCTTCACCAGGTTGGCGAACAGCGGCAGGATCATGAACGGCAGGTACGAATAGACCACGCCGATGTAGACCGCCAGGTTGGTGTTGAGGATCTGCAACGGCTGGTCGATCAACCCGGTCCACAGGAGGAAACCGTTGAGCAGGCCGTTGTTGCTGAGGATACCCATCCAGGCATAGACGCGGATCAGGATCGCGGTCCAGGTTGGCATCATGATCAGCAACAGCAGGACCGTCTGGGTCTCCTTCTTGGCGTTGGCAATGGCGTAGGCCATCGGGAAGCCGATCAGCAGGCACAGCAGGGTGCTGAAGAACGCCATCTTCAACGAACCCAGGTAGGCCGAGAGGTACAGCTCATCCTCGGTCAACAGCCCGTAGTTGGCCAGGTTGAGGACCAGCTGGATCTTGTCTTCGACGTAGGTATAGATCTCGGTATACGGCGGGATTGCCACGTCAGCTTCGGCAAAACTGATCTTCAGGACGATGAAGAACGGCAGCATGAAGAACAGGAACAGCCAGATGAACGGCACGCCGATCACCAAGTGCCGCCCCTCCGGGACCAGACGCTGGAAGGCTCGCTTGAGCTTGCGCAGTTTCATGACCGCAGTACCACGCCGCTGTCGTCTTCCCACCATACGTACACTTCATCGCCCCAGGTCGGACGGGTACCTTGGCGCTCGGCGTTGGCGACGAACGACTGCACGACCTTGCCGCTCGGCAGCTCCACATAGAACACCGAGTGGCCCCCGAGGTAGGCGATGTCGTGGATCTTGCCGCGCGACCAGTTGTGCTCGCAGGTTGGCTGCTGGGTGGTGACCAGCATCTTTTCCGGGCGCAGGGCGTAGGTGATGTGCTTGTCTTCCACCGAGGTGGTGATGCCGTGGCCCACGTAGATCTTGCGCTCCAGCTCCGGGCTGGCAATGATCGCGTAGCCTTCGGCGTCGTCGACCACGTCACCTTCGAACAGGTTGACGTTACCGATGAACTCGCACACCAGGCGGCTGGTAGGTGTCTCGTAGATGTCCACTGGCGAGCCGATCTGGGCGATCCAGCCCAGGTGCATGATGGCGATGCGCTGGGCCATGGTCATGGCCTCTTCCTGATCGTGGGTCACCATCACGCAGGTTACACCCACGCGCTCGATGATCTCGACCAGCTCCAGCTGCATCTGCGAACGCAGTTTCTTGTCCAGTGCACCCATCGGCTCGTCGAGCAGCAGCAGTTTGGGGCGCTTGGCCAGCGAGCGGGCCAACGCCACACGCTGACGCTGGCCGCCCGACAACTGGTGCGGCTTGCGCTTGGCGTACTGGGTCATGTGCACCAGCTTGAGCATCTCGGCCACGCGGGCATCGATCTCGGCCTTGGGCATCTTGTCCTGCTGCAGGCCGAAGGCGATGTTCTGCGCCACGGTCATGTGCGGGAACAGCGCGTAGGACTGGAACATCATGTTGATCGGCCGCTCGTACGGCGGCATGTCGGTGATGTCGACGCCATCGAGGAAGATCCGCCCTTCGGACGGGCGCTCGAAGCCGGCCAGCATGCGCAGCAAGGTGGACTTGCCGGAACCGGAGCCGCCCAGCAGGGCAAAGATCTCGCCCTTGCGGATTTCCAGGGACACATCGTCCACGGCTACCGTTTCGTCGAACTTTTTCGTGACCCGGTCGATCTTGACCAGCACCTGCTTGGGTTGCTGGCCACCCTCGAGGGCTTTTTTATAGGCACCGGAGGCAACTGCCATGAGTGAAACTCCCAACAAGATTTTTGTGCCCGCGTGGCCTGTTCTACGGTGCCGTCGCGGGTCTGGATTTTTACTTGCCCGACTTGACCTTGGTCCAGCTGCGGGTCATCAGCCGTTGCACCTTGGGTGGCAACTCTGAGTTCACGAACATCTTGTCCAGCACTTCCTGCGGTGGGTAAACCGCGGCGTCAGTCCTTACGGCCTGGTCCATCAGGGCGCCAGCCTTGGGGTTCGGGTTGGCGTAACCGACGTAATCACTGACCTGGGCGATAACCTCAGGTTTCAGCAAATAGTTGATGAAGGCATGCGCCTCTTTGACGTTCTTGGCGTCCTTGGGGATCGCCAGCACGTCGAACCAGAGGTTGCCGCCTTCCTTGGGAATGGCGTAGGCCAGGTTCACGCCCTTCTTCGCTTCTTCAGCGCGGGCCTTGGCCTGGAACACATCACCCGAAAAACCTGCCGCGACGCAGATGTCGCCGTTGGCCAGGTCGGTGATGTACTTGGACGAGTGGAAGTAGGTCACGTACGGGCGCACCGCCAGCAGCTTCTGCTCGGCCTTGACGTAATCCTTGGGGTCGGTGCTGTTGGGGTTGAGGCCCATGTAGTTGAGCACCGCTGGCAGCATTTCGTCTGCCGAGTCGAGGAAGGCCACACCGCACTTGGAGAGCTTCTTCATGTTTTCGGGCTCGAACAGCACGGCCCAGGAATCGATGGTATCCACGCCCAGCGCGGCCTTGACCTTGTCGACGTTGTAACCGATGCCGTTGGTGCCCCACAGGTAAGGCACCGCGTACTGGTTGCCCGGGTCGTTCTTTTCCAGGCGCTTCATCAACGCCGGGTCGAGGTTGGAATAGTTGGGCAGCAGGTTCTTGTCGAGCTTCTGGAAGGCGCCCGCCTTGATCTGCTTGCCCAGGAAATGGTTGGACGGCACCACCACGTCATAGCCGGTGTTACCGGCCAGCAGCTTGCCTTCCAGGGTTTCGTTGGAGTCGAACACGTCTTGCACGGGCTTGATGCCCGTAGCTTTCTCGAAGTCCGCGAGTGTAGTCGGGCCGATGTAGTCGGACCAGTTATAGAAGTGCACCGTCGGCGCCGCTTGGACGCTGCACGCCAGCGTCAGGCCCGCGCTGGCCATCAAGGCCTTGCGGAATACAGAAATAGACAAGTGGGGGTCCTCACAATCAGTGCCTGGGTAGCGACAATGCTGCCGCACACGCAAAACCGGCGCGCAACTTAACTTCGCAGCTTCGATGCCGCAATCATCAATTACCTTTCAATGGCTCTGGGCCGGCAAACCCGGCCCAGAGGTGTCGCATCGGGCTTACTTGCCCGACTTGATCTTCGTCCAGCTGCGGGTGATCACTCGCTGCACAGAAGCGTCAGGCGCAGCGATCGCATACAGCTGCTTCTTCACTTCGGCAGGCGGGTAGATGCTTGGGTCGCTGGTGATGTCTTTGTCCACGAACGGGGTGGCAGCAGCGTTACCGTTCGGGAAGCGCACGGCGTTGGTGATTTCAGCCATGATTTCCGGCTGCATCAGGAAGTTCATGAACTCGTAGGCCGCGTCTTTATGCTCGGCATCTTTCGGGATGGCGACCATGTCGTAGAAAGTACCGGCACCTTCCTTCGGAATGACGTAGTCCACTTTGACCTTGTCGCCCGCTTCATGGGCACGGGCCTTGGATTGCTCCAGGTCACCCGAGTAACCGACGGCTACACAGATGTTGCCGTTGGCCATGTCGCCGATGTACTTGGACGAGTGGAAATAGGTGATCGAAGGACGGATCTTGAGGAACAGGTCCTCGGCGGCCTTCAGGTCTTCTTTCTTGGTGCTGTCGGTCGGCTTGCCGAGGTAGTGCAGCGCAGCCGGGAGCATTTCGGTCGGGGCGTCGAGGAAGCTCACGCCGCAGCTCTTGAGCTTGGCGATGTTCTCAGGCTTGAACACCACATCCCACGAATCGATCTTGTCCACGCCCAGGGCAGCCTTGACCTTTTCCGGGTTGTAGCCGATGCCGATCGAGCCCCACATGTAAGGGAAGGCATGCTTGTTGTCCTTGTCGCTGGCATCGCCAACGGCCTTGAGCAGGTCGGGGTCGAGGTTCTTCCAGTTCGGCAGCTTGGACCGGTCCAGCTCCTCGTACACGCCCGCCTTGATCTGCTTGGCCAGGAAATTGTTCGAAGGCACGACGATGTCGTAGCCCGACTTGCCTGCCAGCAGCTTGGCTTCCAGGGTTTCGTTGCTGTCGAAGACGTCGTACTTGACCTTGATCCCTGTCTGCTTCTCGAACTTGGCGATGGTGTCCGGAGCGATGTAGTCCGACCAGTTATAGACGTTCAACACTTTGTCTTCAGCCTGAACAGCGGAGGCCATGGCACCCATCAGGGCGGCGGCCAGCAACGTCTTGCCCATTTTATTCATGCGTAATGCTCCAGAATTTTTATTTAGCAACTGTCCAGCAGCCAGAACCCACGGTGCAGAGCGCGCGGCGACTGAAACAGTCGCTAGTCTGGCAAGTTACAAGGCCCTGTATCAAGGAAAGCAGGGCCATGTAACGACTTAATGTCACAACGCTAGCCTAGCAAACGCTTATCGAATCGCCTCAAGGGTCAGGTCCAGGCACTTGCGCGCCTTTTCCACCAGTTCGTCGATCTCCGCATGGCTGATTACCAGCGGCGGCGCGATGATCATGGTGTCACCCACCGCACGCATGATGAGCCCGTTCTCAAAGCAGAAGGTGCGGCAGATCATGCCCACGCCCTTGCCCTCGTAACGGCTGCGGGTGGCCTTGTCCTTGACCAGCTCGATCGCACCCAGCATGCCCAGGCCGCGCACTTCACCCACCAGTGGATGGTCCTGCAGCTCACGCAAACGCTTTTGCAAATACGGTGCCGCTTCCGTGCGCGCCTTCTCGACAATTTTCTCGTCACGCAGGATGCGCAGGTTTTCCAGGCCCACCGCGGCCGCCACCGGGTGACCGGAGTAGGTGAAACCGTGGTTGAAGTCGCCGCCTTCGCTGATCACCTTGGCCACGGTGTCACGCACAATCACACCGCCCATGGGGATGTAACCGGAGGTCAGGCCTTTCGCGATGGTCATCAGGTCAGGCTTGAGGTCGTAGTAATCAGAGCCAAACCACTCGCCGGTACGGCCGAAGCCGCAGATCACCTCGTCGGCGACGAACAGAATGTCGTACCTGGCGAGGATCTCCTTCACCTTCGGCCAGTAGGTTTGCGGCGGGATGATCACGCCACCTGCGCCCTGGATCGGCTCGGCGATGAAGGCAGCGACGTTGTCTTCGCCGACTTCGAGGATCTTCTTCTCCAACTGCTCGGCGGCCCAGATACCGAATTCGTCAGGGGTCATGTCGCCACCCTCGCCGAACCAGTACGGCTGAGGGATGTGTACGATGCCCGGAATCGGCAGGCCACCCTGCTCGTGCATGCCGCTCATGCCGCCCAGGCAAGCACCGGCGAAGGTGGAGCCGTGGTAACCGTTGATGCGGCCGATGATGGTCTGCTTGTGCGGTTTGCCCTTCAGCGCCCAGTAGTGGCGCACCATGCGCAGCACAGTGTCGTTGCCTTCGGAGCCGGAGCCGGTGAAGAACACATGGGTCATACCTTTCGGCGCCACGTCGGTGATCGCCTTGGCCAGCTCGAGCGCAGGCGGGTGAGCGGTCTGGAAGAACAGGTTGTAGTACGGCAGCTCACGCATCTGTTTTTCCGCCGCCTGCACCAGCTCTTCACGTCCGTAGCCGACCGCCACGCACCACAGACCGGCCATGCCGTCGAGGATCTTGTGCCCCTCGCTATCCCACAAATGCACACCCTGGGCCTTGGTGATGATGCGCGGCCCCTTCTCCTTCAGTTGCTTGTAGTCACTGAAAGGTGCGAGGTGATGCTCCCCGCTCAGGGTTTGCCATTCACGGGTTTGCGGGTTGTTGACGCTCATGTGCTTCTCCGTTATTGGACCGCCGCGCTCCTGCGGCACCAGGGTTGATCAGACAGCGAACAGCAGGAACTCACGCTCCCACGAACTGATGACACGCTTGAAGTTTTCGTGCTCGGCGCGCTTGGTAGCGACATACCCGGTAATGAATTTCTTGCCCAAGTACTGCACCAGCGCACGGCTGTTTTCCATGCGTTCCAAGGCGTCTTCGATGGTCAGGGGCAGGCGCAGGTTGCGGCGTTCGTAACCACGGCCCTGCACTGGCGCGCTGGCCTCGATACCTTCGACCATGCCGATGTAGCCACACAGCAGGCTGGCGGCGATGGCCAGGTACGGGTTAGCGTCGGCGCCCGGCAGGCGGTTTTCGACGCGCCGGCTTTGCGGGCCGGCATCCGGTACACGCAGGCCGACGGTGCGGTTTTCTTCGCCCCACTCCACGTTTACCGGCGCCGAAGTGTCGGGCAGGAAGCGGCGGAACGAGTTGACGTTGGGCGCGAACAGCGGCAGCGCCTCGGGGATAAACTTCTGCAGGCCGCCAATGTGGTTGAGGAACAGCTCGCTCATGCTGCCGTCTTCATTGCTGAAGATGTTCTTGCCGGTGGCCACGTCGACCACACTCTGGTGCAGGTGCATGGCACTGCCCGGCTCGCCGGTCATCGGTTTGGCCATGAAGGTGGCAGCCACGTTGTGCTTGAGCGCCGCCTCGCGCATGGTGCGCTTGAACACCAGGATCTGGTCGGCCAGGTGCAGAGCATCGCCGTGACGGAAGTTGATTTCCATCTGCGCCGTGCCGTCTTCGTGGATCAGCGTGTCGAGGTCCAGCTGCTGCAGCTCACACCAGTCGTAGACGTCTTCGAACAGCGGGTCGAATTCGTTGGCAGCTTCGATCGAGAACGACTGACGGCCGGTTTCCGGGCGACCGGAACGGCCTACCGGGGGCTGCAGCGGGAAGTCCGGGTCTTCGCTGCGCTTGGTCAGGTAGAACTCCATCTCCGGTGCGACGATCGGCTGCCAGCCCTTGTCAGCGTATAGCTTGAGCACTTTCTTCAGCACGTTGCGCGGCGACAGTTCGACCGGGTTGCCCTTCTTGTCGTAGGTGTCG
The DNA here is from genome assembly GCF_019691255.1 of Pseudomonas sp. USTB-Z. Classification (NCBI taxonomy): domain Bacteria; kingdom Pseudomonadati; phylum Pseudomonadota; class Gammaproteobacteria; order Pseudomonadales; family Pseudomonadaceae; genus Pseudomonas; species Pseudomonas sp. USTB-Z. The sequence continues at coordinate 25,006 of NZ_JAECZP010000022.1, forward strand.
TGGATGACCTGTGCGGTCGGCTCGATGGCCCACGGCACGAGGAACACAGCGTTCTCGTCAGGGCGGCAGATCATGTCGATGTCTGCAGGGTCGAGCAGTTCGTAATAGATGTCGTCGTCGACGTAGTCGCCGGTCACGGTCTGCAGCAGCACGCTCTCGGGCAGCCGCATGCCTTTTTCAGCGATGAATTTGTTGGTTGGCGAAATCTTGCCGCGCGTGATGCCGGTCAGGTCGCTGATCATGCATTCGACTTCGGTGATCTTGTGCTCTTTCAACCAATCGGTGAGCTGGTCGAGGTTGTTACTCATAAATACCTCAGGAGGTAAGGTGGTCCGCGACTTGATTCTGGATGGAGTCGATTGCTAAAGCAAAAACCCACGCGCAGAGCCACAGTGGATACACTGAAATCAGCTGTGTCCGTAATGAGTTCAAAAGGCAGGAAGACGAAGCGAAGGGCGGCAAGCCGCTACGAGGACGGGTCCGGGAACGCCAAACGTCAATTATTGCGGCCAGGGCGACCACGCCATTGACGAAGCTTGCAAAAACGACGGAAGTACCCGATTGCACTGCGCACGCAGTACTTTCAGGTCGCGGCAAGCGGACCATGTGACCCTCGTATTATTGTGTTCTGGGTTGTGACCGAGCTTAGCCTTGTTCATTTTTTTACACAACACTTCCGTAAAAAATAAAACACGGCACGTTTGAGATCACCCTTTCAGGCAGAAATAGCGGATAATGGCCTGCCCCGATATGCAGCAAATCTGCCGTAGATGTGCCATTTCAGGGCGTCATGGGGTTGGCTTGACATCAGTATGGCTTTTCGGTTGACTGGTCCTGCAAGCCCCCCTTGATTGATATTTTTAACAACAAAGGTGTTGCATCATGTCGGTACCCCCGCGTGCCGTTCAGCTTAACGAAGCGAACGCGTTCCTTAAGGAACATCCTGAGGTTCTCTACGTTGACCTTCTGATTGCAGATATGAATGGTGTGGTGCGTGGCAAGCGCATAGAGCGCACCAGCCTCCACAAGGTTTACGAGAAAGGCATCAATCTGCCGGCCTCCCTCTTTGCCCTGGACATCAACGGTTCCACCGTCGAAAGCACCGGGCTGGGCCTGGACATCGGCGATGCTGACCGCATCTGCTATCCAATCCCCGACACGCTCTGTAATGAGCCGTGGCAAAAACGCCCTACCGCCCAGCTGCTGATGACCATGCACGAGCTGGAAGGCGAGCCGTTCTTCGCCGACCCGCGTGAAGTGCTGCGCCAGGTGGTGAGCAAGTTCACCGATATGGGCCTGACCATCTGCGCCGCATTCGAGCTGGAGTTCTACCTGATCGACCAGGAGAACGTGAATGGCCGCCCGCAGCCGCCGCGCTCGCCAATCTCGGGCAAGCGCCCGCAGTCGACCCAGGTGTACCTGATCGACGACCTCGACGAGTATGCCGACTGCCTGCAGGACATCCTCGAAGGCGCGAAGGAGCAAGGCATCCCGGCCGACGCCATCGTCAAGGAAAGCGCCCCGGCGCAGTTCGAAGTCAACCTGCACCACGTGCCCGACCCGCTAAAGGCCTGCGATTACGCAGTACTGCTCAAGCGGTTGATCAAGAACATCGCCTACGACCATGAAATGGACACCACTTTCATGGCCAAGCCCTACCCGGGCCAGGCAGGTAACGGCCTGCATGTACACATTTCCGTGCTGGACAAAGATGGCAACAACATCTTCACCAGCGAGGATCCCGAGCAGAACGCCGCGCTACGTCACGCTGTCGGCGGTGTGCTCGAGACCCTGCCCGCGTCCATGGCGTTCCTCTGCCCGAACGTCAACTCGTACCGCCGCTTCGGCGCGCAGTTCTACGTACCGAACGCGCCAAGCTGGGGCCTGGACAACCGCACCGTGGCCCTGCGCGTACCGACCGGCTCGCCGGACGCCGTGCGCATCGAGCACCGCGTGGCCGGTGCCGACGCCAACCCGTACCTGATGATGGCTGCGGTGCTGGCGGGCGTGCACCACGGCCTGACCAACAAGATCGAACCGGGCGAGCCGATCGAAGGCAACTCGTACGAGCAGCTGGAGCAGAGCCTGCCGAACAACCTGCGCGATGCCCTGCGCGAGCTGGACGACAGCGAAATCCTGAACAAGTACATCGATCCGAAGTACATCGACATCTTTGTCGCGTGCAAGGAAAGCGAGCTGGAAGAGTTCGAGCACTCGATCTCCGACCTCGAGTACAACTGGTACCTGCATACCGTGTAAACGAAAACGCCGCCCCCATTGTGGGAGCGGCGTCGCGATAGGGGCGAAGTGCCCCCAGTATTTGCGCATCAAGCTGATATTGTCGGGGCCGCTTTGCGGCCCTTTCGCGACGCAAGGCCGCTCCCACATGGGCTGCGGTACAGGCTTACAGGGGCTTCTCGAAAATCTTCGAATTGCGCTGGTAGTTGTACAGCGAAGCCCGCGCCGCCGGCAGCCGCTCCACGCCACTGGGCGCAAAGCCGCGCTCGCGAAACCAGTGCGCAGTGCGCGTAGTCAGCACGAACAAAGTACTCAAGCCCATCTGCCGTGCCCGGCTCTCGATGCGTTCCAGCAGCTCATCGCCACGTCCGCCATGGCGGTACTCCGGGTTCACCGCCAGGCAAGCCAGCTCCCCGGCCTCGGAATCGGCAATCGGGTACAGCGCCGCACAGGCGATGATCATGCCCTCGCGCTCGACCACGCTGAACTGCTCGATCTCTCGCTCCAGCACTTCGCGCGAACGGCGCACCAGGATGCCCTGCTCTTCCAGCGGGCTGATCAACTCCAGCAGGCCACCGACGTCCTCGATGGTCGCCTCGCGCACCACTTCGAACTGCTCCTGCGACACCAGCGTACCGCCACCGCCCCGGGTGAACAGCTCGGTGAGCAGCGCGCCGTCCTCGGCATAGCTGACGATATGGCTGCGCGCCACACCGCCTTTGCACGCCTCGGCCGCAGCATCCAGCAGTTCGCCCTGGTAATCGCTGCCTAGACGCTGCAGATGCGGAGCAACCTGCTGCGGGCGCAGTTCACGCACCAGCCTACCGTCAGCGTCCAACAGGCCCGGCTCGGCGCCGAACAGCAACAATTTGTCGGCACCCAGTTCGATGGCCGCACGGGTAGCCACGTCTTCGCAGGCCAGGTTGAAGATTTCCCCGGTAGGCGAGTAGCCCAAGGGCGACAACAGCACGATGGAACGCTCGTCGAGCAAGCGGCTGATGCCCTTGCGGTCGACCCGGCGCACTTCGCCAGTGTGGTGGTAGTCCACGCCTTCGAGCACGCCGATCGGCCGCGCAGTGACCAGGTTGCCGGAGGCCACGCGCAGGCGCGAGCCCTGCATCGGCGAAGCGGCGATGTCCATCGACAGCCGCGCTTCAATGGCCAGGCGCAGGGCGCCGACGGCATCGATCACGCAGTCCAGGGTAGCCGCATCAGTAATACGCATGCCCCGGTGGTAGTGCGGGGTCAGGCCGCGATCGGCCAGCCGGCTTTCGATCTGCGGGCGCGAGCCATGCACCAGCACCAGCCGCACGCCGAGGCTGTGCAGCAGCACCAGGTCGTGGACGATGTTGCCGAAATTAGGGTGTTCCACCCCATCGCCAGGGAGCATGACCACGAAGGTGCAGTCGCGATGGGCATTGATATAGGGGGATGCATGACGCAGCCAGTTGACGTAATCGGGCATGACAGGGCCTGTGGATAAGTGGACGGAGAACGGCGATGCAGGGGGCGTTCAGGATCATCGTCGGAACAGGCTTGCGGTCACGCGCGGTCTCCTCTAGGCAGGAACGAATCAGTTCGATTGACGTTTAGTGCAGGCAATAGTGCCGGATCAGGTCACGCAATAGACGCACGGTAGGCTCGATTCGTGACATTTCAAGGTATTCGCCGGGCTGGTGGGCGCAGGCAATGTCGCCAGGGCCCAGCACGATGGTCTGGCAGCCCAGTTGCTGAAGATAAGGTGCTTCGGTGCCGAACGCCACCGCTTCAGCGCGATGGCCGGTCAGGCGCTCCGCGACCTGTACCAGTTCGACATCGGCAGCCTGCTCGAACGGCGGCACCTCCGGGAACAGCGGTGCATAGTCGATGCGCACCTCATGGCGCTCGGCCACGGGTACCAGCTTTTCGCGAATGGCCGCGCGCAGCTGGTCCACGTCCATGCCCGGCAGCGGCCGCAGGTCGAACTCCAGGGCGCACTGGCCGCAGATGCGGTTGGGGTTGTCACCACCGTGGATGCAGCCGAAGTTCATGGTCGGGGTCGGCACGGTGAATTGGGGGTTGCTATAGGTGTTTTGCCAGTGCTGGCGCAGGCCCATCAGCTCGCCCATGACCGCATGCATGGCTTCCATGGCGCTGCGGCCCAGGCTTGGATCCGACGAATGGCCACTGCGCCCGAGGATGTCGATGCGGTCCATGAGGATGCCCTTGTGCATGCGGATCGGCCGCAGCCCGGTAGGCTCACCGATGACCGCTGCACGCCCCAGTGGCTGGCCGGCCTCGGCCAGGGCACGGGCGCCGGACATGGAGCTTTCTTCGTCGCAGGTGGCAAGGATCAGCAGCGGCTCCTTGAAGTCGTGCTCCAGCAGCGGGATGACCGCTTCGATGACCAGGGCGAAGAAGCCCTTCATGTCGCAGCTGCCCAGGCCGACCCAACGGCCATCGGCTTCGGTCAGCTTCAGCGGGTCGCTGGCCCACAGCTGTTCGTCATAGGGCACGGTATCGCTGTGCCCGGCCAGCACCAGCCCTCCCGGGCCGGTGCCACGGCTGGCCAGCAGGTTGAACTTGCCGGGGCTGACCTGCTGGATATCGCACTTGAAACCCAGGTCGCCGAGCCAACCGGCCAACAGGTCGATAACCTGGCGGTTGGACTGGTCCAGCGCAGGTTGGGTACAGCTGACCGAAGGCGCGGCGATCAAGGCGGCAAACTGGTCTTTCAGCGTCGGCAACGGCATGCGCGTACTCCTCGAAAACGTTGCCCATCATAGGACTATCCGCTGTCTGGAATAAACCGTTGAGGGCTGACTGCTGTAGACTCTCTGCCAACCACGCCCCCCTCTTTCGAGTCTGTGATGCACAAAGAAACCGAACTGAAGCTCCGCGCCAGCCGCGAGACCCTTGCCGCACTGCGCGAGCACCCTCTGCTGAAAAAGCGCAACAAGTCCGGCTGGCAGACCCGTGAACTGCTCAACCAGTACTTCGACACCCCCGAGCGTGAGCTGTCCGCCGCCCGTGTCGCCCTGCGCCTGCGCCGCGATGGCGACGCTGTCATCCAAACCCTCAAGTGCCGCGGTCAGAGCGTGGCTGGCCTGTCAGAGCGCAACGAGTACGAATGGAACCTGGACAAGGTCAAGCTCGACCTGAAGAAGCTGGACGCCACCTGCTGGCCCGAGCAACTGGCCAACCTGGACAAGAAAACCATCAAGCCGCTGTTCACCACCGACTTCAGCCGTGAATACGCTGAAATCGCCTGGGGCCGTGGCAAGAGCAAGGTGGTGATCGAGGCCGCGCTGGACCAAGGCTTCGTGATCGCCGGCAAGCGCAAGGAGGAGATCTGCGAGCTGGAGCTGGAGCTGCGTGAAGGTGAACCGCAAGCACTGCTGGAACTGGCTGCAGAACTGGCCGCCAGCCTGCCACTGATGCCGTGCGACATCAGCAAGGCTGAGCGCGGTTACCGCCTGCTGGAACCGGACAGCTACGAGCTGGACCTGCCGCACACCGCGCTGGAAGCCGAAATGGCCTTGGACGACGCCTATGCCGCCCTCGCCTGGCAACTGCTGGGCAGCAGCCAGCGCCTGGCCGAGCAGTACCGCCACAACGGTCACTGGCGCCTGCTCCAGGACTGGGTCGAGTGCCTGAGCGAGCTGCGCGCGCTCACCGCCAGCCTGGGCCAGGCAGCACCGCGCGCCACCACCCGCGACCTGCGCACCAGCCTTGATGCCTTGCTTGAAGACTGGCGCCCGCTGGTTCAGGCCGGCAACGATGACGAAGACATCCGTCGCGCCGCGCCCGAGCAGTTCGCCGAAGAACTGGAAGACGTACGCTGGGGCCAGTTCTCGCTGGAAACCTCACGCTGGCTGATGGCCCGGACCTGGACCACAGAGCGCAAGGGCCGCGGCGAACGCCAGGGCAAGGCGCAGTTGGCCAGCTGGCTGGGTCACCTGCTGGGCGAGGAAGGCCGCGCGCTGAAGCTGCCGCTGTACACCCAGCGCCCGGAAGACCTGGCTGAGCAGCTGCCACGTATCGAGCAACTTCTGGCCTGGCTGCACCACGCCCGCCAGGTGCTGGAAGCGCCGCAAATGGACCGCTTGTACGGCGACCTGAAAAAGCTGCACGAGCTGGCCGAGCAGCCTATCAGCGATGAAGTGCTGGAAGCGCGTATCGAACAGGCTCGGGCGGTGGACCAGAGCCGCGGCTGGAAGCACCTGCTCAAGGCGTGATACCGCGTCGCCTGCTTCGCGGGTAAACCCGCTCCTACGTAGGATCCGCGCCAGGCGTGGGGCCAGTCGTAGGAGCGGGTTTACCCGCGAATGGCCTCAACGCGATAGCGGCAGGCTAGTGGTGGACTTGATCTCGGAAAGCGCCACAATCGAATTCACCTCCTGAATCCCCGGCACGTTCGACAGTTTTTCGAAGAAGAACCGCTCGTAGGCCTCGATGTCCGACGTGACGATTCGCAGCAGAAAGTCCACAGCCCCCATCAGTACATAACACTCCAGCACCTCAGGGAACCCGCGGATCGCCTCGGTGAACTCGGTGAAGTTGGAGCGCCCGTGGGCGTTCAGTTTCACTTCGGCGAAAATCTGCGTGTTCAGGCCGACCTTCTTGCGGTCCAGCAAGGTCACCTGCCCACGAATCACCCCCTCTTCCTTCAACCGCTGAATGCGCCGCCAGCACGGCGATTGCGACAGCCCGACGCGCTCGGCGATCTGTGCACTGGACAGCGAAGCGTCCTCCTGCAGCAGTTCGAGGATGCGACGGTCGTAGGCGTCCAGCTCGCTGTGCATTGTTTATTCTCCACATCAGATTTTATTGAATAAAAGAATTCACCAATAAGGCGAAATCACCCAATCATAGCGAAAAAATTCCGCCACCAACGTGCAAGAATTTCTCCCTCATTTGCGGAGACCAGCATGAACGCACAGCCCCGTACCGACGCCTGGGCCGCCACCAACGCCCACAGCACCGTGCACTATCGCCTGCAGGCCGAGGCCGAGCCCGATAGCCTGTGCCGGGTGCTCAACCTGTTCGCCTTGCAGTTCCTGACCCCGCATAGCGTGCAGGTCAGCCAGCAGGATGACTGGCTGGATATCGAAATCGGCATTGGCGGGTTGAGCTGGCACCGGGCCGAGGTCATTGCACAGAAACTGCGTAACCTGGTGTGTGTGGGTGAGGTGAGCCTGACCAACTTGCAGCGAGTGGCGTTGGCAGTGGTCTGACCCCCCTCTCTGCCGGGCCTGTACCGCATAGCACTCAAGGCCCGTGCGATCCCTGTAGGAGCGGGTTCACCCGCGAAGCGTCCGGAACAGGCGCAGCAAAATCCCGAAACCTTTCACCTCCAATAGCCACCCGCCGCCCGGCTAGCCTTGATCAACACTATCCGATCAGGCACGGACGCCAACCATGCACACCCCCGACAACCTGGCACTCGACCTCAAGCGCGTGCTCCAGGCCCTGCTCGCTGACCAGCACCTGCACGCCAGCGATACCCTGCAAGTACTCGAACACGCCGCCGCCCACCCCGGTAGCCACCCGCTGGAACACATCGCCGCCAGCAGCCTGGAAAGCCGCCAGCACCCTGGCCAGCCTCTGGACCTGGAGTACCTTTGCCAATGGCTGGCCGACAAGGTCGGCCAACCCTACCTGCGCATCGACCCTATGCAACTCGACCTGCCCCAGGTCACCGGCCTGATCTCCCCAGCCTTCGCCCAGCGCCACGGCATCCTCATCGTCGCGGCCGATGCCGCAAGCGTCACCGTCGCCAGCGCCCAGCCTTTCCAGGATGACTGGCAGGCCGACCTGGCCCGTAGCCTCGGCCGATCGATCCGTCGCGTACTGGCCAGCCCGCAGCAGATCCGTCAGTCAGCGCAGTCGTTTCACCGCCTGGCCCAGTCGGTAAAAGGCGCGCAATACCAGCAGTCGGCCAGCCTGGGGGAACTTGAGCAATTGCTGGAGCTGGGCAAACGCCAGGCCGAGGCCAGCGCAGACGACGCACACATTGTGCATATCGTCGACTGGCTGCTGCAGTACGCCATTGAGCAACGCGCCAGCGATATCCACCTGGAACCACGCCGCGAACAGGGCCAATTGCGCTACCGCATCGATGGCCTGCTGCACACCGTCTATGCCTTCCCCGCCGGGGTCACCCTGGCCCTCGTCAGCCGCCTGAAACACCTGGGCCGCATGGACGTTGCCGAGAAGCGCCGGCCGCAGGACGGCCGGCTGCAAAGCCGCCTGCCCGGTGGTGGCGAGGTGGAGCTGCGGCTTTCGACCCTGCCCACCCCGTTTGGCGAGAAACTGGTGCTGCGCCTGTTCGACCCGCAACAGTTGCAAGAGGGCTTCGAACGCCTTGGCCTGCACGGCCAGCAACTGGCCCAATGGCAGCGCCTGCTACGTCAGCGCCAAGGCATCATCCTGGTCACCGGCCCCACCGGCTCCGGCAAAACCAGCACGCTGTACACCAGCCTCAAACTGTTGGCCACCCCACAGGTCAACCTGTGCACCATCGAAGACCCGATCGAGCGCCTGGAGCCAGCCTTCAACCAGCTGCAGGTACAGCCCGCGCTGGACCTGGGGTTTGCCAACGCGGTCAGGGCCATGCTGCGCCAAGATCCCGATATCATCATGATCGGCGAAATTCGCGACCGCGAAACCGCCCTGGTGGCAGTTCAGGCAGCGCTGACTGGGCACCTGGTACTGTCGACCCTGCATACCAACGACGCCTGTGCAGCAATTACCCGCTTGCAAGAGCTGGGTGTGGCCGACTACCTGATCAAGGCGACGCTTATCGGGGTAATGGCCCAGCGCCTGGTGCGAACCGTCTGCACCGACTGCCAGGCAGGTTCATCAGCCACCTGCCGAGCCTGCCGCGGCACCGGTTTTCAGGGGCGCACAGGATTATTCGAACTACTCGAGCCCAGCGACACCTTGCGCGCATTGATCGGCCCTCATGCCGACCTGACCCGATTGCGGCGCCAGGCGCTGGCCGATGGCCTGATTGACCTGCGCCATTGCGGCGAGGCCAAAGTGGCCGCTGGACAGACCCGTGCCGAGGAAGTGCTGCGCGTCTGCAACTGACGAAAAGTCCTTTGTATTCAAGGAACTTGCCTCGCCCGAAAAGATCCAAGCGCGCATCTTCAACCATCACCCTTCGAGGTGTTTCAACATGCGTCTCAAAACCGCCATTGCCGCCGCTACCTTGCTTTCGCTGCCTATTGGCTCGGCCATGGCCGATACCTTCTGGCGTAACGTGATGACTTCCGGTGCTACCACGGCATCGAGCTACCTGACCTCGCGAGATCACAAGCTGGTAGTGGCCGCGCAGGATGACGCCAGCAGCTTCGTCGCCAGCGAAGGCGCGATCCGCGGGCCGTTCCTGGAAGCGGCCATGCGCGAGGCACGGGCAGAGAACCCAGGGATGCAGGCTTCCGACATGGAGTTGGCCAATGCCATCCTGGCCAAAAATGCAGTAGCCGAGTAACTGCGTCGCCTGCTTCGCGGGTAAACCCGCTCCTACAGGCACCCGCGAAGCATCCAACACCAACCTCAGCGATAAGCCTCCACCGGCACACACGCACAGAACAGGTTCCTGTCCCCATACACGTTGTCTACCCGGTTCACCGCCGGCCAGTATTTGTGCTGGCGCACGTGAGCACTGGGGGCCACGGCCTGCTCCAGGCTATACGGCCTGTCCCATCCCCCCAGCACATCAGCCAAGGTATGCGGTGCATGCTTCAGCGGGTTGTTCTCCGCAGGCCAGTTGCCCTGCTGTACTTCGTCAATTTCCGCCCGAATCGCCAGCATCGCCTCGACGAACCGGTCCAGCTCGGCCTTCGACTCACTCTCGGTCGGCTCCACCATCAGCGTGCCCGGCACCGGGAACGACATGGTCGGTGCGTGGAAGCCATAGTCCATCAGGCGCTTGGCCACGTCCTCTTCGCTGATGCCTGTCAGCGCTTTCAATGGCCGCAGGTCGAGGATGCATTCATGCGCCACGCGCTGGTTGCGGCCGCGGTATAGCACCGGGAACGCCGCGCCCAACTGGCTGGCCAGGTAGTTGGCCGAAAGGATAGCCACCTCGCTGGCGTCGGCCAGCTGCGGGCCCATCATGGCGATATACATCCAGCTGATCGGCAAGATGCTTGCGCTGCCCCAGGGCGCGGCGCTGACCGCGCTGTTGTTCGGGTCCAGCCCAGGCACCGGCACCACCGGGTGGCTGGCGACGAACGGCTTGAGGTGCGCGCGGATACCGATCGGCCCCATACCCGGGCCGCCACCGCCGTGGGGAATGCAGAACGTCTTGTGCAGGTTCATGTGTGAAACATCGGCCCCAATGTCTGCGGGGCGCGCCAGGCCCACCTGCGCATTGAGGTTGGCACCGTCCATGTAAACCTGGCCGCCGTGCTGGTGCACCACATCGCAGATTTCGCGTATCCCTTCCTCGTACACACCGTGGGTCGAGGGGTAGGTGATCATCAGGCACGACAGACGCTCCCCGGCCGCGTGTGCCTTGGCTTTGAGGTCAGCCAGGTCGACGTTGCCATCGTTGTCGCAATCGACGATCACCACGTCCATGCCGGCCATCTGTGCCGACGCCGGGTTGGTGCCGTGGGCCGACGACGGGATCAGGCACAACGTGCGCATCGGCTGATGGCGGCTGCGGTGATAGCGCGTAATGGCCATCAGGCCGGCGTATTCACCCTGAGCACCGGAGTTGGGCTGCATGCAGATCGCATCGAAACCGGTGATCGCGCACAGCCAGCTTTCCAGTTCGTCGATCATCGCCTTGTAGCCTGCCGCCTGGGCCGCCGGAGCGAACGGGTGCAGCTGGGCAAAACCGGACCAGGTGATGGGGATCATCTCACTGGTGGCGTTGAGCTTCATGGTGCACGAGCCCAGCGGAATCATCGACTGGTTCAGCGCCAGGTCCTTGTTCTCTAGCTGCTTGAGGTAGCGCAGCATCTCTGTTTCGCTGTGATGCAGGTTGAACACGGGGTGGGCGAGGAATGGCGTGCGTCGCACCAGGCTGGCGGGGATGCCTTCAGGCAGGGCCAGCTGGTCGAGGGCGGTGATTTCCAGGCCATGATCCACCCCCAGGAAGATGTCGAGCAGGCGCAGCACCGTCTGTTCGTTGCAGGTTTCGTCCAGGCTCACGCCCAGGTGCCCGCGACCGAGAATGCGCAAATTGATGTGCGCTGCCTCGGCGCTTTCAATGATGGCAGCCTGGGCACCACCAACATTCAGGGTAAGGGTGTCGAAGAAGTGCTGATTGAGGCGTTTGATGCCTTTGGCCTCAAGGCCGGCAGCCAGGATGAAGGTCAGCCGGTGCACACGCTGCGCGATGCGCTGCAGGCCTTCCGGGCCGTGGTACACCGCGTAGAAGCCGGCAATGTTGGCCAGCAGCACCTGGGCCGTGCAGATGTTGGAGTTGGCCTTTTCGCGGCGAATATGCTGCTCGCGGGTTTGCAGGGCCATCCGTAATGCGGTGTTGCCACGGGCATCGCGGGACACGCCGATGATGCGCCCCGGCATGGCTCGCTTGTAGTCGTCGCGACAGGCGAAATAGGCCGCGTGAGGCCCGCCGTAGCCCATCGGCACACCAAAGCGCTGGGTCGAACCCAGCACCACATCGGCGCCCAGCTCTCCGGGCGGTGCCAGCACCACCAGGCTCAGCAGGTCAGCGGCTACGCAGGCCAAGGCCTGTTGGCCGTGCAACTGGTCGATCAGCGGGCGCAAATCGCGCACTTCGCCGTGGGTGTCGGGGTACTGCAGCAAAGCGCCGAACACCGAGTGTTTGGCAAGGTTATCCACAGTATCGACGATCAGCTCGAAGCCGAACCCCTCGGCGCGGGTCTTGAGTACCGATAGGGTCTGCGGATGGCAGTGCTCGTCGGCGAAGAAGGCGTTGCTCTTGTTGCGTGCCACCCGCTTGGCCAGGGCCATGGCTTCGGCGGCAGCGGTGGCTTCATCAAGCAGCGAGGCATTGGCCAGAGGCAGGCCGGTGAGGTCGATGACCATTTGCTGGAAGTTCAGCAACGCCTCCAGCCGGCCTTGGGCAATTTCGGGTTGGTAGGGTGTGTAGGCGGTGTACCAACCGGGGTTTTCCAGCACGTTGCGCAGGATGACCGTGGGGGTGATGGTACCGTGGTAGCCCATGCCGATGAGGCTGGTCCAGACCTGGTTCTGTTCGGCATAACCGGCCAGCTTGGCCAGGGCGGCTTGCTCGTCCAGTGCCGCTGGGAGGTCGAGGGGGCGATTGAGGCGGATGTCAGGGGGAACGGTCTGCTCGATCAGCTCGTTGCGGCTGGCGATACCCAGCGCGTTGAGCATGGCCTGCTGCTCTGTGGCATCGGGGCCCAGGTGGCGGCGCAGAAATGGGTTGAGCTCTTGCAGTTGATGCAGGGATGGCGACTGGGACATGACGACGCTCTCTTCCTAGACCAGGCCTCATGGAGACTTACAAGTCTAGGAAGGGATTGCCGATTGTGCGGGGAAACTTGTCTGCAGGCCCGGCCTCTTCGCGGCTAAAGCCGCTCCTACAGGGGCTGCACCGGTCTCGAATGCAGCGCTGTACCTGTGTAGGAGCGGCTTTAGCCGCGAAGCAAGCGACGCGGTCTTACTCGCCAATCAGCGCCTGGTAGCCAGCCGCATCCAGCAAGTTGTCCAGCTCGGCCGGGTTGCTTGGCTTCAATTTGAAGATCCACGAACCGTAAGGCTCTTCGTTGAGCAGTTCCGGGCTATCGGCCAGCTCTTCGTTGACCGCAATCACTTCGCCACCGACCGGGGCATAGATGTCCGAAGCGGCCTTGACCGACTCCACCACACCCGCAGCGTCGCCAGCGCCAAACACCTTGCCGACTTCAGCCAGCTCGACGAACACCACATCACCCAAGGCTTGCTGGGCGTGATCGCTGATACCCACGGTCACACTGCCGTCGGCTTCCAGGCGAGCCCACTCATGGCTTTCGGCAAAACGCAGGTCGGCGGGGATATTGCTCATGTCTTGAATTCCTCGATTGGCTCAGCGGTACGCCCGCCGGTTATAAATTGTTCAGATCAGGATCTTGCCGTGGCGCACGAAGGTCGGTTTGACCACCCGCACCGGGTACCACTTGCCGCGAATTTCCACCTCGGCCCGATCACCGGTAGCCATAGGCACGCGCGCCAACGCAATGGACTTGCTCAGCGTAGGCGAGAAACTACCACTGGTGATCTCCCCTTCGCCAATGCCGGCTACACGCACGACCTGATGGGCGCGCAGTACACCGCGCTCTTCCAGCACCAGACCCACCAGTTTTTCCTGCACGCCGTGCTCGATTTCCGCAAGCAGGCCGACACGGCCGATGAAGTCGCGCTCGGCCGGTTCCCAGGCGATGCTCCAGCCCAGGTTGGAGGTGAGCGGGGTGTGGTTTTCGTCGATGTCCTGGCCGTACAGGTTCATGCCGGCTTCCAGGCGCAGGGTATCGCGGGCGCCCAGGCCGCTTGGGGCGATACCGGCGCCGACCAGGTCGTTGAAGAAGGCCACCGCCTGATCGCCCGGGAAGATGATCTCCAGGCCGTCCTCACCGGTATAGCCGGTGCGGGCAATGAACCAGTCGCCGTCAGCAACGCCCTCGAACGGGCGCAGTTCGCGGATGAGTGCAGCGCGCGCGGGGCTGAGCAGGGCCGCGACCTTTTCGCGGGCCCGCGGCCCCTGGATGGCAAGGATGGCCAGATCAGGGCGGACCTGGAAGTCCACGGAAAACCCGGCACGCTGCGATTGCAGCCAATCGAGCACCTTGGCACGGGTGGCGGCGTTGTTGACCAGGCGATAGCCGGTTTCCGTGCGGTAGACGATCAGATCATCGATTACACCGCCCTGTTCGTTCAGCAGTGGGCTATACAGCGCCTTGCCGGTGTCGTCGAGGCGGGCCACATCGTTGGCCAGCAAGCGCTGCAGCCAAACAGTGGCATCAGTGCCGTCGACATCGATCACGGTCATATGGGAGACATCGAAGACGCCGCAATCGCTGCGCACCTGGTGGTGCTCCTCGACCTGCGAGCCATAGTGCAGGGGCATGTCCCAGCCACCGAAATCGACCGTCTTGGCGCCTAGCGCCAGGTGCAGGTCATACAAAAGCGTGCGCTGTCCCATGGGTTTCTCCTTCCGGGCGTGGCGAAGCGGCGGCGGTCGATGACGTTGGGTCGTCAGCTTTTCTTGTTACTCACACCCGCCGCGCGAATGCCGCGCATTGTAGCCGCAAGGTCGCAAACTGACATCCTCAGTGACTGTGACCGGGTCGACGTGCCGAACGGCGAATCAGGCCGATGACCGGCAGCAGCCCCACCAATACCAAGGTCAGTGCCGGCAGCGAGGCGCGCGCCCACTCGCCTTCGCTGGTCATCTCGAACACCCGCACGGCGAGGGTGTCCCAGCCGAACGGCCGCATCAGCAAGGTGGCGGGCATTTCCTTGAGCACATCGACGAACACCAGCAGCGCGGCGCTAAGTGCCCCCGGCACCAGCAGCGGCAGATACACCTTGAAAAACAATCTTGCACCGCCGACACCCAGGCTGCGCGAGGCCTCAGGGAGTGACGGGCGGATGCGCTCCAGGCTGCTCTCCAGCGGCCCGTAGGCCACCGCGATGAAGCGCACCAGGTAGGCCAGCAGTAACGCCGAGAGGCTGCCTAGCAGCAGCGGCTTGCCGGCGCCGCCCATCCAGCTGGACAGCGGGATGACCAGGTGGTTGTCGAGGTAACTGAAGGCCAGCATGATCGATACCGCCAACACCGAACCGGGCAGGGCATACCCCAGATTGGCCAGGCCAACCCCGGCGCGGATACCGCCCGTCGGTGCCTGGCGCCGGGCGAAAGCCAGCAGCAGCGCCACGCACACCGTGACCAGCGCCGCCATGCTGCCCAGGTACAGGGTGTGCAGCACCAGGCCGACATAACGCTCATCCAGGTCATGCCGACCGCGCTGCCAGAACCACACCACCAACTGCAGCAGCGGGATGACGAAAGCGCAGGCAAACACCAGCAGGCACCAGCCACTGGCCAACAGCGCCTTGAGGCCGCGCAGGTGATACAGCGCCTGCGCGCGCGGCCGTTCGTTGCCGCTCCGGCTGGCACCGCGGGCGCGGCGCTCACCGTACAGCACCAGCATCACCGCCAGCAGCAGCAGGCTGGCCAGCTGGGCCGCACTGGACAAGCTGAAGAAGCCGTACCAGGTCTTGTAGATGGCCGTGGTGAAAGTGTCGAAGTTGAATACGGCCACTGCACCGAAGTCGGCCAGCGTTTCCATCAGCGCCAGGGCGATACCGGCACCGATCGCCGGCCGAGCCATGGGTAAGGCCACCCGCCAGAAAGCCTGCAGGGGCGATAACCCAAGTACCCGCGCCGCCTCCATCAGGCCCTTGCCCTGAGCCAGGAAAGCCGTGCGCGCCAACAAGTAGACATAGGGATAGAAGACCAGCACCAGGACGGTGATTACCCCACCGGTGGAACGCACACGAGGCAGGCGCATTGGCCCGAACACCTCGCGCAGGGCGCTTTGCACCGGGCCTGCAAAGTCCAGCAGGCCGACGAAGACGAACGCCAGCACGTAGGCCGGGATGGCGAACGGTAACATCAGCGCCCAGTCCAGCCAGCGTCGACCGGGGAAGTCGCAGAGGCTGGTGAGCCAGGCCAGGCTGACGCCCAGCACGGTGACCCCCACACCCACACCCACCACCAGGGTCAGGGTATTGCCGAGCAGGCGACCCATCTGGGTGTCGAGCAGGTGGGACCAGATCTGCAGGTCGATGGATTGCCAGGACAACAGCAGCACGCTCAGGGGCAGCAGCACCAAGGCGGCGATCAGGGAGACCGGGAGGTACCAGCGGCGTTGAGGGGTGTGGGGCAAGGCTGAAATCTCGAGTGCGATTGCGACCGCTGCGCGGTCGTTCGCGGGTAAACCCGCTCCTACGGGGACCGCGCAAGGCAGTGCAGATCCCGTAGGAGCGGGTTTACCCGCGAAAGGGCCCTAACGGGCCCAAAGAGGATAAGGCCTGGCGCTTAGTTGTAGCCAGCCCGATCCATCAAGCGAATGGCTTCAGCCTGGCGCTTGCCGGCAATTTCCACCGGAATGCTGTCGGCCTTGAAGCTGCCCCACGCCGCCACTTCCTCCGATGGCTTCACCTTCGGGTTGGCCGGGAACTCCTGGTTGATATCAGCAAACAGCTTTTGCGCTTCTTCGCCGGTCATCCATTCCACCAGTTTCTTCGCGGCCTCCGGGTGTGGCGCATGCTTGGTCAGGCCAATGCCCGACAGGTTCACGTGCACACCACGGTCGCCCTGGTTGGGCCAGAAGATCTTCACCGGCAAGTTCGGGTTCTGCTTGTGCAGACGGCCATAGTAGTAGGTGTTGACCACGCCCACATCACACTGCCCGGCCTCGATGGCCTGGATCACTGCGTTGTCGTCGGAGAACACATCGGTGGACAGGTTGTTGACCCACCCTTTGACGATTTGCTCGGTCTTGGCCTCACCGTGGGTTTCGATCAGAGTGGCGGTCAGCGACTGGTTGTACACCTTCTTGGCCGTACGCAGGCACAGACGGCCTTCCCACTGTTTGTCAGCCAGGGCTTCGTAGGTGCTCAACTCCTCGGGTTTGACCCGCTCGGTGGAGTAGATGATGGTGCGGGCACGCAGGCTCAGGCCGGTCCAGTCATGGGACGAGGCGCGGTACTGCGACGGGATGTTCTGGTCGATGACGTCGGACTCGATCGGCTGCAGGATGCCCATCTGCTCGGCCTGCCACAGGTTGCCTGCATCGACAGTCAGCAGCAGGTCGGCCACGCCGTTGTCGCCCTCGGCCTTGATGCGCTGCATCAGCGGGGCTTCCTTGTCGGTGATGAACTTGATCTTGACCCCGGTCTTGGCGGTATAGGCATCGAACACCGGCTTGATCAGCTCGTCGATGCGCGAGGAGTACACCACCACTTCGTCCGCTGCCTGGGCAGTGCCGCCGAACAGGGTCAGGGCCAAGGCGGCCAGTAGGGGCTTGCGTGGCAACATTTTAAGCACTCCTCGATCGTATGAGAGGTGCGAATGGTAGTGAATCCCATTTTCTGGCTCACCTACCTAGCCGTTACCGGATGTTGCAAGGGGCTGCTACGCAGCCGATCGCGACACAAGGCCCACACAGGAGATTGCGTACCGCTGTGGGGCCTAGTGTCGCGAAAAGGGCCGCAGAGCGGCCCCGCCACTCTCAAGCCTTGGCCAGATCTGGCAGGTCACCACTCAAACCCAACGCCTGGCGCACAAACAGCGCCTTGGCCTCCGGCATCTGCTCCACCAGTTTCAACCCGCTGTTGCGCAACCAGCGCAACGGCAGCGGATCGGCCTGGAACAACCTCTCGAAGCCCTCCATCGCCGCCATCAACGCCAGGTTGTGTGGCATGCGCCGGCGCTCGTAACGGCTCAGCACCTTCACATCGGCCAGTCTCTCGCCGCGCTCGCAAGCATTGACCAGCACCTCGGCCAGCACCGCCGCGTCGAGGAAGCCGAGGTTCACACCCTGCCCGGCCAGCGGGTGGATGGTGTGCGCGGCATCGCCAATCAATGCCAGGCCTTCACCCACATAGCGCTTGGCGTGGCGCTGACGCAGCGGCACGCATACCCTTGGGTCGGCCTGCAACACGTCGCCCAGGCGGCCCTCGAAGGCACGCCCAAGGGCTTGCAGGAAGGCCGCTTCATCCATCGCCATCAGCTGCTCGGCATGCTCCGGAGTGGTCGACCATACGATTGAGCACCAGTCTTGCTGGCCATCGCGGCTCAAGGGCAAAAAGGCCAATGGCCCTTCGTCAGTGAAGCGCTGCCAGGCCGTGGCCTGGTGCCCGGCGCTGCAACGTACGCTGGTGACAATGGCATGGTGCAGGTAGTCCCATTCGCGGGTTTCGCAGCCAGCCAGACGCCGCACCGCCGAATTGGCACCGTCGGCGGCGATCACCAACGGTGCACGCAGTTGCCGGCCATCGGCTAACGTCAGCAGCCACTCATCGCCAGAGCGGCGTAATTGCTCCAGCCGCGCATTGGCCAGCAGGCCGATGTCGCTGTCGTGCAGGCGCTCCAGCAGGCCGTCCTGCACCACCCGGTTCTCGACGATATGGCCGAGCACCTGGGCATGCACACTGGCCGCCGAAAAGTGAATCTGCCCGGTGCCGCTGCCATCCCACACATGCATGTCGGAGTACGGCGTGGCGCGCCGCTTGGCAATGCCGTCCCAGGCGCCAAGGCGCTCGAGGATGCGCTGGCTGGCCGCCGATAGCGCGCTGACACGCGGCTCGAACGGGGCCTGGGCATCGAAGGGTACGACCGTCAGCGGGCCACCATCGAGCAACAAAATTTGCAGGCCACTGTGGCGCAACGCCAAGGCCAGGGCGCTGCCCACCATACCGGCACCGACAATCAACAGATCTGCACGCATTTCCATGCCTTACGCCTGCCTCGCTTGCGGCTTGAGCCGCACGTATAGGGTTTTATCGACCCGCGCCACCAACTCGCCGGCGCCATCGCGGATATCGACCTGCAAACGCGGCAGGCATTTCTTGCCGGTGGCGGCCTGCTGGCGGATTTCGTCCAGCAGCGCATCATCGACGTGGAATTCGGCATAAACCGGGCCTTTGCCAGGCGAGATGAAATCGATGCTAGCGGCCTTGTCCCAGACGATGTAGTCACGCCCCAGCTGCTCGATCAACAGCAGCATGTAGAACGGATCGACCATGGCATACAGGCTGCCACCGAACTGGGTACCGACGTAATTGCGGTTCCAGCGAGTCAGTTTCATCGCCACCTTGACGCTACGCAGGTCCGGGCTGATGTGCTGCACACGGATACCGGCACCCAGGTATGGTGGGTAGAGGTTCAGCATCCAGCGCAGCATGCGCGCCCGGCGCGCCAGTTTACGCGGGTTGCTCATGCCTGGCCCCGCGGATCAGGGCGGGTGCCCAGGCCCATCGCCTGGCGGGCGAACCAGCTTTTTGCCGGTGGCAGCAGGTCGAGCCCAAGCAGGCCAAGGTTGCGCCCGGCCGTCAGCAACGGCTGATTGCTGCCGAACAGGCGGGTGACCTGGTCGGAGAAGCCGATGGTTATCGCCTGGTCCAGGCGCTGGCGCTGGTGATAGGCCTGCAGCGTGCTCAGGTCGCCAGGCTGCTGTGGACCCACCAGCAGCGCCTCGGCCAGGGATTGCACGTCACGCAACGACAGATTGAAACCCTGGCCCGCGATGGGGTGCAGGCTGTGTGCTGCGTTGCCCAGCACCACCAGGTGCGGCCGCACCTGCTCCTGGGCCTCGATCAAGGACAGCGGGTAGAGGTGCCGTGCGCCTACCTGGCGCAGCGCGCCCAAGCGGTAGCCGAACACCCCCTGCAGTTCGCGCAGGAAGCTGCGCTCGTCGATGTCGGCCAGGCGCCGCGCATCCATGCCCTGGCGGGTCCACACCAGTGCGCAGCGGTTTTCCGGCAACGGCAGCAAGGCCATGGGGCCCTCTTCGGTGAAGCGCTCGAAAGCCTGGCCGCCGTGGGCCTCACCCGGGGTAATGTTGGCGATCAACGCGCTCTGCTGGTAAGGCGTGTGGCGTACATGGATACCCAACTGCTCGCGCAGGCCAGAGCGGCCACCATCGGCCAGTACCGCCAGGTCACATTCCAGCTGGGTGTCGTCGTTCAGCAGCAGGCGGTAACCGCGTTCGATGGCCTGCATCGAGGTCACTTCGGCCGGGCAGCGCCAGCTCACCACCTCGCTGTCCAGCCCTTGCCACAGGCACTGGCCGAGCCAGGCGTTTTCCACCACGTAACCCAGCGCCGGTACGCCCTCTTCCAGGGCATCCAGGCGGGTGGCGCCAAAGCGACCACGGTCGGACACGTGAATCTGGCGAATAGGCTCGGCGCGGCGGCCGATGACCTGCCACAGGCCCAGTTGCTGATAAATCTGCTGGGTGCCGAAGGACAATGCCGACGAACGCGCATCGTAGCTGGGCTGGTAGCTGTCGCCGGGGGCGAACGGCTCGATCAGCAGGATCTTCCAGCCGCGTGCCTTGGCGCCGGCCTGCAGGGCCAGCGCCAGGCTTGCGCCAACCAGGCCACCGCCGATGATCGCCAGGTTTACCCGGCTCATGCCACGGCCTTGCGGGCAGCCTGCATCAGCGCCTCGATCTCGGCGACGGTACGCGGCACGCCCGAAGTCAGGATTTCACAACCTTGCCTGGTCACTACCACGTCGTCCTCGATCCTTACCCCAATGCCGCGCCACTTTTTGGCCACGGCCTGATTGTCGGCGCCAATGTAGATACCCGGCTCCACGGTCAGCGCCATGCCGGGTTCCAGTACCCGCCACTCGCCGCCCACCTTGTACTCGCCCACGTCATGCACATCCATGCCCAGCCAGTGCCCGGCGCGGTGCATGTAGAAGGCGCGATACGCTTCGCTGTCGATCAGCGCCTGCACATCACCTTCGAGCAAGCCCAGCTCCACCAGGCCCGCGGTGATGACCCGCACGGTCGCCTCATGGGCGTGGTTCCAGTGCTTGCCGGGGGCTATTTCGGCAAACGCCGCCGCCTGCGCCTTTAGCACCAGCTCGTAGATGGCCTTCTGCTCGGGCGAAAACCGCCCACTGACCGGGAAGGTGCGGGTGATGTCGCTGGCATAGCAGTCGATTTCGCAGCCGGCGTCGATCAGCACCAGGTCGCCATCCTTGAGCGGCGCATCGTTCTGTTGATAGTGCAGGATGCAGCCATTGCGCCCGGCCGCAACGATCGAGCCGTAGGCCGGCATCTTCGCCCCGCCCTTGCGGAATTCGTAGTCCAGCTCGGCTTCCAGGCTGTACTCGTGCAGCCCGGCGCGGCAGGCCTGCATGGCCCGCACATGGGCACGCGCAGAAATGTCTGCAGCAGCACGCATCACCTTCACTTCCGCCGCCGATTTATACAGGCGCATATCATGCAGCAGATGATCCAGCGCAACGAACTCGTTCGGTGGCTGGGCGCCCAGGCGTGCCTTGGAGCGGATCACGTTGATCCAGTCCATCAGCCGGCGGTCGAACTCCGGGTTGCTGCCCATGGCGCTGTAGACCCGCTCGCGGCCTTCGATCAGGCCAGGCAGGATTTCGTCGATATCCGTGATGGGAAAGGCATCGTCAGCGCCGAAATCGCGCACCGCCCCTTCCTGGCCGGCCCGCAGGCCGTCCCACAGCTCGCGCTCGGGGTTGCGTTCACGGCAGAACAGCACGTATTCGCCATGCTCGCGCCCTGGAATCAAAGCAATCACCGCCTCGGGCTCCGGGAAGCCGCTGAGGTACTGGAAGTCGCTGTCCTGGCGGTACACGTGCTCGACGTCGCGGTTGCGGATGGCAACCGCAGCGGCGGGCAGAATGGCAATGCTGTTGGGGACCATCTGCGCCATCAGCGCCTTGCGCCGACGGGCATACTCGGCCTTGGGAATGTGGCTCATGGGCAGACTACCCCTGGTTGATCAGTGCAGCGAGGGCTTGGGTGCGGGTGCGGCCGGCTTGGCCAGTTCGGAGAACAGCAGCAGGGGCGCCACACGCAGGTATTCCATGACTTCCATGTAGTCGCTCTCGCCGTCTTCGGACTCTTCGAGCGCTTCCTGGACCTGCGAAATGGCCACCAGGTCCTGCAGCACTTCCTTGGCCTCATCGGACAAGTCCTTACCGCCAGCGTTCAGGCCGAAACCGGTCACGAAGCCTTGGCACCACTGGCCCAGCGCGGTGGCGCGGTCGCTCAGTGGAGCATCATCGGAAGGCAGCAGCAGGACGATCGCCATGTCGTCGCTGGTCAGCTCGCCCTTGACCATTTCCTGCAAGCCGACCAAGGCGTTGCGGACACTGTCACCAGGCTCGATTTCCAGCAGTTGGGCGGCATCGGCCAACCAGGCATCGGCATCGAAGCCGGCGCCGGCGCAGCTGCGGCCAATCAGCAGGCCGTGCAGTTCGGCCGGGGTGACAGGATGGCCATTGCTCGAGAGCAGTATGGCGAAAGCGTTGTAGGGCGATTGAGTATTGGGCATGGGCAGCTAGGCGCCAGACGGCGCAATGTCTAGAATGAAGACCTTGTATCCTAGCACCGGCAGGCGCGCCAAGACCATCGGCACTGGCCGTTGCCGCCCAGGGAGAGGCATCATCGCCAGGTGACTCAACGACGGAGCGAATCGAGTGCAACCCACGCAAGAGAACGACCTGCAGGCACTGATGAGCCGATTCGAGTTGCTGATCGAACGCGTCGAGCAACTAAAACGGCAAAATGCACTCCTAGTAGCTCAGGAAAAATCCTGGCGCGAAGAGCGCGCCCACCTCATCGAAAAGAACGAGATCGCCAAGCGCAAAGTCGAGTCGATGATTTTACGCCTCAAGGCTCTGGAGCAAGACTCATGAGTTCAAGCAATAGCGTCACCGTGCAGATCCTCGACAAGGAATACTCGATCATCTGCCCGCCGGAAGAGCGCAACAACCTGGTCAGCGCTGCGCGCTACCTGGACGGCAAGATGCGCGAGATCCGCAGCAGCGGCAAGGTGATCGGTGCCGACCGCATCGCGGTGATGGCGGCGTTGAACATTACCCACGAAATGCTGCACCGCCAGGAAGACCGCAACGATGCGCCGGTCAGCGGCACAAACCGCGAACAGGTGCGCGACCTGCTGGATCGGGTAGATAAGGCTTTGTCCGACGACACGGATACCAAAATCGGCTGAGATTGGTATACTGGCGCCACTCCCTGGGGGATGCGCCAGTCGGTTATGTCCCTGAGCCGATACGCACAACCACGGGGGTTGCACGCTGGGGCCGGTGTGCATGTCCGCCCGACGGAAAGCCTTAACGCCCCCTGCAATCTCCACCTTGAACTTTCGGGTTCAAGGGCTACACCGATAGCGGTCTTATCGGGGAGCCTGAATTTTCTTGCCCGCCCCCAAGGCGGGCAATTCGTTTTGGCCGACTTTATTCAAGCTTTGTACGACGATTCACCGCGCAGGCACTGTTCGTACCAAGCCAGCACATCTGGGATTGCCCGTGCCATGACCGAAAACGTGCCGCTCACCCGCCCCCAGCTTCGTCGCCTGCTTCGCAATGCCCGCCGCGCCCTTACCCCTGCCCAGCAACGCCAGGCCACCCTCGGCCTGTACCGCCAACTGGCGCAACACCCCTTGTTCCGCCGCGCCCGCCACATCGCCCTGTACCTGCCCAACGACGGTGAAATCGACCCTCGCCTGCTGATGCGCGAAGCCCAGCGTCGCGGCAAGTGCACCTACCTGCCGGTGCTGCACGCCTGGCCGCGCACGCGCATGGTGTTCCAGCGTTTTGAGCAGGGTGAGAAGCTCAAGCCCAACCGCTTCCGTATTCCAGAGCCGATTATCGACCGCAAACGCCAGCGGCCGATCTGGGCGCTGGATCTGATTCTGCTACCGCTGGTCGGCTTTGACGAAGTGGGCGGCCGCTTGGGTATGGGCGGTGGCTTCTATGATCGCAGCCTGGCCTACCAGGCGCGTCGGCAAACCTGGAAAAAACCGTTGCTGCTGGGGCTGGCGCATGAATGCCAGAAGGTCGAGCGGCTGGCGCAGGCCAGTTGGGATGTACCGCTGAAGGGCACGGTCTCGGACCGTGGCTGGTACCTGGCGCCACGTTGAGCGGCGCCAGCGGGGGGTATCAACGTTGTGGCTGGCTGGCGTCGACCGGCATCTGATAGGCGTTGTCCAGCTTGCGCTCCCAGAACCCTTGCGCATAACCGGTAGTGACCACACCCAGGCCAAAAATGAACACCAGGATCCACAGCAGATCCGGCTTTTTACGTTGATTCATCGAAGATTGCCCCCCAGGCAAACTGTTCAGTACTCGGCGATATTCTGGGTACCGCCGGCGCACGCGCTTTAAACGGGGCGCATTTTCCGACAACATGCGTCCGCACGCAAACCTTGACGCCAACCGGCTGTCGGTTTCGTGCAACAGGTTATTTCAAACCTTTTCAGGAGCAGCATCCATGGCTTACTGGCTGATGAAATCCGAGCCCGACGAGCTCTCCATCGAAGCCCTCGCACGCTTGGGCGAAGCGCGCTGGGACGGCGTGCGCAACTATCAGGCGCGTAATTTTCTGCGGGCCATGAGCGTGGGTGACGAATTCTTCTTCTACCACTCCAGCTGCCCGCAACCCGGCATCGCCGGCATTGCCAAAATCACCCGCGCGGCCTACCCGGACCCGACCGCGCTGGACCCGGAAAGCCATTATCACGATGCCAAGGCCACGATCGACAAGAACCCGTGGAGCGCGGTGGATGTGGCCCACGTACAAACCTTTCCAAGGGTGCTGGAACTGGGGTGGCTGAAACAGCAGGCCGGTCTGGTCGAGTTGCCCCTGGTGCAAAAAGGCAGCCGCCTGTCGGTCATGCCGGTAACGCCCGAGCAATGGGCGGTGATTGTCGCGTTGGGCTGAATACGCAGCTAAGGTCAAGGGCTTGACCGATATCAACACGCCACATATGGCCGCCAGGCATGATGTACTGTGCATGACCGCAAGGATGCAGAACGATGAACCGATACGCCCCTAGAATCTTCGCCACTGCACTGATCGCACTGCTCGCTGCGGCCGGCGGGCTGGGGTACTGGAAGTCGCTTCACGACCAGTTGCCCGAAGGCCTGAGCATGGGCAACGGCCGCCTTGAAGCCACCGAAGTGCAGATCGCCAGCAAGATCCCCGGTCGCCTGGCCGAAGTACTGGTCGATGAAGGCGACAACGTGACCCGTGGCCAGCTACTGGCACGCATCGACACACGCACCATGGAAGCCCAGCGCAGCCAGGCCGAAGCCGAAGTGCTGCGCGCCCGGGAAAACTACGCCGCCGCCCAGGCCACCGTGCAACTGCGCCAGAGTGAACTGCTGTTGGCCAGCCAGGAGCTCAAGCGCGTACGCGAAATCTTCCAGCGCAAGTTCGCCAGCCAGCAGTTGCTCGACCAACAGCAGGCGCGCTTTGACACGGCCAACGCAGCAGTAGTCGCTGCCCGCGCCCAACTGGCAGCGATCAAGGCCGCCATTGGCGCCGCCGAAGCCCAAGTGGCGCAGCTCACCAGTGAAATCGACGACAGCAGCCTGCGTGCGCCCATCAACGGCATCATCCAGCTGCGCCTGGCCGAACCCGGTGAAGTGCTGGGTGCCGGCGGCCGTGTGCTGATGCTGATCGACCCCAGCGACCAGTACATGAACCTGTACCTCCCGGCCTCTACCAGCGGCCGGCTGACTGTAGGCGACCAGGCGCGCATCGTGCTCGACGCCCTGCCCGAGCGCGCGCTGCCGGCCAAGGTGGCCTTTGTCGCAGCCAAGGCCCAGTTCACCCCCAAACAGGTGGAAACCCGCGACGAACGGCAAAAGCTGGTGTTCCGGGTCAAACTGCGCCTGAGCGACCCAGGCGCCGTGCCGCAAGCCAAACCAGGCATGCCAGGCGCCGGCTATGTACGCACGGCTGAGGTGGACTGGCCGGCCAACCTGCAATGAACGCCCCGGCACTGCTGGCCGAAGGCATCAGCCACCGTTACGGCGACGTGATAGCCCTCCACCCACTAGGCTTCAGCCTCCCTGTGGGTACCCGCTGCGCGCTGATAGGCCCTGACGGGGCGGGCAAATCGACCCTGCTGGGGCTGATCGCCGGCGTGAAACGCCTACAGCAGGGAGAACTGCAGGTGCTGGGTGGCTCGATCCGCCAACGCCGCCATCGCACGGCGCTCTACCCCAAAGTGGCATTCATGCCGCAAGGGCTGGGCAACAACCTGTACCCGGAACTGTCGATCAGCGAGAACATCCGTTTTTTTGCCACCCTGTTCGGGTTGGGCCGCCGCGAGTGTGAACAGCGTATGGCCAATCTGTTGCAGGCCACCGACCTGCAGCGCTTTGCCCAGCGCCCGGCCGGCAAGCTGTCGGGTGGCATGAAGCAGAAGCTGGGCCTTTGCTGCGCACTGATCCACGAGCCAGACCTGCTTATCCTGGACGAGCCGACCACCGGCGTCGACCCGCTGTCGCGGCGGCGCTTCTGGGAGCTGGTTGAACAGGTTCGCGCACAACGCCCGCAACTGACCTTGCTGGTGGCTACCGCCTACATGGAAGAAGCCGAACAGTTCGAGCATTGCCTGATGCTCGATGGCGGCCGGCTGCTGGCCGCCGGCCCTAGCCACGAACTGGCTGCAGTCACCCCGAGCGGCAAACTGGATGATGCCTTTACCCATTACCAGGGCGCGGGCAAGGCGCAGCATCAACCATTGGCAATCCCGCCGCGCCAAGCCACGGACGGCCCGGTCGCCATCGAGGCACACGACCTGACCCTGCGCTTTGGCGACTTCACAGCGGTGAACAAGGTCAGTTTCGCCATCGGCCGCGGGGAGATCTTCGGCTTCCTGGGTTCCAACGGTTGCGGCAAGACCACCACCATGAAAGTGCTCACCGGCCTGATGCCGGCCAGCGAGGGCAGCGCCAGCCTGCTGGGTCGCCCGGTGGACGCCAGCGACCTGGCCACACGCAAGCGGGTCGGCTTCATGTCGCAGAGTTTCTCTCTGTATGGCGAGCTCAGCACCCGGCAGAACCTGGCCCTGCATGCCCGCCTGTTCGACTTGTCCAAAGCCGAGAGCGCCCAGCGCATCGATGAGCTGATCGAACGCTTCGACCTCGCCGCTATCGCCGACCAACCGTCTGGCGCCCTGCCCCTTGGTTTGCGCCAGCGCCTGTCGCTGGCGGTGGCGGTTCTGCATCGCCCGGAAGTCTTGATCCTCGACGAACCGACCTCCGGCGTCGACCCCGCCGCCCGCGACGACTTCTGGCGCCTGCTGGTAGAACTGTCCCGCGAGCAGGGCGTGACCATTTTCCTCTCCACCCACTTCATGAACGAGGCCCAGCGCTGCGATCGTATTTCGCTGATGCACGCCGGGCGGGTGCTGGCCTGCGACACGCCCGATGCCCTGCAGCACCAGTACCAGGGCGATACGCTGGAGGACGCGTTCGTCCGCTGCCTGGAACAGGCCCAGGAACTGGCCCCAGCCGCCACCGACAGCAGCGTGCTGGAACAGGCGTCCACCCCCACCCTACCGCTGCGCCAGGGCTTCAGCCTGCGCCGCCTGCTGGCAGTGGCCGGCCGTGAGGGCAAGGAGCTGCTGCGCGACAAGGTGCGCCTGGCCTTCGCCTTACTGGGTGCACTGTTCATGATGGTGATCTTCGGCTACGGCATTTCACTGGATGTGGAAAACCTCGCCTTCGCCG
This sequence comes from Pseudomonas sp. USTB-Z, assembly GCF_019691255.1. NCBI lineage: Bacteria > Pseudomonadati > Pseudomonadota > Gammaproteobacteria > Pseudomonadales > Pseudomonadaceae > Pseudomonas > Pseudomonas sp. USTB-Z. Next base: position 52,499 of record NZ_JAECZP010000022.1, read on the forward strand.
TGCACGATCAGGACCAGAGCCCGCAAAGTCGCGCCTACCTCGAGGCCTTCCGTGGTTCACGCTACTTCGCCGAACAGGCACCGATCCGCGACAGCAGCGAGCTGCACCAGCGCCTGCAACGCTCGGAAATCAAACTGGCACTGGAAATTCCGCCCGGCTTTGGCCGCGATCTGTACGCAGGGCGCCAGCCGGTGGTGGCTGCCTGGCTCGACGGAGGCATGCCGTTCCGCGCAGAAACCAGCCGCAACTACGTGGAAGCCGTGCACCAGGCCAACCTTGAGCAACTGGCAAAGGCCAGCCCACAACCGCAGCCACGCCAGGACCCGGTGCGCCTGGAAACGCGTTTCCGCTACAACCAGGATGTGGTCAGTGTGAACGCCATCGGCCCGGGTGTGATGGCACTGATACTGGCCTTCATTCCGGCCATGCTCACGGCACTGGGCATCGTGCGCGAGAAGGAGCTCGGCTCCATCACCAACTTCTACGCCACACCCCTCACCCGCCTGGAATTCCTGCTTGGCAAGCAGATGCCCTACCTGGCTGTGAGCCTGGTCAACCTGGCGCTGCTGGTGGCGATGAACCGCTGGCTGTTCGCCGTACCGCTCAAGGGCAGCGTACTGGCTTTGGCATGTGGCGGCGTGGCCTACCTGCTGGCAACCACCAGCCTGGGCCTGCTGATTTCGGCATTCACCCGCACCCAGATCGCCGCCATTCTCGGCACCATGATCATTACCAGCCTGCCGACCATCCAGTTTTCCGGGCTGATCGTGCCACGCTCGTCGCTGGACGGCGCGGCAGCGGTGATGGGCCAGTTGTTCCCGGCGGGCTACTTCCTCGACATCGCAGTCGGCACCTTCACCAAGGCGTTAGGCCTGCGCGAGTTGTGGCCGCAGTGCCTGATCCTGCTGAGCTTCTTTGCCGCGTTCACCGGCCTGAGCCTGGCAATGCTGAAAAAGCAGGAGGCCTGACATGTCGCGCCTGAACCACACCCTGCGCCTGGGCTTGAAAGAACTGACCAGCCTGCGCCATGACAGCGTCCTGCTGCTGTTCCTGCTATATGCCTTCAGCGTGGCGATCTACATGCCGGCAGCCGGCTCGGTGATCGGTGTACACAACGCCAGCGTGGCGGTGGTGGATGAAGACCATAGCCTGCTCTCGCGCAAGCTCAGCGAAGCCCTGCAACCGCCCGAGTTCCAGCCAGCCGTGCCGCTGCCTCCGCAGCGCCTGGACCAGGCCATGGACAGCGGCCAGTACACCTTCGTCATCAACATACCGGTGAACTTCCAGAGCGACCTGCTGGCCGGGCGCTCGCCGGAGCTGCAGATCAACGTCGATGCTACAGCCATGAGCCAAGCGTTCATGGGCGCCGGCTACATCGGCCGCATCTTCGAGCGCGAGCTGCTCGACTACAGCCAGCGTGGTAACGAGCAAAGCCCGGTGCTGATCAACCCCAAGGCGCTGTTCAACCCCAACCTGGAGGGGGGCTGGTTTCTGGCCGTGATCCAGATCGTCAACAACATCACCATCCTGGCGATCATCCTCACCGGGACCGCGCTGCTGCGCGAGCGTGAGCATGGCACCCTCGACCACCTGCTGGTGCTACCGTTGACCGCGCTGGAGATCATGCTGGCCAAGATCGGCAGCAATGCGCTGGTGGTGGTGATCTGCACCTGGATTTCGTTGGTGGTAGTCGTCAAAGGTGCACTGGGCGTGCCGCTGTCTGGCTCGATGGGGCTGTTCCTGGCCGTGACCGCGCTGTACCTGTTCGCCAGTACATCGCTGGGCATTTTCCTCGCCACCCTGGCGCGCTCGACGCCACAGTTCGGCCTGCTGGCGATCCCGGTGATCATCCCGATGCTGTTGCTGTCCGGCGGCAGCACACCACTGGACAGCATGCCGCAGTGGCTGCAGTGGGTGATGCAAGGGTCACCCTCAACGCACTTTGTCAGCCTGAGTGCCGCAATCCTGTTCAGGGATGCCGGGTGGGCGGTGGTATGGCCGGATATCCTGGCGCTGACGCTGATCGGCCTGGTGTTCTTCAGCGTGGCGCTGGCACGGTTTCGTCGGAGCCTGGCGTCTTGAAGGCATGCGCGAGCGTCCGCCGAAAATTGGAAAACTGGCACAAAGACAAAGGGCGCCTTTCGGCGCCCTACTCACAGACAGGTCGACTTGTCATCGCCATATACCTGCCCGGCTCTGTAATTGCTGGTCGAACCAGGATCCTCAGAGTCTTACAAGCCCCTTGCGGGAACAGGCTGATTATCACGCATCGAGCGTAACATTGACAACAGACCGCTCTGTTGCTGGATGTGTGAAACCCAGCGTAAAGCCAACTGCAGCCCTCACGGCGGCGAAATGCTCTGGCCGCATTGTAAAGGTCATGTATTCCCGACCACTTCCTTGCCGCGATTTGACCCGACATCTGTCCAATCTGGAGGTAGCCACCGTGTAGATCATGTCGCACTTGGCCCAGCATGTCAGGGCCGAACCAGGCAGATAACTCGGCAGCACAACGTGATGCCCTGCCATGTGATCCGGTGCAGTGGTACTCAACGGGACTATCGTCACTAACTGGCGATTTTGACTGTGCTTGCGAAGAACGACCACGGGACGCACCTTGATCATTTCAGGCACTTGAAAGCCTGAAAAGTCGCACATCAGTACAGTCGCCTCTTTCGGCTGGTACTTCAAAGCCATTGCCAACATTCTCGAGCAACTGAAGACAAGGCACAATCTAGCTTGGCCATGGCCCCAAAAACTGAAAACTGGCGGGCTTACAGGAAAGACAGAAGGGTCCTACACACGGGGTAAGCCTGAATTCAATCCGACTTACCAGTGATGGACCTCACCCTGTTTCAGGTCACTGCACGATCAGGTTGTTGAACAGCAAGTCTTCAACGATCGGCTTGCCCTCTTCCGCCTCCAGCACCTGCTGCACCTGTTTCAGCGCCTCTTGGCGAAGATGCTCCTTGGCCTCGACGTTGCTCATGCTGTCCACCGTCTGCTGGGTGAACAGTGCCACCAGCTGGTTACGGATCAGCGGTTCGTGGTGCTTCACCGTCTTGGCCGCTTCGTCGCCCGTCACGCGCAGGGCCACGTCAGCCTTGTACACGCGCAGCCGCGGGCTGCCGTCGAGCGCATAGTTGCCAACGAAGGGCGGGCTCAGACTGATGTAGGCGACCTTGGGCACCCCTTCCTTGGCTTCCTCGGCCATGGCCGCAGCCGGCAGCAGCAGCGCCAGCACCATCAAGATCCACGCTTTCACGAATTCGCTCCTCAATACAGTTGGCGCCAGCTTACCCAGCACACCGCTCAAACCCAAGCCCGGGCTTATGCCGGCCCATCAGGGCGGGCCATGCTCGTTGACCTGCCAAGCGGCCCTCCTACACTTATCGGCCACTACCCGCAAAGGAATAGCCCCGATGAAAGCTGTGTTGTGCAAAACCCTGGGTCCGGCGCGCAACCTGGTGCTGGAAGAGGTGGCCAGCCCACTGCCGAAGAAGAACGAGATCCTGCTGGACGTGCAGGCTGCCGGGGTCAACTTCCCCGACACCTTGATCATCGAAGGCAAGTACCAGTTCCAGCCACCGCTGCCGTTCTCTCCAGGTGGCGAGGCAGCAGGCGTGGTGGCCGCCGTCGGCGAAAAGGCCGGCGCGTTCAAGGTCGGCGACCGGGTCATGGCGCTCACCGGCTGGGGTGCGTTCGCCGAGCAAGTGGCGGTGCCGTTCTATAACGTTCTGCCGATCCCGGCGAGCATGGACTTCACCACCGCTGCGGCCTTCGGCATGACCTACGGCACCTCGATGCACGCCCTGCGCCAGCGTGGCCAGTTGCAAGCCGGCGAGACCCTGCTGGTACTGGGCGCTTCCGGCGGGGTGGGCCTGGCGGCGGTGGAGATCGGCAAGGCCATGGGCGCGCGGGTGATCGCGGCGGCCAGCAGTGCCGAAAAACTGGCCGTGGCCAAGGCTGCCGGGGCGGATGAGCTGATCGACTACAGCCAGGCCAACCTGCGCGAAGAAATCAAACGCCTGACCGGCGGCCAGGGCGTGGACGTGATCTATGACCCGGTCGGTGGCGAGCTGTTCGAACAAGCGGTGCGCGGGTTGGCCTGGAATGGCAGGCTGCTGGTGGTGGGTTTTGCCAGTGGCAGCATTCCACAGCTGGCGGCCAACCTGGTGCTACTCAAGGGCGCGGCGGTACTGGGCGTGTTCTGGGGGGCATTTGCCCAGCGCCAGCCGGAGGACAACGCGGCCAACTTCCACCAGCTGTTTGCCTGGCATGCCGAGGGCAAGTTGAAGCCGCTGGTGTCGCAGACTTATCCACTGGCAGAAGCCGGGGCTGCTATCGAGAAGCTGGGGCAACGGCAGGCGGTGGGTAAGTTGGTGGTGCTGGCCAGGTAAGGCAGTACCGGCCTCTGCGCGGTCGCCTGTAGCAGCGGGTTTACCCGCGAAAGGGCCGGGCCTGCCGGCCAATTCCACCCGCCGTTCACCGTTGTCGCCACCACCGTATTCGCGGGTAAACCCGCGCCTACAGGGATTACCCGCGAAGAGGCCGGAACAGGTTGCTCACACTTCGCGCAGATTGTGGCAACGCCTGAATCGCGCTTCCAGGTTGCGATCGGGCATCTGGTGACTGCGCAGTGCATTCAAGGTCTGCTCGACATAGTCACGCGTGGTGCCATACCGCCCCTTGGCACTGGCCAGGATCTGGCTGAGCAACGTATCCGGCAAGTTGCCGGCATAGCACGGCAGATGCCGCTCCAGTACAAAGCCCAAGGCCTGCACCTTGCTACCATCGCCCAGGCGGCAGTTGAGCCAGTGCGGCCGGTATGCCGGATAGGGCATCTCGCGTTGCCACAGGGCCATCAGTGAGTCGTCCAGGTTGCGTTCATCCAGCCGGTAGGCAAAGCCGCTGCAGGAGCCACCGCGGTCCAGGCCAAACACCAGCCCGGGCGTTTCCGGGGTACCGCGATGTTCATGCGACCACAGGTACAAGCCTCGGTGATAACCATGTACCCGCGCGCGCTGGCGCTCCACCGAATTGCACTCCGGGCGCCAGATCAACGAACCATAGGCAAACAGCCACACCGGCCCACCCTGATGCCTGGACATGGTTGTTTTCATGGAACTGAACAACTGTTCGCGAGTATGTTGCTGACCGAAATCAAGTGCCGGAGGGTATGAAACTTCCCAAGACATACTTTCAAGTGCCGACATAAGCTGCCGCCATTATTCCTGTGAACTACGGATGTAGCGAGATTCGATTATGCTGCGGCCCCAGGCCGCTTTACCAAGGGCGCTTGCAGTAACCATAGGCCAGAATTGCAGGAATACTCAAGCCCTTGAGCACGCGTTTCATACACGGCTCCGACGACTGGGAAGTACTGTTTCAGCAGCGGTGAAAGTTATTGGCCAAGGCGGTAACAATTACCGCCTTATACCGACACTTTCAAACTTCGGTTATTAACCGCGCGGCGCGTAGGCGAACACATCGGCACGCATGCGGTGCGCATCCATACCGGCTTCGACCAGGGCGTCGAGCGTGGCATAGATCATGTTCGGTGAGCCGCTGGCATACACATGCACGCTATTGAGGTCGGCAATGTCTTCGCAGACCGCTTCATGCAGCATGCCGCAGCGGCCTTCCCAGCCACACAGGTCGCTGACCACTTGATGCAGGAACAGGTTAGGCAGACGCTGCCATTCATCCCAGTGCTCGATCTGATAGAAATCCTCGGGCCGGCGCACCCCCCAGTACAGGTGTACCGGGTGCTTGAAGCCCTGAGCCCGGCAGTGCTCGACCAGGCTGTGCATCTGGCCCATGCCAGTGCCGGCGGCAATCAGCACCAGCGGCCCGTCGGGCAGCTCGGCCAGGTGGGTGTCGCCAAACGGCATTTCAATGCGCGCCAGGCCATCTCGCCTTAGCTGGTCGATCAGTTGCACCGCACTGGGCTCACGCGCCAGCACATGCAGCTCCAGTTCACGCCCGGCATGTGGCGCGGACGCCAGCGAGAAGGCTGCCTGCTTGCCGCCCTCACGTTCGATCATCAGGTATTGCCCCGCGTGATAACGCAGAGGCTTACCGGCAGGCGCACGCAGGCGCACCCGCCAGACGTCGCCGCCGACGTCGACGCACTCACTGACGCTGCACGCCAGCTTGCGCACTGGCAGCTCGCCCAAGGCAAGCACACCGTCCCAGAGCAACACGCAGTCCTCCAGCGGTTCGGCAATGCAGGTGAACAACTCGCCATGGTCGCGGACTTCGCCATCCTGGCGAACCCGTCCTTCAACCAACAACGCGGCGCAAACATGGCAATTGCCATTGCGGCAGCTGTTTGGGCAGTCATAGCCCAGCCGCCGTGCTCCATCCAGGATCCGCTCCCCGGGTTCAAGCGCCAGCACCGCCCCGGACGGCTGCAACGTTACCTGCATCAATCTATTCCCAACTGATCCCACAGCTCATCGATACGGCGGGTGACGGCCTCATCCTTGACGATGACCCGGCCCCATTCGCGTGTAGTCTCGCCCGGCCACTTGTGCGTAGCGTCCAGGCCCATCTTCGAACCCAGCCCCGACACCGGTGACGCAAAGTCCAGGTAGTCGATCGGGGTATTGTCAATCATTACCGTATCACGCTTGGGGTCCATGCGCGTGGTAATGGCCCAGATCACATCGTTCCAGTCACGAGCGTTGATATCGTCATCGGTGACAATAACGAACTTGGTGTACATGAACTGTCGCAGGAACGACCACACACCCAGCATTACGCGCTTGGCGTGGCCTGGGTACTGTTTCTTCATGGTCACCACCGCCATGCGGTACGAGCAGCCTTCCGGCGGCAGGTAGAAGTCGGTGATTTCCGGGAACTGCTTCTGCAGGATCGGCACGAACACTTCGTTCAGCGCCACGCCGAGAATGGCCGGCTCATCTGGCGGCCGGCCGGTGTAGGTGCTGTGGTAGATCGGTTTTTGCCGGTGGGTGATGCGCTCAACGGTGAACACCGGGAAACTGTCCACTTCGTTGTAGTAGCCCGTGTGATCGCCGTAAGGGCCTTCCGGGGCCATTTCGCCTGGGTGGATCACCCCTTCCAGAATGATCTCGGCGGTTGCCGGTACCTGCAGGTTGCTGCCACGGCACTTGACCAGTTCGGTGCGATTGCCTCGCAGCAGGCCGGCGAAGGCGTACTCGGAAAGGGTGTCCGGGACCGGGGTCACCGCGCCGAGAATGGTCGCTGGGTCAGCGCCCAGGGCCACGGCGACCGGAAACGGCTGGCCGGGGTTCTTCTCGCACCACTCTCGGTAGTCGAGGGCGCCGCCACGGTGGCTGAGCCAGCGCATGATCACCTTGTTGCGGCCGATCACCTGCTGGCGGTAGATGCCCAGGTTCTGGCGGTCCTTGTTCGGGCCACGGGTCACGGTGAGGCCCCAGGTAATCAGCGGCGCCACGTCGCCAGGCCAGCAGTGCTGAATCGGCAGCGTGCCAAGGTCGACATCGTCACCCTCGACCACCACTTCCTGGCACACCGCGTCCTTGACCACTTTTGGCGCCATCGACACGACCTTCTTGAAGATCGGCAGCTTCGACCAGGCGTCCTTCAGGCCCTTGGGCGGCTCGGGCTCCTTGAGGAAGGCCAGCAGCTTGCCGATTTCCCGCAGTTCGCTGACCGACTCGGCGCCCATGCCCATGGCCACCCGCTCCGGAGTACCGAACAGGTTGCCCAGCACTGGGATGTCGAAGCCGGTGGGCTTTTCGAACAACAATGCCGGGCCCTTGGCGCGCAGGGTGCGGTCGCAGACCTCGGTCATTTCCAGGACGGGGGAGATCGGTACCTGGATGCGCTTGAGCTCGCCGCGCTGTTCCAGGCCACGGATGAAGTCGCGCAAGTCGCGATACTGCATGCAGGAGCCTCGTGTTGGCCGTATCGGTCGGGGTGCAGAGTGTAGCGCCGTTCGGGCCTTGTTTGGGGGTGAAAATGCATTGGGGCCGCTTTGCACCCCTTCGCGGGCAAGCCCGCTCCTACAAGGGCCGCAGTGACCTGTGTAGGAGCGGGCTTGCCCGCGAAGGGCCGCAAGGCGGCCCCAATCAATCCAGCCTGAAACGCTCGCTTACTTGCGCTTCATCGACAGGAAGAACTCATCGTTGGTCTTGGTCTGCTTGAGCTTGTCGACCAGGAACTCGATGGCAGCGATTTCGTCCATCGGGTGCAGCAGCTTGCGCAGAATCCACATACGCTGCAGTTCGTCGTCAGCGGTCAGCAACTCTTCGCGGCGGGTACCGGAACGGTTGATGTTGATGGCCGGGAACACTCGCTTCTCGGCGATGCGGCGGTCCAGCGGCAGCTCCATGTTGCCGGTGCCCTTGAACTCTTCGTAGATCACTTCGTCCATCTTCGAGCCGGTTTCAACCAGCGCAGTGGCGATAATGGTCAGCGAACCGCCTTCCTCGATGTTACGCGCAGCACCGAAGAAGCGCTTGGGCTTCTCGAGGGCGTGGGCGTCGACACCACCGGTCAGCACCTTGCCGGAGCTCGGGATCACGGTGTTGTAGGCACGCGCCAGTCGAGTGATCGAGTCCAGCAGGATAACCACATCTTTCTTGTGCTCGACCAGGCGCTTGGCCTTCTCGATCACCATCTCGGCAACCTGCACGTGGCGGGTTGGCGGCTCGTCGAAGGTGGAAGCAACCACTTCGCCACGCACGGTGCGCTGCATTTCGGTCACTTCTTCCGGGCGCTCGTCGATCAGCAGGACGATCAGGTGGCACTCAGGGTTGTTACGGGTGATGTTGGCCGCAATGTTCTGCAGCATGATCGTCTTACCGGCTTTCGGCGGGGCAACGATCAGGCCGCGCTGGCCTTTGCCGATCGGGGCGCACAGGTCGATGACGCGACCGGTCAAGTCTTCGGTGGAGCCGTTACCGGCCTCCATCTTCAGGCGCTTGTTCGGGAACAGCGGCGTCAGGTTTTCGAACAGGATCTTGTTCTTCGCGTTTTCCGGGCGGTCGAAGTTGATGGTATCGACCTTCAGCAGGGCGAAGTAACGCTCCCCTTCCTTCGGTGGGCGGATCTTGCCGACGATGGTGTCGCCGGTACGCAGGTTGAAACGGCGGATCTGGCTGGGCGAGACATAGATATCGTCTGGGCCGGCCAGGTAGGACGCATCAGCCGAACGCAGGAAACCGAAACCATCCTGGAGAATCTCCAGCACGCCGTCACCCGAGATCTCTTCGCCGCTTTTCGCATGCTTCTTCAGCAGGGCGAAAATCACGTCCTGTTTGCGCGAACGGGCCATGTTTTCGATGCCCATCTGTTCGGCCATTTCCAAAAGATCGGTAATCGGCTTTTGCTTGAGTTCAGTCAGGTTCATAAGGGGAATGACGTAATCATGTAAGAAGGGAGAATTAAGCTTCTGGCTTAATGAGGCCGCGCCGCTGGATGGCGACAGGATCGCGTACTGATTCGAATTAGGGATGCTTCGGCGACGGCATGTAGAGGGCACTGGAAAAGCAGTGCGAGGCCGAATGTAACACTTGCTTTTTTCTGCGTCTAGTGCTCTGAAAAAGAAAAGCCCCGCATTTGCGGGGCCTTTTCACATCACAGGTGGGCGTCGAGGAATGCGGCCAGCTGCGATTTGGACAGTGCACCAACCTTGGTGGCTTCGACGTTGCCGTTCTTGAACAGCATCAGCGTCGGGATACCACGCACACCGTGCTTGGCCGGGGTTTCCTGGTTCTCGTCGATGTTCAGCTTGGCGACGGTCAGTTTGCCCTCGTAGGTGGAAGCGATGTCGTCCAGAACCGGAGCGATCATCTTGCATGGACCGCACCATTCAGCCCAGTAGTCGACCAGTACCGCGCCTTCGGCCTTCAGGACATCGGCTTCGAAGGAGGCGTCGGTGACATGTTTGATCAGATCGCTGCTCATGGATATCTCCAGGGTCGTAAGCAAAAAACGTGGCCCATGATAGCCGCACCTACGCCGGACAGGAAGCCACGGACGATTGAGTGTAACTATAGTTGCGCAAGACGCCGCGAATCGAAACTGTCATATGGCCGTCATAGAATCGAATGGCACATTGCCTTGCATCAAGGCCAGTACAACGGCTGAGTGTCACGCGTTGGCGATAGCCTGCTATCGTGGCACGATTGCCAGGTTAACGACCGAGAACAACCAGATCATGCCGCATACCATCGCGAAGAACCTGTCCCTGATCGCCGCCATCGACCTTGGCTCCAACAGTTTTCACATGGTCGTGGCCAAGGCCCACCATACCGAAATCCGCATCCTTGAGCGGCTCGGCGAGAAGGTTCAACTGGCCGCCGGCATCGACGAAGAGCGCATGCTCAGTGAAGAGGCAATGGAAAGGGGCCTGGATTGCCTCAAGCGCTTTTCCCAGCTGATCAACGGCATGCCGGCAGGCTCCGTGCGTATCGTCGGTACCAACGCCTTGCGCGAAGCGCGCAACCGTAACGAATTCATCCAGCGCGCCGAAGCCATCCTCGGCCACCCGGTGGAGGTCATCTCTGGCCGTGAAGAGGCGCGCCTGATCTACCTGGGCGTGTCGCACACCCTGGCCGACACCCCCGGCAAGCGCCTGGTGGCCGACATCGGCGGCGGCAGTACCGAGTTCATCATCGGCCAGCGCTTCGAGCCGCTGCTGCGTGAAAGCCTGCAGATGGGTTGCGTGAGCTTTACCCAGCGTTACTTCCGCGACGGCAAGATCACCCCCGCCCGCTATGCCCAGGCCTACACGGCCGCGCGCCTGGAACTGATGAGCATCGAAAATGCCCTGCACCGCCTGACCTGGGATGAGGCCATCGGCTCATCCGGCACTATTCGCGCCATCGGCGCTGCCATCAAGGCCGGCGGCCTGGGCAATGGCGAGGTCAACGCCGAAGGCCTGGCCTGGGTCAAACGCAAGCTGTTCAAGCTGGGTGAAGTCGACAAGATCGACTTCGACGGCGTCAAGCCAGACCGCCGCACTATCTTCCCGGCGGGCTTGGCGATTCTCGAAGCGATCTTCGATGCCCTTGAACTGAACCGCATGGACCACTGCGACGGCGCCCTGCGCGAAGGTGTGCTGTTCGATCTGCTTGGCCGCCACCACCACGAAGACGTGCGCGAACGCACCCTGAACTCGCTGATGGAGCGCTATCACGTGGACCAGGGCCAGGCTGCGCGCGTCGAGCGCAAGGCGTTGCACGCATTCGACCAGGTGGCCGACGCTTGGAACCTGAAAGACGGAAACTGGCGCGATCTACTGGGCTGGGCCGCGAAAGTGCACGAAATCGGGCTGGACATTGCCCATTATCACTACCACAAGCACGGCGCCTATCTGATCGAGCACTCGGACCTGGCAGGCTTTTCCCGGGAAGATCAGCAGATGATGGCCCTGCTGGTACGCGGCCACCGCCGCAACATCCCCAAGGACCGTTACGCCGAACTGGGTGATGAAGGGGTCAAGCTGCTGCGCCTGTGCGTGCTGCTGCGCTTTGCCATCCTGTTCCACCACATCCGCGGCACTCAGCAAATGCCAAAGGTAGAACTGCACGGCGGGGACAACAGCCTGGATGTAGCCTTCCCTGAAGGTTGGCTGGAGCAGAACCAGCTGACCCAGGCCGACTTCGCCAACGAGGCGGAGTGGCTGGCCCGGGTCGGCTTCGTCCTCAGCGTACGTTGAGGACCGGGTTGCTCAGGCGCTCCAGCAAGGTCGCCTGAACGCTGCGCGGGTTCTGGTTGCCGGTCGGGGTGCTGCGCACGTAGCGCCCGTCCGGCTGCAAGGTCCAGGCGTGGGTATTGTCGGTCAGGTAGCCTTCCAGCTCCTTCTTCACCCGCAGCAACAGTTTCTTGCCTTCCACCGGGAAGCAGGTCTCGACACGCTTGTCGAGGTTGCGCTCCATCCAGTCGGCGCTGGACAGGTAGATCTGCTCTTCGCCGCCATTGAGGAAGTAGAACACCCGCGTGTGCTCGAGGAAGCGGCCAATGATCGAGCGCACCTGGATGTTGTGCGAAACCCCCGGAATGCCCGGGCGCAGGCAGCACATGCCACGCACCACCAAGTCGATTTTCACGCCCGACTGGCTGGCCTTGTACAGCGCCTTGATGACTTTGGCGTCGGTCAGCGAGTTGAACTTGGCGATGATGTGCGCCGGCTTGCCTTCAAGGGCAAACTGGGTTTCCCGCGCGATCATGTCGAGCATGCCCTTTTTCAGGGTGAACGGCGCATGCAGCAGCTTCTTCATGCGCAAGGTCTTGCCCATGCCGATCAACTGGCTGAACAGCTTGCCGACGTCTTCGGTGAGCGCATCGTCAGAGGTCAGCAGGCTGTAGTCGGTGTACAGGCGGGCGTTGCCGGCGTGGTAGTTACCGGTACCCAGGTGCGCATAACGCACGATCTCGCCCTGCTCGCGGCGCAAAATCAGCATCATCTTGGCGTGGGTCTTGAACCCGACCACACCGTAGATCACTACCGCACCGGCCGCTTGCAGGCGGCTGGCCATCTGCAGGTTGGACTCTTCGTCAAAACGCGCACGCAACTCGATCACCGCAGTGACCTCCTTGCCGTTACGCGCTGCGTCCACCAGGGCGTCGACGATTTCCGAGTTAGCCCCCGAGCGATACAGGGTCTGGCGCACGGCGAGCACGTGCGGGTCCTTGGCGGCCTGGCGCAGCAGGTCGACCACTGGCGTGAAGGACTCGAACGGGTGCATCAGCAGGATGTCCTGCTTGCTGATCACACTGAAAATGTTGTCAGCGTTCGCCAGCAGCTTGGGGATCGCCGGGGTGAACGGTGTGTATTGCAGCTCCGGGTGGCTGTCCAGGCCGGTGATGCTGAACAGGCGGGTGAGGTTGACCGGGCCATTGACCTGGTACAGCTCACTTTCGCTGAGGCTGAACTGCTTCAACAGGTAGTCCGACAGGTGTTTCGGGCAGGTGTCGGCCACTTCCAGGCGCACGGCGTCACCGTAGCGGCGCGAGAACAGCTCGCCGCGCAGCGCGCGGGCCAGGTCGTCGACCTCTTCAGAGTCAAGCGCCAGGTCGGCGTTGCGCGTCAGACGGAACTGATAGCAGCCCTTCACCTTCATGCCCTGGAACAGGTCGTCGGCGTGCGCGTGGATCATCGACGACAGGAACACGTAGTTTGCGCCCGGGCCGCCCACCTCTTCCGGCACGCGAATAACCCGCGGCAGCAGGCGTGGTGCCGGAATGATCGCCAGGCCCGAGTCGCGACCGAAGGCGTCCACCCCCTCGAGCTCGACGATGAAGTTGAGGCTCTTGTTCACCAGCAGCGGGAACGGGTGAGTCGGGTCGAGGCCAATCGGAGTAATGATCGGGGCAATTTCGTCGCGGAAGTAGCGGCGCACCCAGGTCTTGAGCTTGGGTGTCCAGTAGCGGCGGCGGATGAAGCGGATCTGGTGCTTTTCCAGCTCTGGCAGCAGCACGTCGTTGAGGATCGCGTACTGGCGCTCTACCTCGATGTGCACCAGTTCGCTGATACGCGCCAGCGCCTGGTGCGGCTGCAGGCCATCGGCGCCGGCCTGTTCACGGGCGAAGTTGATCTGCTTCTTCAGGCCTGCGACACGAATCTCAAAGAACTCGTCGAGGTTGCTGGAGAAGATCAACAGGAACTTGAGGCGTTCCAGCAGCGGGTAGTTCTCGTCCAGTGCCTGCTCCAGCACCCGGATATTGAACTGCAGTTGCGAGAGTTCGCGATGAATGTACAGGCTGCTGTCGTCCAGGCCAGGGACGGCGATGGCCGGGGACGGCGCGGGCACCGGAGCCACAGGTTCGACCACCTGTTCCGCTACAGGCTCGGCCACCGGAGGCAGGTCTGGCGGGGTCTGCAGCATCTCTTCTGGAAGCTCCTGAGCATCCTTGATCGCGACAGGGCTTAGCACTTCATTATTCATCTGGCGTTCCTGAGGACGTTAACGCCCTATCATCTATTGAGCGGCAAGATAAGCGCCCATTATGACGCCCGTGTTACACACATGGGCAAGCCGTGGCAAGTGGCCTCTGGCATTGTCTGCGCTGGAAATGTTCACGTCGAGACACATTTGGACACTTTCACGAACGCGCGCGAAGGGGTAGGCTGCGCGTTCATTTCGCCAGCACCTCAGAAAATGCTTCAACAATTCCTGCAGGATTTCGGCTACTTCGCCCTTTTTCTAGGCACCTTCTTTGAAGGCGAGACCATTCTGGTGCTTGCGGGATTCCTTGCGTTCCGCGGTTACATGGATATCAATCTGGTGTGCCTGGTGGCCTTCTTCGGCAGCTACGCGGGCGACCAGTTGTGGTACTTCATGGGCCGACGCCACGGGCGCAGGATCCTGGCGCGCAAGCCGCGCTGGCAGGCAATGGGCGACCGGGCGCTGGACCATATCCGCCGCCACCCCGATATCTGGGTGCTGAGCTTCCGCTTTGTCTATGGTTTGCGCACGGTCATGCCGGTGGCCATCGGCCTGTCGGGTTACCCGCCACGCCGCTACCTGCTGCTGAACGGGATTGGCGCGGGCATCTGGGCAGTGGCCCTGGGCGCCGCCGCCTACCACTTCGGCGCCATCCTCGAAGGCTTGCTAGGCAACGTCAAACGTTACGAGCTATGGGTGCTTGGCGGCCTGGTGGCGCTGGGTGGCCTGCTGTGGCTGCGCCGGCGCTTCCGTACTCTGCGCGCGGAGCGCAGGGCGGCGAGCCAGGCCCAGCCCCCAGAGGCTGAGCAGGCTGTAAGCCACGAGCAGAAACCAGGCCAGCGGGGCGACCACCGCTAAGCCCCAGGCGCCGGCCAGGTACAATGCCGGCGCATTCAGACACAACCGCGCCAGCTCCAGGCGTGCAGACCAGGGCCGGTTCTCCAGCAACGCGCCCAGCACGAACAAACCAAACGCCATCAGTGACCAGCCTAGCACCAGCGCGGCGGCCGGCACGCGGTCGGCCACATCCATCAGGTAGCTGCCCAAGGCCACATAAACCACGAACTGCGCCGCCACATAGGCTTGCTGCCCGCGCCCCAGGGCAATCTCGAACTTGCGAAACAGCGCCAAGTCCTGTTTGGCCTGTGGGTAGCGTGCGGCCACATCGGCCGGGCGCCAGCCGGTAGGCATGAACCAGATACGCAGCTTGTCCCACAGGCTAGTGGTGCGCCGGGCGTCGTGCCAGAGCTGGGCATAGAACTGCAGGTTGGCCCATAGCGGGTTCCAGCTGGCCAGCGGCGTGGTCACCCCGAACACCACCGGCTCGGCCGGGTCCTCCTCCTTGAACGTGCCGAACAGACGGTCCCAGAGAATGAACACACCACCGTAATTGCGATCCAAGTAAGCAGGGTTTTGCGCATGGTGGACGCGATGATTGGACGGCGTGATCAACACCCACTCCAGCCAGCCAAGTTTAGGGATATGCCGGGTATGCACCCAGAACTGATACAGCAGGTTGAGCGAGGCGACGGTGATGAACACCAGTGGCGGCACACCCAGCAGCGCCAGCGGCAGGTAGAACAACCACGAGAAGAGGAACCCGCTACTGGTCTGGCGCAGCGCCGTGGTGAGGTTGTACTCCTCGCTCTGGTGATGCACCGAGTGCGCAGCCCACAGTACGTTGCGCTCATGCCCCAGGCGGTGCAGCCAGTAGTAGCAGAAGTCGTACAGGACAAAGGCCAGCAACCAGACCCACCCTGCCTGCGCCGGCAATTGCAACAGCGCCAGGTGCTCGAAGACCAGAGCATAGGTGACCAGCCCTACGCCTTTGGTCAGCAGGCCGGTACTGGTCGACAGTGCGCCGGTACTCAGGCTGTTGATCGAGTCGGCCAGGGTGAAATTGTGCCGGCCGCGCACGCGGTCGGCGACCAGCTCGACGGCTATCAGCACAAAAAAGAACGGCACGGCCAGCAGTATCAGGTCCATGGGCGCGACCTCAGGCGTTATCCACCAAGATTAGGCCGCCCCCGCAGGAATCCCTATGGCGACATCTGCCAAACTAGAGGACATTTAGCGCCTCGACACTGGAGTAATGAGCATGACAAAAAAAGTAGCGGTGATTCTTTCCGGCTGTGGCGTGTATGACGGCGCCGAAATCCACGAAAGCGTGATCACGCTGCTGCGCCTCGACCAGCGCGGTGCGCAGGTGCAGTGCTTCGCGCCGAACATCGCACAGATGCATGTAATCAACCATCTGACCGGCGAAGAAATGCCCGAATCGCGCAATGTGCTGGTGGAGTCGGCGCGCATTGCCCGCGGCGAGGTCAAGGATATCCGTGAGGCCAAGGCCGAAGACTTCGATGCGCTGATCGTGCCGGGTGGTTTCGGGGCAGCAAAAAACCTCTCCAACTTTGCCGTGGAAGGCGCCAATTGCAGCGTGAACCCAGACGTGCTGGCTTTGGCCGAAGCCTTTGCCGACGCCTGCAAACCCGTTGGCCTGATCTGCATCTCGCCGGCGCTGGCGGCGAAGATCTATGGACCGGGCGTGGTCTGCACCATCGGGAGCGATGCCGGCACTGCGGCGGCTGTCGAAAAGATGGGTGGCACCCATGAAGAATGCGATGTACACGATATTGTCGAAGACACCCAGCGCAAGCTCGTGACGACCCCGGCGTACATGGAGGCCAAGTCGATCAGCGAGGCGGCGGGCGGGATCTACAAGCTGGTGGACCGAGTGCTGGAGCTGACGCACGAGTAACTTACTGCGTCGGCTTCTTCGCGGGCATGCCCGCTCCCACAGGTCCAGCGCAGGCTTCAAGGTCACGCGGTACCTGTGGGGCAACTGTCTTGCTCAAATCTGAAAAGCCTGCGCAATCGCCTGTAGGAACGGGTTCACCCGCGAACACCGGCAGAGTCGGTGCCATCCACCGCGCCACGCTGGGCTGTTGCCGACAGGAGCCGTGTCAGTGCTCAGCCTTTCGAGAGCCGGGCAATGATCCGGTCCAGTGCATTGGCAAACGCCTGTTTCTCGCGTTCGCCATAGGCCGCCTGCCCGCCCCCCACCTGACCCTGCTCACGCAGCTCGGTGAACAGGTTGCGTGCCGCCAAACGGTCGCCCATGTTGCGCTCGTCGAACTCACGCCCACGCGGGTCCAGTGCGGCCACGCCCTTTTTCACCAGACGGTCGGCCAGCGGCACGTCACTGCAGATCACCAGCTCGCCAGGCACGGCGTGTTCCACAATGTAATCGTCGGCCGCATCCATGCCGCTGGGCACCACGATCAGACGCACGATCGCAAACGCCGGCTTGGCCACCGCCTGCCCCGCCACCATCACCACCTCGAACTTGCGCTTGAGGGCGAACTTGACGATCAGATCCTTGGCCGCCTTGGGGCAGGCGTCGGCATCGATCCATACACGCATTGGACACTCTCTACATGAACTCAATGCGCCCATCATGCCTGAAGCGCAGCGAAAGCTGGAGCAGGCCAGCGCTGGAAAAATGGCGCCAGAATTTCAATTACCGCTTATCCGACCCCGCCACTCAGGCTAAACTCGCCACAGCTTCAATGGCCTGCCCGAGCGCGCAATGAACCACCCTCACGAAATCCGCCCTGACCTGGACGAAGGCATCGACCGCAAGGTCCTGGCGACATTGCGTGCGCGCTTCCTGCATCTCAACCAGGGCCGACTGCAGCGGGCAAAGGAAGGCCTGTCAACGCGCCAGCAACAGGTACTGTCGTTGCTGCCGCTGCTGTTTCACGTGAACCACCCGCTATTGCCGGGTTACGTCTCCGGCAGCACCCCTGCGGGCGTATCGGCTTACGAGCCAAGCGCCGAGTTGGTGGCCGATGCCCAACGCCTGGCCCGCTCGTTCACTTACAAGGCCCAGCATGGCAACCCGCCACGCCCGATCCACGGCCTGTTCCTGATGGGCAGCCTGGGCTCGCTGGCGCAGGCCGAGCACAGCGACATGGACCTGTGGGTGTGCCATGCACCCGGCTTGCCCGAACAGCTGCTGGGTGAGCTGCGCCGCAAGTGCCAGCTGCTGGAGGCCTGGGCGGCAAGCCTGGGCGCCGAAGCACACTTTTTCCTGATCGACACACAGGGCTTCGCCCAGGGTCAGCGCGATGGCCAGCTCGGCTCCGACGACTGCGGCACCACCCAGCACTACCTGCTGCTGGACGAGTTCTACCGCACCACCCTGTGGCTGGCCGGGCGTACGCCGCTGTGGTGGCTGGTACCGGTGTACGAGGAACACAACTACTACAGCTACACCCAGACGTTGCTGTCCAAGCGCTTTATCCGCAGCCAGGAAGCCCTTGACCTCGGCAACCTGGCGCACATTCCGCCCGGTGAGTTCGTCGGCGCTGGCCTGTGGCAATTGTTCAAAGGCATCGACTCGCCCTACAAATCGCTGCTCAAACTGCTGCTGACCGAAGCCTACGCCGGCGAACACCCTGCGGTGCGCTGCCTGAGCCTGGACTACAAGCAGGCAGTATTTGCCAACCAGCTCGACCTCGACGAGCTGGACCCCTACGTGATGGTCTACCGGCGCATCGAACGTTACCTGCTGCAACGCGGCGAACCCGCGCGCCTGGAGCTGGTACGGCGCAGCCTGTACCTGAAGGTGAACAAGAAGCTCAGCGACCAAGGCCGCAGCCATGGCTGGCAACGCCGGCTGCTGCAGCGCCTGACCGACGAGTGGGGCTGGGACCAGCGCCAGTTGGCCCTGCTGGACAGCCGCAGCCAATGGAAAGTGCAGCAGGTTGCCGTCGAGCGGCGTGAGCTGGTGGCCGAGCTTAACCTCAGTTATCGCTTCCTCAGCCAGTTCGCTCGCACCCAGAACGCCAGCAGCCGCGCCGACCAGCGCGACCTCAATGTGCTGGGCCGGCGCCTGTACGCAGCCTTCGAGCGCCGCGCCGGCAAGGTCGAAGTGATTAACCCCGGCATCGCCCCTGACCTCGCCGAAGGCACCCTGACGCTGGTCCAGGCACCCAACCGCAAGGAGCCGGGCAGCTACCACTGGGAGCTGTACAGCGGCAACCTGAGCACCCATGAGGTGCAGCACTTCAGCCCGATCAAACGCTGCCGCGAGCTACTCGAACTGCTGACCTGGGCCCATCGCAACGGAGTGATCGACAGCAGCACCCGCATGGCGCTGCATCCAGGGGCCAGCGACCTTGGGGAATTCGAGCTGTTCAACCTGCTGGGCTGTCTGCGGCAAAGTGTCCCCCTGCCCTTGCCGACCGTCAGCGAAGTGCGCCTTTTGCAGCCCAGCGTTGCCGATGAGGTGTTGTTGCTGGTCAACGTCGGCGTCGACCCGCTGCGCCACCACCGCGAGCTGAACGTTTTGATGACCACAGAGCGCACCGACGCGTTGAGCTACGCTGGCGTGCGCGAAAACCTGGTGCTGACCCTGGACCAGGTCACCGTCAACAGCTGGAACGAGGTGCTGGTCCAGCGCTATGACGGTGAACACGCGCTGGTGCGCTGCCTGCGCGACTTCCTCAACAGCCCGGCGCAGCGCGGCCACCGGCCAAGGGTGCGAGTACGCTGCTTCTGCCAAAGCCGCGCCCAGCCGATCGGCCAGCGCGTAGAGGAAATTTTCGACACCGCCCAGCTGCTGCGGGATCAAGGGCTCCACCACCGCTACCTGCTGCAAGTGGCCCACCACACCCATGTGCTGGAGCTGTTACCCGAGCATGTCAGCCTGACGACCCTGGCCGAGCATGAGGCGCTACTGGCCTACCTGGGCGAAGAGCGAGGCACCTACAGCCCGCTGTACCTGGATGCCAATGCGCTGCAGGACCACGACCTGCGCCTGGTGCTGGAGCAAGGCCGGCCAGCCTGCATTCAGGTGTTCTACCG
Source organism: Pseudomonas sp. USTB-Z (assembly GCF_019691255.1). NCBI lineage: Bacteria > Pseudomonadati > Pseudomonadota > Gammaproteobacteria > Pseudomonadales > Pseudomonadaceae > Pseudomonas > Pseudomonas sp. USTB-Z. Next base: position 72,277 of record NZ_JAECZP010000022.1, read on the forward strand.
CCTGCAGGGCGGCTGGGCCGATGTGTATGTGCTGGATGAATACAACGCATTGTGGCAACAACGCCTGCCGCTGCATGACGAAGCGCATCTGCTGTTGCCACTGCAACGTTTTCTGCGCTCGGTGGTGATGCGCCGCGATGCCCGCCTGCCCCTCGATAGCCTGCGACCCGCCTCGCTGGATATCCACTACGCGCAGCTGCTGCCCACCGGCCCAGGCAAGGCACGCAACATCGAGCCGCGCCTGGCCCCGGCCGAGGGCAGCGACCAGCCTTACTATGAGGTACAGGCGATTATCCAGGCGGGTGTAGCGGGCGTGGCGCATGTGACGCTGTACTGCGACCAGCAGGAGTTTTCCGAGCTGGAACATGGTGAGCAGCTGTATGCGGTGGTGGCCAGGCAGATCATCGGTCAGCGCCGTGGCACAGCGCAGTACCGGTGCTATATCACCGACCTGGATTTGTCCGAGTTGCTGGATGACCGGCTGGGGGCAACGCAGGCCTACCTGAGCTACAAGCGGGTGCTGGAGCAGGCTCTGAATGAGGGGTTGGAGCAGGTTTTGGCGGAGGGCGCCTGAACTCGCAGCACAAGGCGGCGACAAAAGAGTGCATCTCTCTGTAGCAACAGCCTTGCGCTGCAAACGGGCCGCGAAACGGCCCCCTGGCCCTTACAGGTCGTAATCGCCCGCCGCCTCCGGCTGGTACTCCACTTCCAGCAGCTTCAGCTTGAGGGTCTTGCCCCCCGGTGCCGGCCAGTCGATCTGCTCGCCCACCGACAGCCCCAGCAAAGCGCAGCCAATCGGCGCCAGGATCGAGACCTTGCCTTCCGGCCCGGCATCCTTGGGGTACACCAGTGTCAGGTGGTAGTCCTTGCCGCTGGCTTCCTCACGGCAGTGCACCCGCGAGTTCATGGTCACCACGCCCGCCGGCACTTCCTCGTGACCGACCACCTGCTCGGCGCGGTCAAGCTCGTCCTGCAGGGCGAGCACACCCGGCGTACTCTCGTCGAGGCTGTCGATCAGACGCTCCAGACGTTGTACGTCCAATCGGGTGAGGATGAGGGAAGGCTTGGTGCTCATGATCCAGTCAGACTCCTTTGAACAGGCAGTTTTCAATGTGCAAATAAAGCAAAACCCCGCCCAAGGGCGGGGTTTGAGAAGGCTTTGGCGTCACCGACGCAGAACCCGACACTACCACAGCCGGGCAAATACTCAAGCCCCTGCGCTCAGTGTGCCTTAGCGCTGCTCGCGCAAGACCTGGGCCTCGCGGCAGATCTGACGGCGCCGTTCGTCATCGGCCGAGCGCCATTCGCGAATGTGCTCGACATGCCGATGGCAACCGGTGCACACCCGCTGTTCGTCCAGCCGGCATACGCTGATGCACGGTGACGGCACTGCAGGGCTGACGTTGCTATAAAGCGGCTTGGGCGGCCGGGCCTGGGCGCTACTCATGTCAGATTTCGTCGAAGTCCAGCTTCTCGCCGGCCCGCTCCCAGACGATACGCTCGAGCATTTCACCCAGCAACTCTTCGCTCTTTTCGCACACCCACTTGCCGCTGTCTTCGTCGTAATCGAAGTGGAAACCACCGGAGCGGTCGGCAAGCCACAGCTGGCGCAATGGCTCCTGACGGCTGAAGATCAGCTGGGCGCCGCCCTCGAACTTGACGGTCAGGACACCGGCGGAGTTCTCCATGTCCAGGTCCAGACCGCTCTCGTCGAACAGATCTTCCAGGGCCTGTTGGGTCGCGTCGACCAGATCATGGAAACGCGCTTCACTCAAACTCATTGCAGGAACCTCGAAATTGGCTGCGTTACAGGCAAGCCGGGCAAGATACGGGCGCTTGCCGCCGAATGCAAAGGTTTAGCCGTTGCGTTCACCGACCTCTTCGCGGGCAAGCCCGCTCCTACGGGGGGCTGCGCAGAGGCTAAGCATAGCCCGCCCGGCGGACCGGTCCTTGCATAGGCAAGCCGCCGGTCGCTCGGTATACTCGGGCGCAATACTGCATTTTTCTAAGGATTTCACCCATGAAGCGCCTGATTTCCTCCTTCGCGGCGCTGGTCGCTGTTGCCTGCCTCGTTTCGGCCTGTGGCCAGAAAGGCCCGCTGTATCTGCCTGAAGATGGCGATAACGGCAAAGCGCACACGTCGCACCAGCACCAGCCAAAAGCCAAGCCGGCCCCGGTACAAGAACAGCAGCCCGAGCTGCAGTCCGAGCCCGAGCCCGAGCAGTCGCCAGCGCAGTAAGGAAACCAGATGAACGCTTTCAACTACCGCGACGGTGAGCTGTTCGCGGAAGGCGTGGCCCTGTCGGCCATTGCTGAACGTTACGGCACCCCCACCTATGTGTACTCGCGCGCCCACATCGAGGCCCAGTACCGTAGCTACGCAGACGCCCTGCAAGGCACCGAGCACCTGGTGTGCTTCGCGGTCAAGGCCAACTCCAACCTTGGCGTGCTGAACGTGCTGGCGCGCCTGGGCGCAGGCTTTGACATTGTCTCCGGTGGTGAACTGGAGCGTGTACTGGCCGCTGGCGGGCGTGCCGACCGCGTGGTGTTCTCCGGCGTTGGCAAAACCCGTGAAGACATGCGCCGTGCCCTGGAAGTTGGCGTGCACTGCTTCAACGTCGAATCCACCGACGAGCTGGAGCGCCTGCAAGTAGTCGCCGCCGAAATGGGCAAGGTTGCCCCGGTGTCGCTGCGGGTCAACCCGGACGTCGATGCCGGTACCCACCCGTACATCTCCACCGGCCTTAAAGAAAACAAGTTCGGCATCGCCATTGCCGATGCCGAGGCCATCTACGTACGCGCCGCACAGCTACCGAACCTGGAAGTGGTCGGTGTCGACTGCCACATCGGCTCGCAACTGACCACCGTCGAGCCATTCCTCGACGCCCTCGACCGCCTGCTGGTGCTGGTCGACCGCCTGGCCGAGTGCGGCATACACCTGCGCCACCTGGACCTGGGTGGCGGTGTCGGCGTGCGCTACCGCGACGAACAGCCACCACGGGTGGCCGACTACATCAAGGCCATCCGCGAACGCGTGGGCGAGCGCGACCTGGCCCTGGTGTTCGAGCCTGGCCGCTACATCGTCGCCAACGCTGGCGTGCTGCTGACCCGCGTGGAATACCTCAAGCACACCGAACACAAGGACTTCGCGATCATCGATGCAGCGATGAACGACCTGATCCGCCCGGCCCTGTACCAGGCCTGGATGGGTGTCAGCGCGGTCAAGCCACGTGCAGGCGAAGGCCGTGCCTATGACCTGGTCGGCCCTATCTGCGAGACTGGCGACTTCCTCGGCAAGGACCGCGTACTCAACCTGGCCGAAGGTGACCTGCTGGCCGTAGAGTCCGCGGGCGCCTATGGTTTTGTCATGAGCTCCAACTACAACACCCGCGGCCGTTGCGCTGAAATCCTGGTCGACGGCGACCAGGCGTTCGAAGTACGCCGCCGCGAGACCGTCGCCGAACTGTATGCTGGCGAAAGCCTGCTGCCGGAGTAAGCCCATGCTGCTGCGTTTTACCAAGATGCATGGGCTGGGCAACGACTTCATGGTCCTGGACCTGGTCAGCCAGCACGCGCACATTCAGCCCAAGCACGCCAAGCAATGGGGTGACCGTCACACCGGCATCGGCTTTGACCAGTTGCTGATCGTCGAGGCGCCGAACAACCCGGAAGTGGACTTCCGCTACCGCATCTTCAACGCCGACGGCTCCGAGGTCGAGCAATGCGGCAACGGTGCGCGCTGCTTTGCCCGCTTTGTGCTGGACAAGCGCCTGACCGCGAAAAAGCGCATCCGCGTGGAAACCAAGAGCGGCATCATCGTGCTGGACGTGCAGAACGACGGCCAGGTGAGTGTCAACATGGGCCCGCCGCGCTTCATCCCTGCCGAAATTCCCTTTGTCGCCGATGCACAGGCGCCAAGCTACCCACTGGAAGTTGACGGCCAGTTGTACTCGATAGCCGCCGTGTCCATGGGTAACCCGCACGCCGTGCTGCGTGTAGACGACGTGTTTACTGCGCCTGTGCATGAGCTGGGCCCGAAGATCGAAAACCACCCACGCTTCCCACAGCGGGTGAATGCCGGCTTCATTCAAGTCATCGACCGCCACCGCGCCAACCTGCGCGTGTGGGAGCGCGGCGCCGGCGAAACCCAGGCTTGCGGCACCGGCGCCTGCGCCGCAGCCGTGGCGGCGATCAGCCAGGGCTGGATGGATTCCCCGGTGTCCCTCGACCTGCCCGGTGGTCGCCTGCACATCGAATGGGCCGGCCCCGGCAAGCCCGTGATGATGACCGGCCCGGCCGTACGCGTCTACGAAGGACAGGTTCGTCTCTAAACGAGTAACCGCCATGACCGATCAGCCCAAGGTTGTACCCAAGCAGTCCGCCGAGCTCGATGCCGAAGCGGTGGTCGCCTACCTGCGCGCCCACCCCACCTTCTTCGCCGAGCACGACGAGCTGCTGATCGAACAGCACATCCCGCACCAGCGAGGAGACAGCGTGTCGCTGGTGGAACGCCAGCTCAAGCTGCTGCGTGACCGCAACATCGAAATGCGCCATCGCCTGTCGCAACTGATGGACGTGGCCCGCGACAACGACCGGCTGTTCGACAAGACCCGCCGGCTGATCCTTGACCTGCTCGATGCCGGCAGCCTGGAAGAAGTGGTAATGGCGGTCGAAGACAGCCTGCGCCAGGAATTCCAGGTGCCCTTCGTCAGCCTGATCCTGTTCGGCGACAACGTCGCGCCGGTGGGGCGCTGGGTCAGCAATGCCGAGGCGCAGCAAGCCATCGGTGCCCTGCTGGGCGGTGGCAAGACCGTCAGTGGCAACCTGCGCGAGCACGAGCTGGCTTTCCTGTTCGGTGAAGAACAGCGCCGAGAAGTAGGCTCCAGCGCCGTGGCAGCTCTTGAGTACCAAGGGCTGCATGGGGTTCTGGCCATCGGCAGCCGCGACCCGCAACACTACAAGAGCAGCGTCGGCACCCTTTTCCTCGGCTATATCGCCGAAGTGCTCGGCCGCGTTGTGCCACGCGTTACCCAGACCCTGCGCTCGGTACGCTGATGAAACGCCAGCTGGAGGCTTATTGCGCACACCTGCGCAACGAGCGCCAGGTGTCGGAGCACACCTTGCTGGGCTACCGTCGCGACCTGGAAAAAGTCATCGCCTACTGCAAAGAACACGGCATTGCCGAGTGGCAGGCGCTGCAAATCCAGCAACTGCGCCAGCTGATCGCCCGCTTGCACCACCATGGCCAGTCCCCGCGCAGCCTGGCACGCCTGCTGTCGGCAGTACGCGGCCTGTACCGTTACCTCAACCGCGAAGGCCTGTGCCAGCACGACCCGGCCACCGGCCTGAGCGCACCCAAAGGTGAGCGTCGGCTGCCCAAGGTACTGGATACCGATCGCGCACTGCAGCTGCTCGATGGTGGCGTCGACGACGACTTCATTGCCCGGCGTGACCAGGCGATCCTCGAGCTGTTCTATTCCTCAGGCCTACGCCTATCGGAACTGACCAACCTCGATCTTGATCACCTCGACCTCGCCGCCGGCCTGGTGCAGGTACTGGGCAAGGGTGGAAAAGCCCGCGTACTGCCGGTGGGTCGCAAGGCTCGCGAGGCGTTGCAGGCCTGGTACCGCTTGCGCGGCATCGGCAACCCACGCGACCGTGCAGTGTTCATCACCCGCCAGGGCAATCGCATCAGCCCCCAGGCAGTTCGGCTGCGGGTAAAGGCCGCCGGTGAGCGTGAGCTGGGCCAACACCTGCACCCGCACATGCTTCGCCATTCCTTCGCCAGCCATGTGCTGGAATCATCCCAGGACCTGCGCGCGGTGCAGGAGATGCTCGGCCACGCCGACATCAGCACGACGCAAATCTACACCCACCTGGACTTCCAGCACCTGGCCGCGGTGTACGACAGCGCCCACCCTCGGGCCAAACGCAGCAAAGGCACAGACTCATGAGCATCAAGCTGATCACCTTCGACCTCGACGATACCCTGTGGGACACCGCGCCGGTGATTGCTACCGCGGAAGTCGTGCTGCGCGACTGGCTCGAGGCCAACGCACCCACCCTCGGCAGTGTGCCGGTGGAACACCTGTTCGCCATCCGCGAGCGCCTGGTGCAAGCAGAGCCCGGCCTCAAGCACCGCATCAGTGCCCTGCGCAGGCGCGTGCTGTTTCATGCCCTGGAAGAGGTCGGCTACAGCGAGCAGCACGCACAGACGCTGGCCAACGAAGGCTTCGAAGTGTTCCTGCATGCCCGCCACCAGGTGGAGATCTTCCCAGAGGTGCAGCCGGTACTTGAAATCTTGCGCCATCAATACATCCTGGGCGTGGTCACCAACGGCAATGCCGACGTCAGCCGGCTAGGGCTGGCGGATTACTTCCGCTTTGCGCTGTGCGCCGAGGACCTGGGCATCGGCAAACCAGACCCTGCACCATTCCTTGAAGCGTTGCGCCGCGGCGAGGTGGACGCGGGTGCGGCAGTGCACATCGGCGATCACCCTGGCGATGACATTGCCGGTGCCCAGCGCGCCGGGTTGCGGGCGGTGTGGTTCAACCCGCAAGGCAAGGCCTGGGCTGGCGATCAGGCGCCGGACGCCGAGATCCAGCGCCTGTCGCAACTACCTGACGTGCTTGCACGCTGGCGCTGACGGGGCCGCTTTGCGGCCCATTCGCGGGCACGCCCCCTCCCATAGGGACCGCGCAGGTCCTGAACCCTGTGGTGAACCTGTGGGAGCGGGCATGCCCGCGAAGAGGCCGGCACGGGCAACACAAAACCCACAGGCGTAAAAAAGCCCGCAGCGACGGCGGGCTTTTTTGCGATCAGCCACTCAGATAGGGCGGCTGCCGTACTTGTTGTCCGGCTTCTTGGGCGGGTCAGCGACCACGTTGGCCTCGACTTCCTGCACCTTGCCACCACGAGAAAGGAATTCTTCCATCGCCTTGGCCAGTGCATCACGCTCTTTCTGCTTGGCTTCCATGCTCGGCATCTCGTCTACCGAGACTGCTGCCTTGGATTTGCCCTTGGCAACGGGTGCCGGGCTGCTGTCGTCATCGCCAGCGTCTTCCACGCCGTCGTCAGCCGCCCCTTCAAGGACCTCATCACCCTCGTCTTCGTCGCCTACTTCGAGGTCATCATTTTCCAGATCGTCGTCGCTCATGTTCTACCTCATGACTTGCGAAAAGCAGGTTGGTTATAGACCAGTGCAGCCGTAGACCGGCAGCCACCAGTGAAAATTCAACTGGCCGTGGGTTAGGCCACTGCCCTTGGGTCGGCACTCCTGATGGGAGGCGGCACCCAGCAGGCCCTGCTCCTGGCAGGACCTGACAAATCCATTAGCCCCTGCTGGCCACACGCTATTGGCAAGCCTAGCAAAGGCTGGCGAAGTGTGTGGACTACTCGTCAAACACCCTTCGGCGCGCATTCTAGCGCGCCCGTGGAAAAAGCAAAGCACCATAAACGCCCTGTGGCTTGTAAGTTTTTTACCTACGTCACGAACGTGCCGAATAAACCGTTTGCCGTGCGGGAAATGCTGAAAAACTGGCAAAAAAATGCCCGGCAAGCCGGGCAATTTTTTACCGCGTCGCAGTTACAGGTTGTAGCCGCGTTCGTTGTGCTGAGCCAGGTCGAGGCCGACCGACTCTTCTTCTTCGTTGACCCGCAGGCCCATCACCACATCCAGCACCTTGAGAATCACGTAGGTGACGATGGCGGTGTAGACCACGGTGAAAATCACACCTTTGGCCTGGATCCAGACTTGCATGCCGATGTCGGTGACGGTACCGAAGCCGCCCAGCGCCGGGGCCGCGAACACACCCGTGAGGATGGCACCGATGATGCCGCCAACACCGTGCACGCCGAAGGCATCCAGGGAATCGTCATAGCCGAGTTTGCGCTTGAGCGTGGTGGCGCAGAAGTAGCAGAGCACACCCGAAACCAGGCCGATAATCAGCGCACCAATCGGCCCGACGGTGCCCGCAGCCGGGGTGATGGCAACCAGGCCAGCAACCACGCCCGAAGCGATGCCCAGAGCACTTGGCTTACCGTGACCGACCCACTCGGCGAACATCCAGCCCAGGGCGGCGGCGGCGGTCGCGATCTGAGTCACCAGCATGGCCATGCCGGCAGTACCGTTGGCGGCAGCAGCAGAGCCTGCGTTGAAACCGAACCAGCCGATCCACAGCATCGCTGCGCCCATCAGGGTATAGCCGAGGTTGTGTGGGGCCATCGGCGTGGTCGGGTAGCCCTTGCGCTTGCCCAGTACCAGGCAGCAGACCAGGCCTGCGATACCGGCGTTGATATGCACCACGGTGCCGCCAGCGAAGTCCAGTACGCCCCAGTCCCACATCAGGGCACCGTCACCGCTCCACACCATGTGTGCGATCGGCGCATACACCAGGGTGAACCAGATACCCATGAATACCAGCATCGCCGAGAACTTCATGCGCTCGGCAAAGGCGCCGACGATCAAGGCCGGGGTGATGATGGCGAACGTCATCTGGAAGGTGATGAACACCGCTTCAGGGAACAGCGCGGTGGCCGAGGTCAGGCTGTTGGGCGTGACGCCGCTGAGGAAGGCCTTGGAGAAGCCGCCAACGAAAGAGTTGAAGTTGAGCACGCCCTTTTCCATACCGGCGGTATCGAAGGCCATGCTGTAGCCGTAGACGACCCAGAGAATGCTCATCAGGCCGGTAATTGCAAAGCACTGCATCATCACCGACAGCACGTTCTTGGAACGCACCATGCCGCCATAGAACAGGGCCAGGCCTGGAATGGTCATGAACAGCACCAGCGCCGTTGCGGTCAGCATCCAGGCGGTGTCGCCGGAGTTCAGCGCTGGGGCAGCTTCCTCTGCCAGGGCAAGCCCGGGCATTACGAGGGACAATAGGGCTCCTAGCCCTGCGATCTTACGCAGAGTCATGTTGTTTTCTCCTGGGGCGTTGGGTTTGGTGAGGCTTTGTTGCTGCTTAAATCGCGTCGGTATCGGTTTCGCCGGTACGGATGCGGATTGCCTGCTCCAGATTCACCACGAAAATCTTGCCGTCACCAATCTTGCCGGTGTTGGCTGCCTTGGTGATGGCTTCGATTACCCGATCAAGGTCCTTGTCATCGATGGCGACATCGATCTTCACCTTGGGCAGGAAATCGACCACATATTCAGCACCGCGATACAGCTCGGTATGGCCCTTCTGCCGACCGAAACCTTTGACTTCGGTGACGGTGATGCCCTGCACGCCGATTTCCGACAACGACTCGCGCACGTCGTCCAGCTTGAACGGCTTGATGATGGCTGTGACTAGCTTCATGAAACTCTCTCCCGATTTGGTGGACTTGCCCCAGGAAAACAAACCCGTCTCAAGTCTAAGCGCAGCGGTTGGCTTTGTAACGCGTCGTCGGCATCCGGCTCCGCGTGCGCACTGCCTGGTCACAAGGAACTGCTTCAGTGCATGGCTCGTACAGGTCTTTGCAGAAACCTTGCCAGTTCGGACAAAGCGCCGAAAAACAGAGCGTTATGTGATTTTGTCGGGATTGGCCAGTCGCCAGCATCGGAAACATGCACAATTTCGGTGCGCCGAGGTGGAGCAAGCTGCGCGAAAAATGTGCAACTGATTGAAAACCGCACGCGATCTTTGTGGGAGCGGCCTTGCGTCGCGATGGGGCTGCGAAGTGCCCTACGATTTGTGCCTTGATGCCGATATTGCCAGGGCCGCTGTGCAGCCCAATCGCCACGCAAGGCCATTCCTACAAAGGCCAATGTGCACTCAGGCGCCAGGTTTGTGCGTGCTACACTGGCGGCCATTTCTCAGTTTCAGTGGACAGCCCCATGCTTGCGCCCAAAGCCCTTCTCGATGCCCTGAGCGACCAGGCCTCGCGCCTGTTCAGCAGCGATGCCGCCCAGCCCCGTGCGGAACTGGAAAGCCAGTTCAAAGTGTTGATGCAAGGTGCCTTCAGCAAGCTGGACCTGGTCAGCCGCGATGAATTTGACAGCCAGATGGTCGTACTGGCGCGCACCCGGGCGCGCCTCGAAGCCTTGGAAAAACAGGTAGCCGAGCTGGAAGCCCGGCTGAACCCAACTTCACAGGATGAATGAATGCAGCCCTCCAGCGCATACTCGGTACTGTTGTTTTCCTACGGCACCTTGCAGGATAAAGCCGTGCAACTGGCAAACTTTGGCCGTGAGCTGAACGGCCAGGCCGACCGTATGCCTGGCTACCGCATGGACTGGGTCGAGATCACTGACCCGGACGTACTGGCGACCAGCGGCAAGACCCATCATCCCATCGTTTCCCCCAGCAGCCAGGCCAACGACAGCGTCGCCGGCATGGTCTTTCAGATCAGCGAAGACGAACTGGCAGCGGCGGACCGCTATGAAGTTGCCGACTACAAGCGCGTCGCTGTCACCCTTGCATCGGGCCTGACAGCCTGGGTTTACGTGCGCGCCTGAGCCCGTCCGATGCGGGTTGAACCCGCAACGACTCGGCGTGGGTAAAGGTCTGTTTCGGTGGTAGCTCACTTGCATGCAGTGTGCCGCGGAACAATGCCGCCCCGCACTGAGTAAACAACGTCTTTACCCGACTGTGCGAATTGAGGACCTGGGCCTGGATATCACCAATGGCCGAATCCCTCGGTTGCAAGCTGGCCGCTCGGTTGACCCATTGAATGGCGGCAAAGCGGCTTTGCTTGCGGGTGCCACGTCCCTGCATCCAGGCCAGCCCCAGTTCGGCGCTGGCACGCCCTGCAAGCCACGGGTCCGGGTGCTCGACCAGGCTCAGCAGGTAAGCAACCGCCTCACTTCGCTCCTGCGCCTCACCAAACCGGCGTAACAAAATCCCCAGGTGTAACCGCGCACACGCATTGGTCTGCCCGTAGCCCAGCGCGTCGACAAGCAGGCGTCTGACCGCCAGCATGGCACTGCGCTCGTTCAAATCCTCATCGCCGTCCATGCGCAGGCAGGCCAGGTTGTATTTGGCCTGCCTGCTGCCCGTCTCCACCGCACGCTGCAGCCAGTACCCGGCTGCCTCGTCATCCAGGTAATGCGCCGGGGTGTTGGCCAGGCCGCCATGGTGCAGCTCATACAAGGCCAGGGCAGCACCCGGCAGGTTCAGTTCGGCGCAGCGTTCATACAGGTAGCAGGCCACTTCATGCCGGTTGGCTGCCCACAGCAATCGCGCCACTTCAAGCACTTCGAACCCCGGTGCCTGGCCCGCGAACTGGCGACTTACCGCCCGTTGCAACCATAGCCTTGCCTGCTCGGCCGAGCTTGGCAGCGCCCACAGCCCGAAACGGTGCCCGACAGCACGTAATGCACAGGCAGCAGCATGTGAAACGCCGTCACACAGGCGCTCAATGGCGCTGTGTAACAGTTGCCTCTCATCTGCCATGCCATTGCGCAGTATCAGCTCAGCCAAACAGCGAAACGGCACGCCCATGGCGCGGATGGCGCCGAGATCGGCATTGCACGCCAAGCTCGCGGCAAAGTCGCGCATAGCGCCAGCATGGTCGCCGGATGCCCTGCTGCGCAGCGCCCCCCGCCATGCCAGAACGACAGCACGTTCCCTGGGCCTCAACGGGCGTTGTGACCAGTCTTCGAACACGTGCTGCCAGTCGGCGACGGCCTGCAACGGATAAGCTTGTGGCAGCATCAGCCGGCCTTCGACGGCCATCCAATGCAGCGCATTACGCAAACGCTCGTCCCAGGTTGCGCATAACGGGCCATTGACCAACAGCTCGAACGCATCGAGGCTGCCGCCCCAGCGGGGCAGCAGGTACACAGCAAGGGCCTGGATCGCTTCGAAGCAGCCGGGGCGGGCGATCAGCGCATGGCGCAGCCAGTAATAGCGAGGGTCCTCGCTTTCATGGTCGACCCGCTTGCCCAGGTAGCGCGGCAGCGACTGAGGCAGCTCGGCCACGGGCAACAGCCCATGCCTCACCAGCAACGGCGCTGCAGCTTCCTGTACCTCTACATCGGCATGGGCACTGGGCCTGAAGCGTGCAGGCTCCCCCTGAAACAGTTGCAGCAACCAACCAGGCTCATGGAACTGCGCACTGATGCGCAGCATGCCAATGGCCGCTGCCACGGGGTGCGCAGAGCGGTCCATTGCAAGCAACAGGTGCGCAGTGGCGGATTCACAAATTTGCGCGACCGCCAGCAAGCGTGCAGCGTTGCGTGGGCCATCAACCTGCACCTGGCAGGCCCGGTGGAAGCAGTGCATACCCATTACCACTTGTGGGTGGTAAGCCCTGGGGCACGCGTCAATCCAGGCTCTGAGCACTTGGCTCAGGGCCTTGTCACTCAGGTTTTCCTGGTCGAGCAGCATGTGCCCTTCGATGGCCGCCAGGTAGGCCGGGAACTCGCCGGACGGGGCCTGACGCCACTGAGCCTCGAGCCTGTCGAAAAAGCGGTTGAGTTCAATGAATGCACTGGCCTGCACCAGTTCGCGGATTACCTGGCGCGTGCGGGCGAGCGTTTGCACGGAGCAATACCTCAAGTCCATTTGAAAGAAGACGCAGGGCCATCCCATGGCAACTGCGGTTACCCAACAACACTAAGTCATACCTGACGACTGCGCAAAACCTATTGGATCCATTTTTGCCGAAGCCCATGAAAACGCAGGGAAAACCCCTGCCCTGAAAAACCACGACGCACACTTGTTGCGCCTGCCGTGGCAGCACTGGCTATTCTTTGCCCAGCCGCAGGAAGCGGCATTTTCCAGCAACAACGGAGTGTTCATGTCCCTAGCCCTCGTCCACAGCCGCGCCCAGGTAGGCGTGCAGGCACCGGCGGTCAGCGTCGAAACCCACCTGACCAACGGCCTGCCTCATCTCACCCTGGTCGGCCTGCCGGAAACCACAGTCAAGGAAAGCAAGGACCGGGTGCGCAGCGCCATCGTCAACTCCGGGCTGAAGTACCCGCAGCGGCGCATTACCCAGAACCTCGCCCCCGCCGACCTGCCCAAGGATGGCGGCCGATATGACCTGGCCATCGCCCTGGGCATCCTCGCCGCCGACGGCCAGGTGCCGATTGCCACCCTGGTCGATATGGAATGCCTGGGCGAACTGGCGCTGTCGGGAAAATTGCGCCCGGTGCAGGGCGTGCTGCCTGCAGCACTGGCGGCACGCGAAGCAGGCCGGGCGCTGGTGGTACCACGGGAAAATGCCGAGGAAGCCAGCCTGGCCGGCGGGTTGGTGGTGTATGCGGTGGGCCACCTGCTGGAGTTGGTCGCCCACCTGAACGGCCAGGTGCCGCTGCCGCCCTACGCAGCCAACGGCCTGATCCTGCAGCAACGCCCCTACCCGGACCTGAGCGAAGTGCAGGGCCAACTGGCAGCCAAGCGTGCCTTGCTGCTGGCTGCGGCCGGGGCGCACAACCTGTTGTTCACCGGGCCGCCCGGCACCGGCAAGACCTTACTCGCCAGCCGCCTGCCCGGGCTGCTGCCACCGCTGGACGAGCACGAAGCGCTGGAAGTGGCGGCAATCCAGTCGGTCAGCGGGAAAGCGCCGCTGAACAGCTGGCCACAGCGCCCCTTTCGCCACCCCCATCACTCTGCGTCCGGCCCGGCGCTGGTCGGTGGCGGTAGCCGACCGCAACCAGGTGAAATCACGCTCGCCCATCAGGGCGTGTTGTTTCTCGACGAACTTCCGGAGTTTGAGCGGCGCGTACTGGAAGTGCTTCGCGAGCCATTGGAGTCAGGTGAAATCGTGATTGCCCGTGCCCGCGACAAAGTGCGTTTCCCCGCGCGCTTCCAGCTGGTGGCGGCGATGAACCCCTGCCCTTGCGGCTACCTGGGCGACCCCACTGGCCGCTGCCGTTGCAGCACCGAGCAGATCGCGCGCTATCGCAACAAGCTGTCCGGGCCACTGCTGGACCGCATCGACCTGCACCTGACCGTGGCTCGCGAGAGCACTACATTGAACAACCAGCCTTGCGGTGAAACCAGTGCCGATGTCGCCGTCAGGGTGGCTGAAGCGCGGGAGCTGCAGCACAGGCGACAAGGGTGTGCGAATGCATTTCTCGACCTTGAAGGTTTAAGGCATCACTGTGGGTTGGTAGCGGCGGACCAAGTCTGGCTGGAAGGGGCCTGCGAGCGGCTGACCTTGTCGCTACGCGCGGCGCACCGGTTGTTGAAGGTGGCGCGGACGTTGGCGGACCTGGAGGGATGCGAGACGATTGGCCGGACGCACCTGGCCGAGGCCCTGCAGTACCGGCCGGGGAGCAGTTAGATTGCCAGGGCTGTGATGCCCCCTGCAGGCGCGGGTTTACCCGCGAAGAGGCCGGCACAGCCATACCTCACTGACCGCCAGCCAAAGCCTCTTCAACCACCTTCAGCAGCACCTCTTCAGAAAACGGCTTGCCCAGGCAGGCCAGTGCCCCAAGGCCCATCGCTGCCCGTACCGAGCCATCATCCCAATGTGCCGACATGCAGATCACCGGCAAGCGCCTCCCCCGCTGTGCCAGCTCACGCTGTACCTCCAGCCCGCTCATCCCCGGCATCTTCAGGTCCAGCAACACACAACCCGCCTCGCCCGCCAGTGGCGAGGCCAGGAATGCGTGCCCGGCGGAAAACGACAAGGTCTCGAACCCCGCCGAGCGCAGCAGGTTGGCCAGGCTTTTGCGCACCGAGGCATCGTCGTCGACGATGCACACCCCTCTGTTCATGCGCCGCCCAGGCTCGCAGTCCGCGCTCCGAGGAGGTTGTGCATGGCCGCAAGCTCCAGCAGCGAGCGGGACTGCATCTTGTTCATGATGTTCTTCTTGTGAACCTTGGTCGTCACCTCGCTGGTGCCGATCTGCCTGGCGATCTGCTTGTGCGACAAGCCGCCTGCCACCAGCGAGAAGACCTGGCGCTCACGCTGAGTCAAGCGCTGGTACTTTTCCTCGACCTGCCGCGCCTGCAGCCACTTGCGGCCTTCGGCCACGGCCCGGGCGCGCACTGCCTGCAGCAGGGTCAGCAACTGGTCTTCATCGAACGGCTTGGTCAGAAACTCCACCGCGCCGGCGCGCATGGCCTGGACGGTCATCGGGATGGTGCCGAAACCAGTCATGAACACAATCGGCCAGGGCAGCGCCAGCCGGCACAGCGCATCCTGTACCTCCAAGCCGCTTGTACCCGGCAAGTGCATGTCCAGCAGCAGGCAGGCACAGGGGGTTTCCAGGTGGGCCTCGAACAGCGCCTCGGCACTGGCAAACAAGTGGTGCGGGATATCCTGCGAGCGCAACAGCCGGCCCAACGCGGTGCGCACCGACGGGTCGTCATCCACCACCAGCACCGGCACATTCACGCGCTCATCGAGCGGCTCGACAGTCTCGGCCAGGCTGCGCAGCAATGACCTGCCCAGTGCCTGACCAGGCACCTCGAGGCTGATCTGCGCGGCCAGGCGATAGCCCCGGCGCGGCACGGTCTGGATCAGGCTACGGTCGCCAAAGGCCTTGCGCAGCAAGGACACCTGCACCTGCAAGTTATTGTCCTCGACCACCGTGCCGGACCACACCTGGCTGAACAACTCGTCCTTGCCGACCACGCGGCCCTTGGCCCTGATCAGCGTGGCCAGCACGTCGAAAGCGCGCCCACCCAACAGGATCGGCTTGCCGTCGACAAAGACTTCGCGCCGCTCCAGCGACACCTGGGCATTGCCTATTCGGATCATGGCTTCCTCGCGCGGGCACAGGCGTTTTCGCTGTCCGGGGCAGCCTAGGCCAGCGTACGCGTTCAGACAATTATCCCGAGGGATAGGTTGGCCAAAGGACTATACAAAAGCCCGCCAGCCCTCAGGGGACGATAACGGACAACAGCGTGCCCGTTCCTGCCAAGCAGGCTGTAACCCGCATCCACGCTGGGCCCGCTGCGTATACTCGCGCCTCAGGATGTCGCTAGCGGGGGTGCTTTATGCTCGATGAACGCCTTGCCCACAGGCCCATCGATTACGACCAGTCAATCGACGAGGGCTGGCTGAAGCGGTGCGAGATCAGCGCGCTGGGCCAGGAAGGTGAGCTCAGCTATTTCCGCCTGCGCGACCCCGCTTCACATCAAGCCTGGATCGCCGTGCGCGCGCCGCTCGAGGCACCTTCCGCCTGTCAGCGCCTGGAGCGTGACTACCGCCTGCAACTGGACCCGCAGTGGGCGGTGATCCCCTCGGCGTTCGTGCGCTCGGCCGAAGGCCCCTTGCTGGTGTACCCGGCCGGGCGCTCAGTCGCCGACCTGATCGCTGAAGGCCCTGCGGCGCTGGAGCCGTTTCTCGACATCGCGGTGAACGCGGCCCATGCGTTGGCGCAAGCGCACGAACGCAATGTGCTGCACGGTACATTGCAGCCCGAACATGTGTGCCTGCGCGCCCACCAGCGGGTGCGCCTGGGCTTCTTTCGCGCCGACCCGGCAGAGCGGATCAGCGAACAGGGCACCCCGCTCGGCAACTGGGCCTACCTGGCGCCGGAGCAGGTTTGCCCGCACGGTAGCAGCAGCGACCGGCGCAGTGACATCTATGCCCTGGGGGCAATCCTCTACCAGTTACTGGTAGGCGAGCTGCCGCTGGCCGGGCGCGACACCCAGCACTGGCGACAGCTGCATGCCGGCGTGCAGCCGCGGGCGGCCAGCGAAGTGGACAGCAAGGTGCCGCCCCCCCTCAGCCTGGTCCTGGCAAAGGCCTTGGCCAAAGAGCCGGACGCCCGCTACCAGAGCGCGCGCGCCTTTGCAGTGGACTTGGCTCACTGCCAGCGGCAGTGGGCCGCCCACAAAACCATGGCACCCTTCACCCCAGGCTGCGCCGACCCGGTAGCGCCCGACCACGCACGCCTGTATGGCCGCAGCGCCGAGCAAAAGGCAATCACCCTGCTGCTCAAGGCCTTGCATCGCGACAGCAAACCACAAGCCCTGGTCATCAACGGCGCTACTGGCATGGGCAAGTCGAGCCTGGTCAAAGCAGCTCTCAAGGACAACGCCGAAGGTTACTGGGCCGTCGGCACGTGCAACAGCCACGCCCAAGCAGTGCCCTACACGCCCTGGATCGAAATACTCGGTGCCCTGACTACCCAGTTGCTGGCCAAGAACAGTCAGGACCTCGTCACCCTGCGCCGCGAAATCCAGCGCCGTATCAAAGGTCACGGTCGTCTGCTCGGCAAGCTGGCCCCGGACCTGCAACTGATTCTCGGCCCCCTGTCCCAATTACCCGCCAAGCCCACGCGCCTTGTGTTGCAGAAGGAGCTGCACGCGATCATTGAATTCCTGCAGGTTTTCAGCCGACCTGGCCAACCGCTGGTGCTGTTCTTCGACGACCTGCAATGGGCCGACGACGCCACCCGGCACCTGTTGGCCCAACTGCTGGCTGAAGCGCCGGCCAACCTGCTGCTGATTTTCACCCGGTGCAACGATACGCCCACCACCAGTGCACCGCTGGCCATACCCGCAGCGGTGCGCAGCACCACGCTGAACCTGCGGCCGCTGGCCGTTGGAGCGGTGGCCGAGCTGATTGGCGAGCGCTTCCATGTTGCCCCCGAGGCCGCATTTCAACTGGCCGAGCGGGTGCATGGCAAGACGGCGGGCAACCCGTTTTTCATCAACCAGATTCTCAGGGCCATGGTCGAAGACCAGCTGTTCATCTTTGACACCCAGGCCATGCGCTGGTCATGGTGCCTGCAGGCCGTGGCCCGGCACTGCTACTCCGACAATGTCGCCGACCTGATGGTCCACCGCCTGGAGCGCCTGCCGGCACCGCAACGCGACCTGTTGCGGGTCGTCAGCGCGGCGGGCAGCCACTGCGATGAACACCTGCTTCGGCAAGTGCTCGCCCAACCGCCAGTCGAACCCTTGAAAGCCTTGATTGGCGCCGGCTTCCTGCAACCGGGCCAGAATGGCCTGGGCTTTACTCATGACCGGGTGATGGAGGCCGCTTATGCACTCACGCCCGTGCACCAGCGCGCCTCGCTGCATGCACGTATCGCCCTGGCCATGCGCCGGGCTTGGCCAGGCCACATGCACGAGGTGCTGTTCGAGCTCGCCAGCCAGCTACAACGCGCCACCCCATGCGGGTTTGCAGCGGATGACTGCGAAGCGTTCCTGCAGCTTTTACGCGAAGCCGCATCACGCGCACGCGACGCCGGCACCTTCGAGCAGGCCGCTGGCTACCTGCACACTGCCGAACAGTTGCTGCAGCACAGCGCCACGCTGGAAAGCCGCGCCACGCATGGCTTTGCCATCGCCTGCATGGCGACGGAGTGCGACATGCAACTGTCACGAACGCTCGCGGCCGAGGCCCGCCTCACTGAATGCCGCCAGCGTGCTCGCTCGGTGTTGGACCAGGCACGGGCGTGCCGGCTGCAGGCACTGCTGTACACCTTGCGCGGTGACTATCAGGCGGCCATCGACAGCGCCCTGGCCGGCCTGGACTTACTGGGTATCAGCCCGGTGCGGGGCCTCGACTGGCAACAGGTCGAGGCCAGTCATGCCCATGTGCAGGCGTTGATCGAACAGAAGGACCGGCATTGCCTGGAGTCACTGCCGCGCACCGATTCGGAGGAAGTGACGGTTGCCATCAGCCTGCTGGCCACTCTGTCATCATCCTTCTTCGTGAAGGACGACATCAGCTTCCTGCACCTGGCCAAGCTCATGGAGATGTCGCTACTGCACGGCGTTGCCCCTGGCAGCACCTACGGCATGGCCTGGTACGGCGTGATGATTGCCGAGCGTTTTGGCGCTTACCATGATGGCCATGCCTGTTGCCTGGCCGCGCTCAAGCTGATCGAACGGCACGGTTTCGACGCTGATCTGACCAGCGCGCTGCTGGCCCTGGACCAGGTCAGCGCCTGGACCTCGCCCATGGAATTCGCCCGACGTACCGCGCTGGACGCGGTCGACTCGGCGCACCTGAGCGGTGACCTGGCGATGAGCTGCTATGCCTGCAACCACCTGGTTTCAGATTCGCTGTTCATGGGCCGCTACCTGCCGGACGTGGTCGAGGAAGTGGCGCAAGGCCTGGCCACTGTGCGTCGCCACGGCTACGGCGATATCGAGCAGATCCTGCTGGCCCAGCAAGCGTTCGTCGCCAACCTGAGCGGCATGCCCTGCCCGGCCCCGGCCACTGCCTCGAGATCTCCCACCACGCGGTTCTTCCAGCACCTGTTCGCCGCCATGTGCGCCTTCTACATGGGCAATATCCCGAAGGCCATGCGCGACCTGGCATTGGCCGGTGACAACAGCTGGGCGGCACCGGCGCACATCAACCTGGCTGACTATCATCTGTTCCGCGGCCTGGCCCTGGGCAGCCCCGAGGCCCCGGGCAGTCTTGCCGACAAGCTGCGCCAGTTGCAGGCCCTGCGCGAGCGCTTCAGCCGCTGGGCCGGCTTCAACCCGGCCACCTTCCGCAGCAAGCAGTTGCTGATCGAGGGCGTCATCGCCAAGCTCGAAGGCGACGGCCTGGCCGCGATCCGCTGCTTTGACCAGGCGCAAATCGCCGCCACCGCTGCCGGTTTCATCCACGAGCAGGCACTGGCCCACGAACAGCTGGCCGAGGTGTGCATCCCCAGCGGCCTGATCTCCGGCGCCAACCTGCACCTGCGTATCGCCCGCGACTGCTTCCATATCTGGGGCGCGACCGGCAAGGTGCACCAGCTTGAGACATTGCATCCGTTTCTGCGCACCCAGCCGATTCAGGAGACCTACCGTGCCACCCACCAGGCCAGGCTGGACCTCGAAGCCGGCATCGAAGCCGCGCGGGCGCTGTCCGAGGAAGTGCTGCTCGAAGGCCTGATCGAAACCCTGATGGGCCACCTGACCCAGCACTCCGGCGCCGACCATGGCGCGCTGCTGATTGTAAGCGGCGCCGAATTCCAGATGGCCGCCCTGGCCTACATCGACGATGCCGGGCTGCACGTGAGCATGGACAACTGCCAGAAGTTCATGACCCAGGCACCGCTGTCAGTCATCAACACCACCATGCGCACCCGCAAACCGCTGGTGCTCAATGATGCCCTCAGTGAGTGCCCGGAGGCCTTCCGCCAACAGCTGCAGGCGCGCAACGCCCGCTCGGTGCTGTGCCTTCCGCTGGTGATCCAAGGCGTGCTGATCGGCCTGGTGTACCTGGAAAACCGCCTTGTGCCCAACCTGTTCGGCGGTCAGCGCCTGGCCATGCTGGAAATCCTCGCCTCACAGGCAGCGGTGTCGCTACAAACGGCCAAGTTCTACACACGCCTGGCCGAAGAAAACCAGATCCGCGCACAGATGGAGGCTGAGTTGCGCCGCTCGCGTGCGGAACTGGCGCGCAGTGCGCACTTGCAGGCGATGAATGAGCTGTCAGCGTCCATCGCCCACGAGATCAGCCAACCGCTACTGGGCATCGCCTCCAATGCCGCAGCCAGCCTACGCTGGTTGAAACGCCCCAATCCCGACCTGGAAGAAGCAATTGCCGGCCTGGAAGACATCCGCAACGACAGCGAACGGGCCGGCAACATCGTGCGGGCGCTGCGGTCCCTGGCCAAGCAGTCACCGATGCAACTCAAGGCGGTGAAGCTGGACGAATTGATCCGCGAGGTGGTGCGCCTGACCTCGGCCGACGCCGCCAAGGGCAAGGTGGATGTGCAGACGCAGCTGAAGGCCGGGGTGTGCGTGACAGCCGACCCGGTGCAGTTGCAGCAGTTGGTGTTCAACCTGATTACCAATGCCCTGGAAGCGTTGGCGGGGTATCGCTGTGACGGGGTGCTGAAGATTACGTCGGCGGTAGTCGAGGACGAGGTGGAGATCTGCGTGGACGACAACGGGCCGGGGATCGCGGCGGACGAGCGTGAGCGCGTATTCGATGCGTTTCATACCACCAAGACCGGTGGCATGGGGATGGGCTTGGCGATCTGCAGTTCGGTCGCTCAGGCCCACGGCGGGCAGCTGCAGGCGCTGGTGTCGCAGTTGGGTGGATGCCGGATTCGTTTCAGTCTGCCTGTGCATCACGCATAGCCTGTGCCGGCCTGTTCGCGGGTAAACCCGCGCCTACAGTCGGCGCGGCCATTGTAGGGGCGGGTTTACCCGCGAAGAGGTCAGTACAGGTTTACATCAACGCGAGGCCAGCGCCGCGTAGCTGTTCATCAGGTTGCGGTAGTTGGGAATACGCTGCGACAGCAGGTTACCCAGCCCTTCGATGTCGTTGCGCCAGTCGCGGTGCAGTTCGCAGGCCACCGAGAACCAGTTCATCATCTGCGCACCCGCCTGGGTCATGCGCACCCAAGCCGCTTGCTGCACGGTTTCGTTGAAGGTGCCCGAGGCATCGGTCACCACGAACACTTCAAAGCCTTCCGCCAGCGCCGACAGGGTCGGGAAGGCGACGCACACATCGGTCACCACACCGGCGATGATCAGTTGCTTGCGGCCCGTGGCCTTGATTGCCTTTACGAAGTCTTCGTTGTCCCAGGCGTTGATCTGGCCCGGACGGGCAATGTAAGGCGCATCCGGAAACATTTCTTTCAGCTCGGGCACCAGCGGGCCATTCGGGCCTTGCTCGAAGCTGGTGGTGAGGATGGTCGGCAGGCCAAAGAACTTGGCCAGGTCGCCCAAAGCCAGCACGTTGTTCTTGAACTCATTGGGCGAAAAATCCTGCACCAGCGAGATCAGGCCGGTCTGGTGGTCGACCAGCAGCACCACGGCGTCGTCTTTGTTCAGGCGCTTGTAATCGGGTTGGCTCATGGGGGTGACTCCTTGGGTTGGGATAACGGGCCGGCACTGTCCGCAAGGGGTTATACCGGTGGATAGCTTCGGCTTAAGAAAGTACCTGCGCCTGCCGCCAGGCCTTGGGTGGCTGGCCGACCAGGCGGCTGAAAGCGCGGGTGAAATGGGCCTGGTCACAAAAGCCGCATTCCAGGCTCACATGGGTGATAGGCGCCTCGGTGGCGAGCAAGCGCTTGGCCTTTTCCATGCGCGCCAGCAGGCGCCAGGCCTGCGGCGAAAGACCGGTGTTGACTTTGAAGGCGCGGGAAAAGTGGCTGCGTGTGAGGTTGCATACCGCAGCGATCTCAATGATCGACAACGGGCTGTGCAACATCAGCTCCTTGGCCCGGCGCAGCCGCGCGGGCGTGAGTGCGCCGGGGGTTTGCAGCGGCGCTTCGGGCGTCCCAGGGTACATGGCGACTCTCCTGTTCAATGCAGAAAGTCTCGCCCCCGGCACATGACGAAGTCCTGAGCCAAACCTGAATTGTTGTTAATTGTGTGCTGCTGGCCCTAGGCGTTTTGCCGATACCTTAAGATGCGTTTCGTATTCAGCTTCTGGCCGCTACCTGCGGCCGGCATTCAAGGCGACAGAGGCATGCAGGAAAAACCCGCCCACCGCACCGTGGCCATGGTGCTGTTCAACGATGTGCTACTGCTGGATGTCACCGGCCCCATGGATGCATTCGCCATCGCCAACCGGTTCTTGCCTGCAGAACGACAATATCGGCTGCTGACCTTGGCCGAGGGGCAAGCAGTGGTGCGCGGCTCATGCGGCATGAAGGTGGTGGCAGACCAGCGCCTGGAGGACTTGCCGGAGGCCGTCGACCTGTTGCTGGTGCCGGGCGGCCCAGGGGCCTATGACACCGCCCTGCCAGGGATTGAGCGCTGGCTGCCCAAGGCCGTACGCCAGGCGAAGCGCTTCGGCGCCATCTGTACCGGGGTGTTCCTGCTGGGGCGGGCCGGGTTACTGAATGGCTATCGCTGCACCACCCACTGGAATTACGTGGAGCGCCTGGCACAGGCGTTTCCCGAAGCCAAGGTGGAGACCGAGCAGATCTACGTGATGGACCGCTGCCTGATCACCTCGGGCGGTATCACTGCAGGGATAGACCTGGCACTGGCGGTGGTCGCCGAGGACCATGGCAAGGCGCTGGCCCTGGAAGTGGCCAAGGTACTGCTGGTTGCCCGCCACCGTCAGGGCGGGCAGACACCCTACGGGCCGTTGCTGGCTGCGGTACCACGCGATGACTCGCCGATTGCCCGGGTACAGGCCTATATCGTCGACCACATCGAGCAGGCGTTCACCGTGCAGAAAATGGCCGAACTGGTGGCCATGAGCGGGCGCAACTTTGCCCGGACGTTTCAGCGTGAGGTGGGCATTACGCCGCTGCAGTACCTGCAGAATGCGCGCATCGATCGTGCGCGCAAGCTGCTCGAATGCGGTGACCTGCCGATGAAGGTGGTAGCGGCGCAGTGCGGGTTTGGCAGTGACCGACACATGCGCAAGGTATTCTTTGAGCGAATTGGCATGACGCCGGCGCAGTATCGGGCACAGTTTGGTGGCGGTGAACAGTCGGATTAGCGCTGCCTTCTTCGCGGGCGCGCCCGCTCCCACAGAGATAGCACAGGCCTTGAGGCCAAGTAAGCGCCGGCACCGATTGTCACCCTGAACAGGACAATGTTTCTTCCCGTCAGATGATTGTCTGACCCCACCCCACCCCTCAGAATTGTCCGTCAAACTGTTCGAACGCTGCCCCGGCAGCTCATGGAGTACGAGCCAATGCCACACGAAGGCAGCCTTCTACAAACTGCGGTGATCTTCCTGCTTGCCGCCGTCCTCGCCGTCCCCCTGGCCAAACGCCTGCAACTCGGTGCCGTGCTCGGCTACCTGCTCGCCGGTGTGGTCATCGGCCCGCAAGCACTTGGCCTGATTCGCGACACAGAAAGCGTGGCGCACATTTCCGAACTGGGCGTGGTCTTGCTGCTGTTCATCATCGGCCTGGAACTGTCGCCCAAACGCTTGTGGCTGATGCGCAAGTCGGTGTTTGGTGTCGGCACTGCCCAAGTGGTGCTGACCGGTGCAGTCATCGGCGCCATCGCCCTGTTCGGCTTCAGCCAGACGCTGCCAGCAGCCATCGTGCTCGGCTTGGGCCTGGCGCTTTCGTCCACCGCCCTTGGCCTGCAGAGCCTGGCCGAGAGCAAGCAGCTCAATGCACCGCACGGCCGTCTGGCGTTCGCCATCCTGTTGTTCCAGGACATCGCCGCGATCCCGCTGATCGCCTTGGTACCGCTGCTGGCCGCCAGTGGCCCGGACACCAGCCAAGGCGACAGCCTGCAACACGGCCTGAAGGTATTCGCCAGCATCGCCGTGGTGATCATCGGCGGTCGTTACCTGTTGCGCCCGGTGTTCCGCACCGTGGCGCGCACCGGCCTGCCGGAAGTGTCTACTGCCACCGCACTGCTGGTGGTGATCGGCACCGCCTGGCTGATGGAAGAAGCGGGTATCTCCATGGCCCTTGGCGCTTTCCTCGCCGGCCTGCTGCTGGCCGACTCGGAATACCGTCACGAGCTGGAATCGCAGATCGAACCCTTCAAGGGCCTGCTGCTGGGGCTGTTCTTCATCAGCGTGGGCATGGGCGCCAACCTGCGCCTGCTGCTGGAAATGCCACTGGTGGTGCTGGGCCTGACCCTGTTGCTGGTGGCCGTGAAGCTGCTGTTGCTGATAGGCGTCGGCCGCTGCGTCGGCGGCCTGAACAGCGCCAGCGCCCTGCGCCTGGGCATGGTGCTGGCGGCCGGTGGCGAGTTCGCCTTCGTGGTGTTCAAGCTGGGCAAGGACCAGGGCCTGTTCGACACCCAGACCTACGACCTGCTGCTGATGACCATTACCCTGTCGATGGCCATCACCCCGCTGCTGATGCTGGGTTGCGCCCGCGCCCTCAAACGCCCGCAACCGGCGCGTGAAGTGCCCGAGCAGTACAAGCAGATCCAGACGGATACACCGCGGGTGGTGATCGTCGGCATGGGCCGCATGGGCCAGATCGTCGCGCGCATCCTGCGGGCACAGAAGATCCCGTTCGTTGCCCTGGAAACCTCGGTGGACACCATCGAGATGACCCGCATGTTCGAACAGGTGCCGGTGTTCTACGGCGACCCGCTGCGCCCGGAGGTGTTGCACGCCGCCAAGGTGGGTGAAGCGGAGTATTTCATCATCACCATTGATGACCCTGAAGCCGCCATTCATACCGCCGCACGGGTGAAGCGCCTGTACCCTCACCTGAAGGTGCTGGCCCGGGCGCGTAACCGCCAGCATGTGCACAAATTGGCGGATGTGGGCGCCGAGCCGATTCGCGAGACGTTCTACTCCAGCCTGGAAATGACCCGCCGGGCACTGGTGGGGTTGGGCCTGAGCGATGAACAGGCGGCGGACCGCATTGCACGGTTTACCCAACATGACGAAGAGGTGCTGGAGGCCCAGGGGCAAGTGCGTGATGACCGGGCCAAGGTGATGCAGACGGCCAAGGAGGCGCGGGTGGAGCTGGAGCGGTTGTTTGATTCGGATGCGGATTGAGGCCTTTTGGCGCATGCCTTGAGGGTTGTAGTGCCTGTGAGATCGAGCGCCGCGCGGGCGGCGCTCGATCTCACGGGCGCCCAAAAACTATCGCCAGGCACCTGGAGGCCATCCTGCAATGTCCTGACGATCACCTCGCCGCCATGACGCGAACACACAAAAACCATCACAAATCGTCTAATTCTCAGCTGGGTCCTACTTCCCCGCGAACCATTTCCTACGTTCACGCCAATCCCAAGGAATTATCCTACACACCGTGTCGACGCCCGTCTGATTGTCCAGGGAAGGCCTGCTCTCTAGGCTAACCGGGTCGCTGTCGGTTCAGCGATCGGGTGTGGAAACCCGGATGTGATGAAGGGCTGCCGTTATGGCAGTTGTGCGCGTGAGGCCGTTTGGCCTACCGGCTTGCCTTCTCCCCGGTTTTCCACCCCGCGCACAACTGCCGCCTTCTGCGTGGAAACGGGTGGTTGCAGTTCAATCCTGGAGAAGGAATTGCCATGAAAAGAATCGTCCCCGATCCACCCCTCCCCAACACCACACAACGCTCTTTCAGCCGCTGCGATGCCGGCCATCCCCCATTGTTCACCGTAAACCCCGGCGTTTCCGCCCACGATGCCCTGGTGCATGTCGCCCAATACCTGCGCGGTGCCTACGACTGTGGCTACAAAGCCTTGGAGCATCTGGATGACACAGGCAAGAGCCTGTTCTGGAGCAACCTGAACGCACTCGAAATGGCAGAAGGGTTGGTTGAGGCATTGCTGGATGGGATTGAGTCACAGCCCATGAACTGAGTCGCCTGCACCGGCCCTTTCGCGGGCACGCCCGCTCCCACAGGTACTGCACTGGCGTTGAATCTTGCGCGATCCCTGTGGGAGCGGGCTTGCCCGCGAAGAGGCCGGTACAGCAAACAAAAAAAACCGGCTCCCTATAGAGAGAGCCGGCCTTTGTGCGCGTTGCTGATGGTTGATTACTTACCCGCAGTCAGCGCGTTATAGCTGGTCATCAGGTTGCGATAATCCGGAATGTGGTTGGAGCAAAGTGCAGCCAGCCCTTCGACATCGTTGCGCCAGTCGCGGTGCAGCTCGCAGGCCACGCCGAACCAGGTCATCAGTTGGGCACCCGCCTGGCTCATGCGGTCATGCGCGGCATCACGGGTCATTTCATTGAAGGTGCCGGAAGCATCGGTCACCACGAACACCTCAAATTCTTCCTCCAAGGCCGACAGCGCCGGGAACGCCACGCAAACCTCAGTCACAACACCTGCAATGATCAGCTGCTTCTTGCCGGTCGCCTTCACCGCCTTGACGAAGTCCTCGTTGTCCCAGGCGTTGATCTGGCCAGGGCGGGCAATGTACGGGGCATCTGGGAACAGGGCTTTCAGTTCCGGCACCAGCGGGCCGTTGGGGCCTTGCTCGAAGCTGGTGGTGAGGATGGTCGGCAGGTTGAAGAACTTGGCCAGGTCAGCCAGCGCCAGCACGTTGTTCTTGAACTTGTCCGGCTCGATATCGCGCACCAGCGACAGCAGGCCAGCCTGGTGGTCAACCAGCAGTACGGCAGCGTCGTCTTTGTTCAGGCGGTTGTAGGTGAATTTGCTCATGGTCTGTGCTCCCAAGGGTTATGAATTTTTCAGCAATCCGGGGTGTTTCGCGTTGATGGGCACAGATTAAAATCATCACCTTTGCGGCGGTAGTTAGCAGAATCTGGCTTTAGCGTTCTGATTTATGAACGATGGATTTGTAGGGGCTGTGCCGGCCTCTTCGCGGCTAAAGCCGCTCCTACAAGCGAAGAGGCCGGCACAGGCAACCAAATACCCGGAGACCGATCATTGGAAGACCTCAACTCCCTCTACTACTTCACCCAGGTCGTCGAACATGGCGGCTTCGCCCCGGCCGGGCGGGCGCTGGACATGCCCAAGTCAAAACTCAGCCGGCGAATCGCCGACCTTGAAGACCGCCTGGGTGTGCGGCTGTTGAACCGCACCAGCCGCCACTGCTCGCTGACCGAAATCGGCCAGGCCTACTACAACCGTTGCCTGGCCATGCGCGTGGAGGCCGAGGGTGCAGCAGAGATCATCGAGCGCAACCGCAGCGAACCGCGCGGCTTGGTCCGCATCAGCTGCCCGACCACCCTGCTCAACTCCTGGGTCGGGCCGATGCTGACCCGCTACATGCTCAAGTACCCGCAGGTGGAGCTGTTCATCGAAAGTACCAACCGCCGTGTCGACCTGTTGCACGAGGGCTTCGATATTGCTCTGCGGGTGCGCTTTCCGCCGCTGGAGAACACTGACATGGTGATGAAGGTGCTGAGCAACAGCACCCAGTGCCTGGTCGGTCAACCTCAATACCTGGCGCAACTGCCCAAAGGCTTTGATCCGCAGCTGCTGGGCACGCTACCCAGCGTGCATTGGGGCAGTGCCCAGCGCGAGTACCAGTGGGAACTGTTCCAGGGTGAGGACAACAGCCGCAGCATCGTCATCCCGCATACACCACGCATGGTGACTGATGACCTGTTTGCCTTGCGCCACTTCGTGGTAGCCGGAGTGGGGATTGCACACTTGCCGCGGGTGGCGGTGCGTGAGGACCTGGCGGCAGGACGCCTGGTTGAGCTGATCCCGGACTGGCACCCGCGTTGCGGCATCGTGCATGCGATCTTCCCATCGCGACGTGGGTTGCTGCCTTCGGTGCGAGCGCTGATCGATCATCTGGCTGAGGAGTTCGCCATCAGCGACATGGCTTGAGTGCCTGGCTGGCTGAGCCGGCCTCTTCGCGGGCCTGCCCGCGCCCACAGGTATTGCACAAGGCTCGGGGCCGGTGGTGGCCCTGTAGGAGCGGCCTTAGCCGCGAAAGGGCCGGTACAGGTAATGCAAATCCCCACCCAGCACACCCTTACAAGACCTTGGGTCTACGCTTCTTCCACACTCCCGGATCATCCCCCGGAGCCCCTCATGATCCGCGCCACTCACGGACCAGGCCGCGCCCTGCTCGCCACCCTCGCCCTCTGGCCGGCGCTGAGCCACGCCGAGGCGCCCGGCTGGTCGCTGCTCAGCCGCAACTATTTCCTGCACAGTGACTTCCGCTCGCCCTCCGGCAGCGGCCAGAACTACCGCCAGGAATGGGCCCAAGGCTTCATCGGCGAGGTGCGTTCCGGTTTCACCGAAGGCACTGTCGGCGTCGGCATCGATGCCCATGGCTTTCTTGGCCTCAAGCTCGACGGCGGCCGCGGCCATAGCGGCACCGGCCTACTGCCACGCGACAGCGATGGCCGCGCCGAGTCCGAGTACTCCAGCGCCGGTGCCGCGCTCAAAATGCAGTTAGGCAACACCCAACTGCGCTATGGCGAGATGATGGTGGAAACCCCGGTGTTCGACACCGGTGACAAACGCCTGCACCCGGAATACGCCACCGGCTGGTGGGTGGAAAACACCGACCAGCCCGACTGGCGCCTGCAGGCCGGGCGTTTCACTGCCTTCAACAACCAGGACAACAGCTCCACCCACGACGACTTCAACGGCTACGGCGCGACCACCCACAACCGGGCCATCAGCCTGGCCGGTGCCACCTTCGCACCCAACGGGCCGTTCGGCGCCGCAGTGTATGCCGGGCAGCTGGAAAACACCTGGCGCCAGGCCTACCTCAACCTGAACGTGGCCGAGGGCAACTGGCGCCTGGACGGCAACCTGTACAAAACCCGCGACACCGGCAACGCCAGCGCCGGGGCGATCGACACCCTCGCCTACAGCCTGCTGGCCAGGTACAGCTTCGGCGCACAGGCGCTGAGCCTGGCCTACCAGAAGGTCGAGGGCGACACCCCGTTCGACTTCGTCGGCGGCGACGCCATCTACCTGGCCAACGCGATCAAGTACGCCGACTTCAACGGCCCTGGCGAGCACTCGTGGCAACTGCGCTATGACCTGAACTTCGCCACCCTCGGCGCGCCTGGCCTGAGCCTGATGGGCCGCTATGTCAGCGGCCGCGGCATCGACGGCAGCCATGCGCCTGCGGGCGGCGCCTATGTGAACCAGTACGGCGACGGCGGCAAGCACTGGGAACGCGACATCGACCTGAAATACGTGGTGCAGTCGGGGGCTGCCAAGGACCTGAGCCTGTCGTTCTCCCACGTCAGCCACCGCGCCAACCAGGCCCAGGCGGGCAATGATATCGACCGCATCTACCTGATCATCGAATACCCACTCAAAGGCAGCTTCTGACATGAGTACATCCCCTTCAGGTGCCTGGAGCCCGTTGCGTAACACCACCTTCCGCATGCTGTGGATCGCCACCATCGCCTCCAACATCGGCACCTGGATGCACGAGGTGGGCGCCGGCTGGCTGATGACCACGCTGTCGGCCAGCCCGCTGCACGTGGCGTTGATCCAGGTAGCCGGCTCGTTGCCGATGTTCTTCCTAGCCCTGCCGGCGGGCGCAGCGGCGGACATCGTCGACAAACGCCGCTACCTGTTGCTGGTGCAGCTGTGGATGTCTTGCGTAGCGGTTGTGCTGGCGGCCCTGACCTTGCTCGGGATGATGAACGTCACCTTGCTGCTGGTGCTGACCCTGGCACTGGGCATCGGCACAGCGCTGATGATGCCGGCGTGGAGCGCACTGACACCGGAACTGGTGGGCAAGGAGGACCTGGCCAACGCGGTGGCGCTTTCCAGTGTCGGCA
Organism: Pseudomonas sp. USTB-Z; assembly: GCF_019691255.1. Taxonomy (NCBI): domain Bacteria; kingdom Pseudomonadati; phylum Pseudomonadota; class Gammaproteobacteria; order Pseudomonadales; family Pseudomonadaceae; genus Pseudomonas; species Pseudomonas sp. USTB-Z. The sequence continues at coordinate 102,184 of NZ_JAECZP010000022.1, forward strand.
TCAACGTGTCACGGGCCATCGGCCCGGCACTGGCGGGGGTGGTGGTGAGCATGGTCGGCCCGTGGCTGACCTTTGCCCTGAATGCCATCTCGTTTGCGGGTGTGATCCTGGTGTTGTTCCTGTGGAAGCGCGAGGTGAAGGAACCACTGCTGCCGGCCGAACGCTTCGTTGGCGCCATGCGCACTGGGCTGCGCTTTGCCCGCAGCGCCAAGCCTTTGCAGGCCGTGATGCTACGCGCGTTGGCGTTCTTTTTCTGCGCCAGCGCCGGCACTTCGCTGCTGCCGCTGATCGTGCGTGGCGAGATGCGCGGCACCGCAGCGGACTTCGGCCTGCTGCTGGCGGCCATCGGTATTGGCGCAGTGGCGGGTGCCACCTTGCTGCCGCGCCTGCGTGAGCGCATCAGCCGTGACCGCCTGGTGTTACTGGCCAGCCTGCTGTATGCCCTGTTCCTGCTGGCCCTGGCGCTGGTGCGAAACTTCTATGCGCTGCTGCCCGCGATGCTGCTCAGTGGCGCGGCGTGGATCGCGGTGCTGTCCAACCTGCAGGTGGCTGCACAGACTTCGGTGCCCGCCTGGGTACGGGCGCGGGCTTTGTCGGTATACATTCTGATTTTCTTCGGCGCCATGGCCTGTGGCGGCCTGCTGTGGGGCACACTGGCCAGCCATGCAACGATCACCTTCAGCCTGCTGCTGGCCGCAGGCGGCCTGGCGCTGGGCACCTTGCTGACCTGCAAGGTGGCGCTGCCGGAAACCGAGGCAGAGGAGCTGACGCCGTCGCTGCATTGGCCGGTGCCGGTATTGAGCGATGACATGGACAAGGAAGTCGGACCGGTGATGGTCACCGTCGAGTACCACATCGCCCCCACCAAGGCCGAGGCCTTCCAGCAGGCGGCGCGGGAGCTGGAAGCGATGCGCAAGCGCAATGGCGCATTGTCGTGGGGGTTGATGCGGGACAGTGCTGATCCGGCGTTGTGGCTGGAGTTCTTCTTCGAGGAGTCGTGGCTGGAGCATCTGCGGCATCACCACCGGGTGACCCGTGGTGAACTGAAGATCGAGGCGCGGGTCAGGATGCTGCAGACCGATGGGGTTGAAGTGCGGATTCGGCATTTGTTGGCTGGCGGGGAGCATAAGGCTCACCATTGATGCTGGCCTTGGCGGCCCGGTGGCGGGGGGATCCCCCCCGCGGGGCGGGGTTTGCCGCGGACCGGGCGGCCCAGCGGCCACAAAAAATAG
>NZ_JAECZP010000023.1:0-97358 GCF_019691255.1 Pseudomonas sp. USTB-Z
GAAGGCCCCATCCTGGGGCCTCAGCGCTTGACGGGCATCCATGCCCGTCACCTGCCTCCGCAAGGCCTGCGTTCGGCCTCCTGAAGTCGCGAAGATCAAGATCAAGATCAACAGCAACAGCAACAGCAACAGCAACAGCACAGTACAGTTTTGCCTTGTTATTTCCATTGACTGTACTGGCCGGTGACTCCGCATAATGACGCCTCGAATTCACCCGGAGGTGGCATGAGCAAGACAGTCCTGGTACTGGTGGAAACCGTCGACGATTACCTGCCCATGCTGGAGCAGGCCGGTTACCACCTGATCCGTGCCCCTTCGCCGCAACTGCGCGCCGATGCCATTCATCGCCACGCCGAAGAAATCGATGCGGTCCTCACCCGTGGGCCGCTGGGGCTATCCGCCACCGAAATTGACGCATTACCCAGATTGCAGATCATCTGCGTGATCGGCGCCGGCTACGAGCAGGTCGACCTGGCCGCCGCCGCCGCACGCGGCATAACCGTCACCAATGGCGCCGGGGCCAATGCCGCAGCCGTCGCCGACCACACCCTGGCCCTGCTGCTGGCGCTGCTGCGCGACATTCCTCGTGCCGATGCCAGCACGCGGCGCGGTGAATGGAACCGGGTGATCAGCCCCTCCGTGAGTGGCAAACGCCTGGGCATTCTCGGCCTCGGCGCAGTGGGGCTGGCGATCGCCAAGCGGGCCCACTTGGGCTTCGACATGCCCGTCAGCTACCACAGCCGCACACCACGCCAGGATGTGCCCTATGCCTGGTTCGACAGCCCTCGGCACTTGGCTGAAGCCGTCGACATCCTGGTGGTGGCCACCCCCGGTGGCGCCAACACTCGGCATCTGGTCGATGCCCACGTCCTTCAGGCCCTGGGGGCTGAAGGCTATCTGGTGAACATCGCCCGTGCCAGCGTGGTCGACACGCAGGCCCTGATTGCCGTATTGCAGCGGGGCCAACTGGCTGGCGCCGCGCTGGATGTCTTCGATGACGAGCCAGCAGTGCCCGATGCACTCAAGGCCTTGCCCAACACTGTGCTCACCCCCCACGTGGCTGGCCAATCGCCAGAAGCCGCGCGCGACACGGTGGCCTTGGTGCTGCGCAACCTGCAGGCGTTCTTTGCCGGTGAGCCAGTGTTGACCCCGGTACGCCCGTAGCCCTTTTCCAGATATCTGCCTGGCAGCGCCCAGGTAACAAGGAGTGTGTGCATGCAACTCGAAATCTTCCAGGTCGATGCCTTTTCCACTGAACCGTTCGGTGGCAACCCGGCCGCAGTGATCCCACTGGAAAGCTGGCTGCCGGACGATGTGCTGCAGCGCATCGCTGAAGAAAACAACCTGTCAGAAACAGCCTACTTCGTGCGCAAAGGCGAAACGTTCGACCTGCGTTGGTTCACCCCCACCGTGGAAGTCGACCTGTGCGGCCATGCTACCTTGGCCTCGGCTTACGTGCTGTTTGAGCAACTGGGTGAGCAGGCGCAAGTACTGCGCTTCAACACCCGCAGTGGCGAGCTGCGTGTCAGCCGCGGCACTGATGGCCTGCTGGCCATGGACTTCCCGGCCAAACAACCCGTAGCGGTGGACACGCCGGCGGGCCTGCTGCAGGCGCTGGGCTTGAGCCAGGCGAAGGCGGTGTACCGTAGCGACGATTATGTGGTGGTGATCGATGACGCCATGCTGCTCGAAACGTTGGAACCCGACTTTGTTGCGCTGTCGGCCTTCGACGTCCGTGGCATTGCCGTGACCGCGGCAGGGCGTGGCTTTGACTTCGTCACCCGCTGGTTCGGCCCGCGGGTTGGTGTGAATGAAGACCCGGTAACCGGCTCGGCACACACCTCGCTGGCGCCGTTATGGGCCCAAAGGCTGGGCAAGAACGTGCTGAGCTGCGAGCAGGGCGGGGCACGCAAAGGGCAGTTGCAGTGCGAAGTGCCGGGCAATGGCCGCGTAATCATCAGTGGGCGGGCGGCGTTGTACCTGCGTGGTACTGCGTACATCTAGCCGTGAGTGCGATGCCCTGTAGCAGACAGCCAGCCCTTTTGGGCTGCGCTGTCTCGCAGAGTACAAAAGCAGCAAGCAAGCTGCTTTCGCGGCGGGCTTCTATAATTGCAGGCCCATCTTTGCATTCGAGGAGCCACCCATGGCCCTGGAAACACAAGGCACCTGCCTGTGCGGCGACACGCGGCTGACGGTCACCGTCGACAATACCCATATCAGCGCTTGTCATTGCAGCATGTGCCGCAAGTGGACCGGCGGCCCGCTGCTGGTGGTGCACTGCAGCAAGCCTCCGCTGATCGAAGGGCGTGCGCCCAGCGTCTATGATTCGTCCGACTGGGCCCAGCGTGCTTTCTGTGGCCGCTGTGGTACGCACCTGTACTACCGGCTCAAGGCCAACGACTTCCATGCCGTGCCGGTCGGCCTGCTCGATGGCGACCAAGCCTGGGATTTCGACCTGCAGATCTTCGTCGAACAGAAGCCCGCGTGGTACTGCTTCGCCAATCAAACCAAGGAGCTGTCCGGTCAAGAGGTGTTCGAGCAGAACAGCTGATTCAACGTCATGTCTGTACGGAGGCATTCCGTCGGCGAAAGCCTCCGGACATTTCTGCGTGAACTTGCCAAACCGGTGCATTCCTGAGAAAAGGGCGGTTTTGTTTTTCAGCGTTTGGAGTGTACCCGTGAGCCAAGAACTGCAGATCATCGACCTGGTCGAGGGTGACGGCAAAGCCGCCGTCAAAGGTGCCCTGATCACCACCCAGTACACCGGCTGGCTGGCCGATGGCAGCGAGTTCGACTCGTCCTGGTCGCGCGGTAAGCCGTTTCAGTGCGTGATCGGTACCGGCAGGGTAATCAAAGGCTGGGATCAAGGCCTGATGGGCATGCGCGTAGGTGGCAAGCGCAAGCTGCTGGTACCGGCGCACCTGGGGTATGGCGAACGCAGCGTAGGGGCGATCCCGCCGAATTCGGACCTGACCTTCGAGATTGAACTGCTGGAAGTGCTCACGCGGGATGATTGAGTGGGCACGTTGCAACCCGAGGTTCTTGCACCTTACACAATTGCGCAACACCCAGCCCCTAATCTAGGCCTTGCCTAGGGAACGGCATCCACCTCCAGGGAGGAACCAAACGGGTTCGGGGCACTCTGACCCTGACGCGTTGCCAGGGATGGCATTCACTACACGGGCGCCCTGCAACTGGCCGGGCGATGTGGCGGGTAAACCCGATTTTCTCTGCCACACGAGCCTGTCTTGATGAAGTTGCCAACATTCTTCCGTCGTCGCCGCCACTTGCTGCTGAGCCTGGTGCTCACAGCCGTCGCCGTACCATTGGCCCTGGAGGCTGTAGAAAGCCGGGCACGACCGGTGGATGGCACCCAGACCCTGGTGTTTCTGCGTCATGGCGAGAAGCCGGGCGAGGGGCTCGGGCAGTTGAATTGCCAGGGCCTCAACCGTGCGCTGGACCTGGCCACTGTACTGCCCGAGCGCTTCGGCAAGGCCGACTATGTGTTTGCCGCCAACCCCACGCGGCATGTCGAGGAAGGCAGCAGGGATGAAAGCTACAGCTACATCCGCCCATTGATGACCATCACCCCCAGTGCCATCCGCCTCGGCTTACCGGTGAATATCGACTACGGCGCCAACGACACCGCTGAACTGGCCGATGAGTTGCTGAGCAACAAATACCGCAATGCGACCATCTATACCGCCTGGTCCCACGGCTACCTGCCGGAACTGATCAACACGGTGGCCGGCAAGGCCTTGGGGGAGGAGCGGGTGATCACCGAGGACTGGAGCGGCGAAGACTTCGACACCCTCTACGTACTGACCCTGACTTGGCACGATGGCAAGGCCAGCCTGCTGAGCCGCAATGTGCGTCAGGGCCTGAATGACGGTGCGCATAGCTGCCCGACCTGATCCGCTGGTACTGTTTGGCAAGGAAGCCGGAACAGGGATGAGCGATGAAGCAGCGGGTAACGGTGATCGGTGGCGGAGTGGTGGGCCTGGCGACGGCTTACGCGCTGGTTCTGGAAGGGCGGTCGGTTGATCTGATCGAGGCCCGCGACAGCCTGGCGTCGGCCACCAGCTTTGCCAATGGCGGGCAATTGTCTTATCGCTATGTGGCGCCGCTGGCTGATGCCGGGGTGCCGTGGCAGGCGCTGGGCTGGCTGTTGCAGGGCGAGTCGCCATTGCGCTTGCGCTTGCGCATGGACCCGGCCCAGTGGCGCTGGCTGCTGGCATTCACCCTGGCTTGCCGGCGTAGCGTCAATCGCCGTAATGCCGGGCAATTGCTTGAGCTGGCGCTGTACAGCCAAGCTGTTCTGGCGCAGTGGCGCGAACATCAGAACCTGGGGGATTTCGCCTGGCGGCGCAATGGCAAGCTGGTGGCTTTTCGCAGTGAACGGGCCTTTGCCCAAGGCCGGGAACAGTTGACGGACCCGGCCAGTCAGCAGGTGCTGGCGGCTGCCGAGCTGCGCGCGCTGGAGCCTGCCCTGGATGGCGCACCGTTTGTGGGTGGCGTGTTCACGGCGGGCGAAGAGGTTGGCGATTGCCACGTGTTTTGCTTGCGGCTGGAGGCGCTGTTGCGCGCGTCGGGCCAGTGCCGTTTCCTGCTTGGCCGGCCGGTGACGCAATTGGTTCAGCGCCAGGGCCAGGTCGTGGCACTGCAACTGGGCGATCAGCAGCTGGACGTGGAGCAGTTGGTGCTGTGTGCCGGGCATCGCGGCCCTGGCTTGGCATTACCGGGGGTGCAGATACCGGTTTACCCGCTGAAGGGCTACAGCCTGACCGCACCGATCACCTCCGGGCACCTGCCCCCGGAGGTGAGCCTTACCGACTATGAGCGCAAAATCGTCTATGCACGCCTGGGGCAGCAGCTGCGGGTAGCGGCGATGGTGGACATTGTCGGCTTCGACGAGTCGGTGGACATGCGCCGTTTGCAGAGCATGCGGCGGCTGGCGCTGGAGACGCTGCCGAGGGCGGCGGATTATGCCCAGGCGGTGGAGTGGGCGGGGATGCGACCAGCGACACCTACCGGGGTGCCGATCATAGGTGGGACGGTGTACCGCAACCTGTGGCTGAACCTGGGGCATGGGGCGTTGGGGTTCACCTTGGCCTGTGGCAGTGCGCAGCGTTTGGCCAGGATGATGCGTTAAGCGGGCCGGCCTCTTCGCGGCTAAAGCCGCTCCTACAAGGACCCCACGGTATTCAGGCTTGTGCTGGTCCTGTAGGAGCGGCTTTAGCCGCGAAGAGGCCGGTACAGGCGAAGGATGTCTAGCGGCCGAAGCGCATCGGCCAGCCCACCACTTTCTTCGCCCGTGGCGTCGCATAGGTGCGCACTTTGGACGTGCTCAACCCCATGCGCACCAGCGATTCGGCAATGGTCACCGCTGCACTCACACCATCCACCACTGGCACGCCGGTGCGTTGGCGAATCTGCTCGTCCAGCCCGGCCATGCCGCCACAACCCAGGCAAATCACCTCGGCCTTGTCGTCACGCACGGCGCGTTCGGCCTGCTCGACAATCGCCTCCACGGCCCGCAGCGGGTCGGCTTCCAGTTCCAGCACCGCCAGCCCGCTGGCTCGCACCGAGGCGCAGCGGTCATACAGGCCCGAGAGCTTCAGGCGGTCCTCGATCAATGGCACGGTGCGGTCAAGCGTGGTTACTACGGAATAGGCGTGGCCCAGGTACATTGCCGTGCTGGCGGCGGCATCAGTAATGTCCACCACAGGCACGTTGAGCAGTTCCTGCAGGCCTTCGCGGCCATGTTCGCCATAACCGGCCTGGATCACGGCATCGTAGGGCCCTTCAAAGGCCAGGACCCGGTCCATCACCGCGATGGCCGCCAGGTAGCTCTCGAAGTTGCCCTCCACCGATTCGGCGCCGAACCAGGGCGTGAGGCCGACGATTTCGGTACCGGGTGCGGCCACCGCACGGGCCTGCTCGGCAATGGCATGGGTGATGGCTTCGGTGGTGTTGACGTTGGCGATCAGAATGCGCATGGGCAGTCCTCCCTGACTAATGGCTGCTATGGTCGACGGCGATGCACTCGCCGCTGATGTCGTGGTATTGGCGGTTGCGTGGCGCGATCAACAGATAGAGGGCGGCGGCGATGCCGGCACCGATCAGCCAGGAGAACGGCGCGATACCCTGGAAGTTGGGCACCAGGGCCAGCACGATGGCCAGCAGTGCGGCCGGCACGAAGGCGGCCACGGCGCGCAGGTTGATGCCCTTGCTGTAGTGATAGGCGCCGGCCGGGTGCTCGGTATACAGCTCTGGCACGTTGATGCAGCCTTTGCGCAGCAACCAGTAGTCGGACATGATCACGCCGTACAGCGGGCCGAGCAGGGCGCCCAGGCCCGACAGGAAGTACACGATGACCAGCGGGCTGTTGTACAGGTTCCAGGGCAGGATCAGCACCGCCAGGGTGGCACTGATCAGCCCGGCACGGCGGAAGTTCAGGTGGCGCGGTGCCAGGTTGCTGAGTACGAAGGCTGGGGCGACGAAGTTGGCCATGATGTTCACCGCCACGGTGACGATCAGGAAGGCCAGGCAGCCGAGCACCAGGAATGGCGTGCTGGGTATGGCGGCGACGATCTGCGTCGGGCTGTCGATGATCTGGCCGTTGATCTGGAATTGCGCGCCGCACAGCACCACGGTGATCACGGCGAATACCAGGATGTTCACCGGCAGGCCCCAGAAGTTGCCGACGCGGATGGTCTTGCGGCAAGGCGAGGAGCGGGCGAAGTCACAGAAGTTCAGCACCAGGGTGCCGTAGATCGCCAGCCACAGTGCGCCGCCGGCAAAGATGTTGCGCCACATCTCGTAGCCGGTCAGCGGGGTAGCCACCGACCAGGCAATGCGCGCGTCGGCCTTGAAGTACATGAACACCGCCAGGGCGGCGACGGTCAGCAGGATCACAGGCCCGGCAAAGGCCTCGTAACGGCGCACCATCTCCATGCCGTAGGCCAGGATCACCAGCTGCACCAGCCAGATCGACACGAAACACACCCAGCCCAGGCTCGACAGGCCGAGGATGCTGTCGTGGTCGTAGGCTGCCAGTTGCGGCCACACGGCGGTGAGCAGCACCCGCAGCACTACCGATGCCAGGTAGGTCTGGATGCCGAACCAGGCGATGGCAATGATGGCACGGATCAGCGCCGGGATCTGCGCGCCGTGGATGCCGAAGGCAATGCGGCTGATGACCGGGAACGGTACCCCGGTTTTCTGGCCCATGTAACCCGACAGGTTCATGAAGAAGTACACCAGCGCCGCGCCGATGGCCAGCGACAACAGAATTTGCCAGCCGCCCAGGCCGAGGGCGAACAAGCCCATGGCGAACGAATAGTTGGCGATATTGTGCACATCGTTGGTCCACAGCGCGAAGATGCTGTAGCCGCCCCAGCGACGGCCTTCCATACGCGTTGGCGCCAGGTCGCGGTTATGCAGGCGCGGGCTGAGAACAAGGTCCGGCTGGTGGCCGGCAAGCGTGGACGCGGGGTGTGTGCTGGCGACGGATTGTTCAGGGGCAAGGTCGAGGCTGCTACTCATTCCGGCGGGCTCCTGATGCACATGGACTGCGATGAGCGGGCATGCGCACGGGCTCGCCATCTCGTCGGTGCAGCGTTGGCATCACAGGGTTGTGGGCGCGGCGGCTGACATTGGGTCGGCGTCGCGGATTCTTGTGTATCTATGTTTTGTTTAAGTTGTATACAAAACACGAACACACAAAAGCGAGTTCCATGCCAAGGGAAGAGCAGGTTTCAGCAGGCGATCATTTCGAACTTATCTTGTTAAAAGGTAAGTTAATGAAATACAGAGCATATAAGTTGACCAAATGAACAAGTTATATTTTTTGAAAGATTGATTAGTTGATCATTTGGTCAAAATAAAGGGTGGGAAGTGTGTAACGAATTGGGGCGCCACTGAAGAAAGTGCACACAAAAATGGCACCTATGGTTACGTCTTTGTGTACAAAAAATAGTCAACTTTTCCTGTGCTGGCCTCTTCGCGGGCACGCCTGCGAGGAGGCCAGTACAGGGGCCAATCAATCCATTGGCGGCAACCGCCGCTTGACCGGGGTCTTCTTGATGATCGCGGTATTGGTCTCAGCCAGCACATTCATGAGGTCGAGCAGGGTGTCCAGCTGCTCCATCGAGCGCACATGCAGTCGGGCGACGAAGCAGTCTTCGCCAATGACCTTGTCGCATTCGGTGAACTCAGGGATGGCAATGATCTGGCGCTCCACCTCCTGCAGCTTCCCCGGTAGCGGACGGATGCGCACGATCGCCTGCAACTGGTAGCCAAAGGCGCGCGGGTCGACCTCCACGGTGTAGCCGCGCAGCACGCCACGCTCTTCCAGCCGTCGCAGGCGCTCGCTGACGCTAGGTGCGGACAGCCCGCTGACCTGCGCCAGCGCCTTGAGCGAGCGGCGCGAGTCCTCCATCAGTGCGTTGATCAATAATTGGTCGATGGCATCGGTCATACCCACCTCATGAGGTAATTCGTGTTATTTACCTTGATAGTAAAGGTAGGTTGGCGAAAATGCCTTGGTTATCCGCTGGATGGCCAGCCTGCAGCCTTTGCATACTGTTGCCATTATCAAAGGGAGGTTTGAGATGGACAGTTCATTGCGCCGTGGCTCGCTGGAAATGGTCGCCGCCATGCTGATTTCCGGGACCATTGGCTGGTTCGTGCTGGTGTCCGGCCAGCCGGTGCTGGATGTGGTGTTCTGGCGCTGCGTGTTCGGTGCCGTGACCTTGCTGGCGATTTGCGCCGCGTTTGGTTTTCTGCGACCGGGCGTGATCAGCCGCACGGCATTTTTGCTGGCGATTGCCAGCGGGGTGGCCATTGTCGGCAACTGGCTGCTGTTGTTCGCTTCATACGCACGGGCGTCGATTGCCATCGGCACGGCGGTGTACAACGTGCAGCCGTTCATGCTGGTGGGGCTGGCGGCGCTGTTTCTGGGCGAAAAGATCACCTTGGCCAAGGTGACCTGGCTGAGTGTGGCGTTCCTCGGCATGCTGGCCATCGTCAGTGCCCATGGCGCTGGGCAAAGTAATGGCGAGGACTATCTGCTGGGGATTGCCCTGGCGCTGGGGGCGGCGTTTCTGTATGCAATCGCGGCCTTGATCATCAAGCGCCTGAGTGGCACGCCCCCGCACCTGATTGCGTTGATTCAGGTAACCACGGGTGTGTTGCTGCTGGCGCCATGGGTCACGCTTGGCGGGTTGCCGGTTGAAGTGCCCGCGTTGGCCAGCTTGTTGACACTGGGGATGGTGCACACCGGCCTGATGTATGTGCTGTTGTACAGCGCCATCCAGCGTTTGCCCACAGCCTTGACCGGTGCGCTGTCGTTCATTTACCCGATTGCGGCAATTCTGGTGGACTGGGTGGCGTTCGGGCACCGCCTGGCGCCGCTGCAGTGGCTGGGGGTGGGGTTGATCCTGTTGGCGGCGGCGGGGATGCAGCAGGGGTGGTGGTTCCGCTCGGCGCGGCATCCTGTAGGCGCGGGTTTACCCGCGAAGAGGCCCGCAAGGTAGAATGCCGCTTTTTGCCAGCCTGCGATCCGCCATGACCTCGCCCATAGACACCCTTGAGCAACACCTGCTTGCCGCCCTCGACCCTGCCCCACAGGAAACCCGCCGCCTGTTTCACGGCCGCGGCCGCTGCTGGCAGGGCCTGGAGCAGGTGACCGTCGACTGGCTGCAGGGCGTGCTGTCGGTCGCCTTGTTCCGTGAGCCGCCCGAAGGCCAGCTCGCCGAACTCGAAGCCATGCTGCGCAGCTTGGCCGAGCGCCCGCAGTGGACGGGGCAGGCAGTCATCATCCAGCACCGCTACCTGCCCGACAGCCCGGGCCAGTGGCTGCTGGGTGAGCCGTGCCAGCAACGCGAAGTGATCGAGGACGGCCTGACCTACCTGCTGGACTTGGGCGTGCGGCAAAACAATGGCCTGTTCCTCGACATGCGCTATGGCCGCCGTTGGGTGCGCGAGCAGGCGGCGGGCAAGCGCGTGCTGAACCTGTTCGCTTATACCTGCGGCTTTTCCGTGGCAGCGATTGCCGGTGGCGCTGAGCAGGTGGTGAACCTGGACATGGCCAAGTCGGCCCTGTCGCGGGGCCGGGACAACCATCGCCTCAATGGCCACGATGCATCACGGGTGGCATACCTGGGGCATGAACTGTTCAAGTCGTGGGGCAAGGTGCGCAAGTACGGGCCTTATGACCTGATCATCATCGACCCGCCAACCTTCCAGCGTGGCAGCTTTGTGCTGACCCAGGATTACGCAAAGATCCTGCGGCGTTTGCCTGAGTTGTTGAGCGAAGGCGGGACGGTGCTGGCGTGTGTCAACGACCCGGGGATCGGGCCTGAGTTTCTGATTGAAGGCATGGCAGAGCAGGCGCCTTCGTTGGCTTATGTCGAACGCCTGGAAAACCCGCCGGAGTTTCCGGACGTTGACCCGGCGGGGGGGCTGAAGGCCTTGGTATTCCGTCAGGTTTGATGCTGCCCTTGCTGGAAGCTTCGCGGGCGAGCCCGCGAAAGGGCCGGTGCAGGCGAATTCAAGCCCCCAGGGCCTGCAGCGGCAGCGGGTACACCTGGGCAAAGCGGTCCACCCCGGATACCTGTAACGGCCCTTGCAGGTTGATGCGCAGCAGCGGGTCTTCGCTGATCGACTTGCCCACCTCATGGATCAGCGCGAGTGACGCATCCACATCACTGTCGTAAGTGAACTGCACCGAGAAGAACGCATAGGCGAACTGCCGCGACTGGTTGGTAACCGCCTTGATCTGGCCAAACGGCACCGAGTGCACGAAGCCTTTGCCATCGCGCAGCCGCTACGGATCGTCAGGCTTTCGACTGTACCGGTATGGCCGGAATCGAGCACTACCCAGTCGCCGATGGAAATGGAATCCTCGATGAGGATGAACAACCCGGTAATCACATCGTGCACCAGCTGCTGCGAGCCGAAGCCGATGGCCAGGCCGATCACCCCGGCACCGGCCAGGAACGGCGCGACGTTGGTGCCCAGGTTGGCCATGGTGGTGATGGTGCAGATGACGATCAGGACCACTTTGATCGCATTGTGCAGCACCGGCAGGATGGTCCGCACCCGGGTGCTCGGCTGACGCGCGCTGCGGCGGCCGATGGGGGGCTTGAGTGCTTCCTGGATGGCCGTATCGAGTACCACCCACAGCAGCCAGGTGACCAGCAGGATCAAGCCAATGCTCGACAGCGAGTTGCTGATCGCCTGGCCCAGGCTGTTGCTCAGGGCGAAATCGACCACCGAGAAGCCCCAGATGCGCCCCAGCAGCTCGATGAAGGTGACGGCCATGGCGATGCGCAGTAGCGCGTGGGCGAGGCTGCGCATCCCTTGTAGGAGCCGAGGTGAACGGCACGCTGTTGTCCGGCAGGCGGGTTACCAGTTGTTCGGCACCTTACTGGCCTGTGCCAACGACCCAGGCATCGGGCTGCAGTTCCTTATCGAAGAGTTGTCCTTGCATGCCCCGGCGCTGGTGTTCGCCGAGCGGCTGGCGAGTCCGCCAATTTTTCGGATGCGGGCGTGGAGGAGCACTCAAGGTGATGAAGTTCTATTTTAAATGCGTCATTATTCATCCGTTAATGTAGGATTTATCTTACGGATATGATTTATTTATACTCATTGTGTGGGGATTAATTGTTTTGACAATTTTTAATATTTGCAATGAAGTTGGCCGTCTACTAGGATCCGAGTTCCTATTTGGATGCGGCGCCGACAATCAGTGATCGGCTTGATCAAGGCAGGGAGAATGCCAATGTTCAACACTTACCAGCGATGGCTCGTATTGGCCGTCCTGTCCTTCGCCTTGCTATTGGTTGCGATCGACATGACGGTCCTTTACATCGCCTTGCCCACACTTACCCATGCGCTCGGGGCATCTACCTCCGAAAAGCTGTGGATCATCAACATGTATCCTCTGGTCGTCGCCGGCCTGTTGCTGGGTGCTGGCACCTTCGGTGATCGCATCGGCCACCAGCGATTGTTCGTGATCGGCCTTGTGCTGTTCGGTGCGGCGTCGCTTCTGGCTGCATTCGCGCCATCTTCCGTGCTGCTAATCCTGGCTAGGGGCGCGCTGGGCGTCGGTGCGGCGGCCATGATGCCGGCCACGCTGGCGATCATCAGTCTGACCTTCGAGGATGAGCGTGAGCGTGGTTTTGCCATCGGCGTCTGGACGGCCGTGGCTTCAGGTGGTGCAGCGATTGGTCCGCTGATAGGGGGGGCGCTGCTCGAGCATTTCTGGTGGGGTTCCGTGTTTCTGATCAACGTGCCCATCGTGCTGGTGGCCCTGGTGTTGTCCTTGCTGCTGATCAGGAACACGCAACAGGCCAACGCCGGGCCATGGGACTTGCTTGGCTCCCTTCAGGCGATGGTAGGGCTCATCAGCCTGGCGTACCTGATCAAGGAATTCGCCAAGCCCGAGCCCTCGCTGGTGGCGGCGCTGGGGGCGTTGGCCATCTGCGCGGGCTTCGGCTGGATGTTCGTGCGCGGGCAGCGCAAGCGTGGTTTTCCGTTGATCGACCTGCAGATTTTCCGCAGCCCCGCGTTCTCCTCTGCGGTCATCGCCAGCCTGGCCGCGGCCGGCTGCCTGATGGGCATCAACCTGGTACTGAGCCAGCGCCTGCAACTGGTTGTCGGGCTATCCCCGCTCGAGACCGGCCTTTATTTCCTGCCCCTTTCCGTGGGAGCGATCGTGGCCGGTCCGTTAAGCGGCTGGTTGCTGCCCAAGGTTCGTTGTGATCGGTTCCTGGTGCTCGCACTGTTGATCTACGCCGGTGCCATTGGCCTGTTCATGTACAGTTTCAGCCAGTCGGTCGCCCTGCAACTGCTGCTGCTGTTCGTCATGGGTGCTTGCGTAGGGGCGAGTATGACCGGGGCGTCCACCACCATCATGGCCAGCGCGCCGCCGGAGCGAGCGGGGATGGCCGCTTCGGCCGAGGAAATTTCCTACGAGCTGGGAGGAGGGTTGGGCATCGCCTTCATGGGTAGCCTGATGTCGGTGGTGTACAGCCGCTCGCTGGTCGTGCCCGAGCAGGCCGCCGACGCGGCGCGCCTGCAGGACGGGATCGACAGCGCGCTGGCCGCTGCCGCGCAAATGCCCGCCCCGCTGGGGCAGGAAATCGCTGTGAATGCGCGATTGGCGTTCGACCAAGCGGTGTCCTCGGTAATGATGGCCACCGTGGGGGTACTCGTGGTCATCGCACTGTTGGTGTTTGTGAACTTTCGAAGGTATTCGACAGTTTCTGCCGAACAGCAAGTTTCTTCTTAATTTAGTCAAATAATGCTCGGCCCGGAACTGTTCAGTTGAATAGTTCCGGGTCTGGATTTTTGCTGCTTTAAATTTGGAGAGGTGGCATGCGCCTATTATTGGGGCAATTGTATGATCAGCGTGCGGCCTTGCATCTGGAACAGCGTTATGTCGGCGAAGTCCTGATACCGCAGGAGCATCTTTGTGCTCATCATCTGCGTGAGGCCGTGCGGTTTGTCGTGAGGAAGTATCCGGCACTTCGTGGCTGTTTCACGCGCAGCGAAGGCGAATGGCGCATGGACTTTGTTGCCGTTGACGCGTTTCCCGTGGACCAGGCATTGAATGTAGTTGCCACCGCCCCCGGGGTGTTGCCTGGTGCACAGGTTCAGGCACAGCGTCGAAGCACTGCTCACGACCTTTCCTTTACCGTTTTGCTCAATAGCCGCGCTTTAATCTCTAATGTGGTGTTTCAGAGAGAGGGCTTTTGACAGGCGCATAAAAAATCCGATGCTCGTTTCCAAGCGTCGGATTTTGCGGCCTACAGGCTAAAGGTCAATGAGTCTGTCTTAACTGACTGGCATTAGGCCAGATGCCCCCTTATGGCTATTGGTTGGCATAGATCTGGTCAAACACCCCACCGTCATTGAAGTGGGTCTTCTGCACGGTACGCCAGTCACCGAAGGTTTTCTCCACCGACAGGAAGTCCACTTTCGGGAAGCGGTCGGTGTACTTGGCCAGTACCGTCGCATCACGCGGGCGCAGGTAGTTGTTGGCGGCGATCTCCTGGGCTGCGGGTGACCACAGGTACTTCAGGTATTCCTCGGCCACGGCCTGGGTGCCTTTCCTGGCCACCACCTTGTCGACCACCGTCACCGGTGGCTCGGCTTCGGCCGATACGCTTGGGTAGACCACTTCGAACTGGTCGCGGCCGAACTCGCGGGCGATCATCTCGGCTTCGTTCTCGAAGGTGACCAGCACGTCACCGATCTGGTTGGTCATGAACGTGGTGGTGGCGGCACGGCCACCGGTGTCCAGCACGGGTGCCTGTTTGAACAGCTTGCCGACGAAGTCGCGGGCTTTGCTTTCATCGCCGCCTTGCTTGAGTACGTAGCCCCAGGCCGACAGGTAGGTATAGCGGCCATTACCCGAGGTTTTCGGGTTGGGCACGATCACCTGGACACCGTCCTTGAGCAGGTCGGGCCAGTCTTTCAGGGCTTTCGGGTTGCCCTTGCGCACGATGAACACAGTGGCCGAGGTGAACGGCGCGCTGTTGTTCGGCAGGCGGGTTACCCAGTTGTCGGGCACCAGCTTGCCGTTGTCTGCCAGGGCGTTGATGTCGGTGGCCATGTTCATGGTGATGACATCGGCCGGCAGGCCATCGATCACCGCACGGGCCTGCTTGCTCGAACCGCCGAAGGACATCTGCACGTTGACCTTCTCGTTGTGCTCGGCTTCCCAGTGCTTCTGGAAGGCCGGGTTGTAGTCCTTGTAGAAGTCGCGCATCACGTCGTAGGAAACGTTGAGCAGGGTGGGGGCGGCCTGGGCGAGGTTGCCCAGGGCCAGGCCTGCGGCGAGCAGCGAGGCGGTGAAGAGTTTTTTCACGTTGCTTCCTTGTTCTTGAAGGGTGTTGGGGCAGATTGCCTGCGACTATAGCGGGTGGGTTTATACGGGTTAAAGAACAAAAAATGCTTTGGTTATGCTTCTGCCTGTGCCGGCCTCTTCGCGGGTAAACCCGCTCCTACGGGGACCGCGCACGGTCCGGGCCTGTTGTAGGGGCGGGTTTACCCGCGAAGAGGCCGGCGCAGGCGCTGTCACGCTTTGGGAAACAACCCATTCCCACAGCGAGAACAGAACGCTGCCCCATGCTCGTGGGTCTTCTTGTGGCAGGTCGGGCAATCATGCTGCAGCTGCTCCCCACGCATGGCATTGGCCAGCTCGGCGGTAAAGATGCCGGTCGGCACGGCAATGATCGAGTAACCGGTAATCATCACCAGCGACGACAGCACCTGCCCCAGCGGCGTCTTGGGCACGATGTCGCCAAAGCCCACGGTGGTCAGGGTAACGATGGCCCAGTAGATGCCTTTGGGGATGCTGGTAAAGCCATGCTCAGGCCCTTCGATCACGTACATCAGCGTGCCGAACACCGTTACCAGCGTCGATACTGTCACCAGGAACACGATGATCTTCTGCTTGCTGCCGCGTAGCGCCTCCATCAGGTAATGGGCCTGCTTGAGGTACGGGCTGAGCTTGAGTACACGGAAGATCCGCAGCATCCGGATGACCCGGATGATGAGCAGGTACTGGGCGTCGCTGTAGTACAGCGCGAGGATCCCCGGCACGATCGCCAGTAAATCGACCAGGCCGTAGAAACTGAAGGCATAGCGCAACGGCTTGGGCGAGCAGTACAGGCGGGTGATGTATTCGGCCAGGAAGATTGCGGTAAAGCCCCACTCGATGCCGGCCAGCAGGCCGGCGTAGCCCTGGTGCACCTCATCGATGCTGTCGAGGATCACCGTGACCAGGCTGGCCAGGATGATCAGCAACAGGATCTTGTCGAAGCGGCGACCGGCTACGGTGTCGGTCTGGAAGACGATGACGAAGAGCCGCTCGCGCAGGCTCGCTGGGTTGTTCATTGGCTCGTTCCACAAAAGCGATGGGCTGAGCCTAGGGGTTGCGTATCAGCCGTGCAAGCGGCTGGCGTTGCGCTGCCTGGGTTGCGCCAGGTGACTGCCCAAGTGCATCAGCCAGCAGGCGGCAACGAAGGGGGCGGTCAGGCCAGGCACTGGCAGCAGCTTGAACAGCGGTTGCAACAGCAGGGCCAACGCTATCGCCAGCAGCGTTACCCAAGGTTTTTCACCTTGCCTGCTGAAGGCCAGTGCCGCCAGTGCGCCATTGAAGCCATACAAACCCAGCCACGCTCCCTGTGCCTGGTCGGCGAGCAACGCCACCCCGCCGCCAATGGCCGAGCCGATCACCGCCCACAGCGCCGCATAGGGGTTGGCGATGAACATGCCCACGATGATCAGCAACCCGGCCAAGGGCTGGTCGAGCAGGAAGATCTGGCCCACGCCGCGGGCCAGCGCGTACAGCGGGTCAGCTTCGACGAAGCCGCTGGGTGAGGGGCTGACGACTAGCAGTGTGCCCCAGCCCAGCAGCACGAATGGCGCGGTGTAGGCGACCAGCAACTTGCCGCCGCGCTTGCGCCACTGGTGGGTGATGATGCTGGACAGGCCGCCGGCGGCGATGATCAGGGGGGGCAATATGACCGACCAGGGCAGCACGGCGCTGATCAGGATGCCGATCAGCACGCCGTTGTAGCAGTACAGCCCGGCCTGGCGGTCGGCACGGTCATAGCCGCGTGCCTGGGCGGTGAGCAGGCCGGCCAGGGCGCCAAGCAGGGCGCCGCCGACCAGGTTGGGTGCGGTCAGCAGGATAGCCAGCAGGCAGCACAGGCCGCACAGGGGGTTGCGCAGCAGCAGCACTTGGCTGAAGCCGTTGAGTAACGCCGTGGCCCAGTCGGGGCACGGGTTGACGAAATTTTTGGTGTACATGGGGCAGTCAGTGAGGTTGATGGGGGAGCGGTGGGCCTCTTTGGGCCTCGGTTTTCCGCGGTCGGGTAAAGCGGTATTCAGGGAGGGCTTTGCCCTCCAATCGCGACACGAGGCCGCTCCCACAGGGATCGCATTCCCTTGTGCCAGCGTGGCCCTGTGGGAGCGGCCTTGTGTCGCGAAAGGGGCGCAACGCGCCCCCGGCAATCTCAGATCAAAGTCTCGATCCGCAGCGTGTTAGTCGTACCCGGCTTGCCGAAAGGCACGCCAGCGGTGATCAGCAGCGTGTCGCCACGGCTGGCCATGCCTTGCGCCTGGGCAATCTCCAGGGCGGTGGAAACCACCTCGTCGACCTGACGCAGGCGGTCGTTGACCACCGAATGCACGCCCCAGGCCACGCTCAGGCGCCGTGCGGTGTTCAGGTTCGGCGTCAGGTTGAGGATCGGTGCCCGTGGCCGCTCACGTGCCGCGCGCAGGGTCGAGGCACCCGACTCGCTGTAGTTGACCAGCACCGCCACCGGCAGGATGCCGCTGATGCGGCGGATCGCGCAGCTGATGGCGTCCGACACGGTGGCCTCGGCCTTTGGCCGGCCGACGTCGAGCTGGGCCTGGTAGTCCGGGCCGTTCTCAACCTGGCGGATGATCTTGCTCATCATCTGCACGGCTTCCAGCGGGTAATCACCCGAGGCGGTTTCGGCCGACAGCATCACTGCATCGGCACCTTCGGCCACCGCGTTGGCCACGTCGGTGACTTCGGCACGGGTTGGCGCTGGCGAGAAACGCATCGACTCGAGCATCTGCGTGGCCACCACCACGGGTTTGCCCAGCTGGCGGCAGGTGCCGATGATGCGCTTCTGGATCTGCGGCACGCTCTCGGCCGGTACTTCCACGCCCAGGTCACCACGGGCCACCATGATCGCGTCTGCCAGCTCGGCGATGGCTTGCAGTTGCTCGACGGCCGATGGCTTCTCGATCTTGGCCATCAGGTAGGCGCGGTCGCCAATCAGCTGGCGCGCTTCGACGATGTCTTCAGGGCGCTGCACGAACGACAGGGCGACCCAGTCCACACCCAGCTCCAGGCCAAAGGCCAGGTCGCGGCGGTCTTTTTCGGTGAGCGGGGAGAGGTCGAGCACCGCTTGCGGTACGTTGACGCCCTTACGGTCGGAAAGCTCGCCACCGTTCAGCACCTCGGTGTCAATCGCGTCGCTGTGCTTGGCGGTCACGCGCAGGCGCAGTTTGCCGTCGTCCAGCAGCAGGTCCATGCCGGGCTCGAGGGCGGCGATGATTTCGGGGTGCGGCAGGTTGACCCGGCGGCTGTCGCCCGGGGTTTTGTCCAGGTCCAGGCGCAGGGCCTGCCCGCGTTGCAACTGCACTTTGCCTTCGGCGAAGCGGCCAACGCGCAGCTTCGGCCCTTGCAGGTCCATGAGGATGCCCAGCGGGTAGTTCAGTTGCTGCTCGACTTCGCGGATCCACTGGTAGCGCAGGGCGTGGTCGGCATGCTCGCCATGGCTGAAGTTGAGGCGAAAGATGTTCACCCCGGCTTCGACCAGCTGGCGGATATCGTCGATGCCGTTGATCGCAGGGCCAAGGGTGGCGAGGATCTTAACTTTTTTATCAGGCGTCATGATTGGGCAGTCTCGAGGATCAGGATGGCGCGGAAGTCGTTGACGTTGGTGCGAGTCGGTTCGGTGACGATCAGCGCATCCAGCGCGGCGAAGTAGCCGTAGCCGTTGTTGTTGTCCAGCTCGTCGCTGGCCGACAGGCCCAAGGCTTCGGCGCTGGCGTAGCTGGCCGGGGTCATGAAGGCACCGGCGTTTTCTTCCGAGCCATCGATGCCGTCGGTATCACCGGCCAGGGCGTACACGCCCGGCAGGCCTTTCAGGCTTTCGGTGAGGCTGAGCAGGAACTCGGCGTTGCGCCCGCCACGGCCATTGCCGCGCACGGTCACGGTGGTTTCGCCACCCGACAGGATCACGCAGGGCGCTTTGAGCGGCTGGCCGTGCTGAACGATTTGCCGGGCGATACCGGCATGCACCTTGGCCACTTCGCGCGATTCACCTTCCAGGTCGCCGAGGATCAGCGGGCTGAAACCGGCCTGACGGGCTTTGACCGCGGCGGCCTCGAGCGACTGCTGGGGTTTGGCGATCAACTGGAAGTGGCTGCGGGCCAGGGCCGGGTCATCGGCCTTGACGGTTTCCGAGGCCGGGTTGTTCAGCCAGTCGATGACCGCTTTGGGCGCTTCGATGTTGTAGCGTTTGAGGATGGCCAGGGCGTCGGCCGAGGTGCTCGGGTCGGCCACGGTGGGGCCGGAAGCGATGACCGTGGCGAGGTCGCCCGGTACATCGGAAATGGCATAGGTGTAGACCGTGGCCGGCCAGCAGGCCTTGGCCAGGCGCCCGCCCTTGATCGCCGAGAGGTGCTTGCGCACACAGTTCATCTCGCCGATGGTGGCGCCGGATTTCAGCAGTGCCTTGTTGATCTGCTGCTTGTCGGCCAGGGTCAGGCCTTCGGCAGGCAGGGCCAGCAGCGCCGAGCCACCGCCAGACAGCAGGAAGATGACGCGGTCTTCTTCGTTGAGGTTGCTGACCAGTTCCAGCACGCGCTTGGCCACCGCCAGGCCGGCAGCGTCCGGGACCGGGTGGGCGGCTTCGACCACCTCGATCTTCTGGCAGTTGGCGCCGTGGCCGTAACGGGTCACGACCAGGCCGGAGACTTCGCCCTGCCAGCTTTTCTCGACCACTTCGGCCATGGCGGCTGCGGCCTTGCCGGCGCCGATGACGATAACCCGGCCGCTGCGATCGGCGGGCAGGTAGGGTTCGAGGACTTGACGGGGGTGGGCGGCGGCTATGGCTGTGTCGAACAGTTCGCGGAGAAGTTTTTGCGGATCGACCGACATGGCAGGCTCCCAATTATTGTTGTTCTGCAGAATCAAAAACGCCCCTGGAACTGCCTCCGTGCAGGCCGAACCAGGGGCGGGTGTTGCTCGATGCCACCATTGGGCCTGTGGTCGCAGGTTCAACGGCGTTGGCTTCTTCGCGGACAAGCCCCGCTCCTACATGCACAGCTCTGAGCGATTGTGCGGTCTTTGGTAGGAGCGGGTTTACCCGCGAAGAGGCCAGTGAAGGCTAAAAACGTCTTATTTGTCGTCGCGGATCGAGAAGTTGGCCATGTGCTCCAGGCCTTTGATCAGCGCCGAGTGGTCCCAGTTGCCGCCGCCCAGTGCCTGGCAGGTGTTGAACACTTGCTGGGCATTGGAGGTGTTGGGCAGGTTGATGCCCAGTTCCTTGGCGCCTTGCAGGGCCAGGTTCAGGTCCTTCTGGTGCAGGTTGATGCGGAAGCCTGGGTCGAAGGTGCCCTTGATCATGCGCTCGGCGTGCACTTCGAGGATTTTCGACGAAGCAAAGCCGCCCATCAGTGCTTCACGCACCTTGGCAGGGTCGGCGCCGTTCTTGGCGGCGAACAGCAGGGCTTCGGCCACGGCCTGGATGTTCAGGGCGACAATGATCTGGTTGGCGACCTTGGCGGTCTGGCCGTCACCGTTGCCACCGACCCGGGTAATGTTCTTGCCCATGGCTTCGAACAGCGGCAGGGTGCGCTCGAAGGCTTTCGGGCAGCCACCGACCATGATGCTCAGGGTCGCGGCCTTGGCGCCGACTTCACCACCGGACACTGGGGCGTCCAGGTAGGCGGCACCGGTAGCCTTGATTTTTTCGGCGAAGGCTTTGGTAGCGGTAGGGGAGATCGAGCTCATGTCGATCACCACCTTGTTCGGGCCAACGCCTTCGGCCACGCCGTTTTCACCGAACAGGACGCTTTCGACCTGCGGAGTGTCGGGAACCATGACGATGATGAATTCGGCTTCCTGGGCAACTTCTTTCGGGTTGGCCAGGGCCACGGCACCGGCGGCGATCAGGTCGGCTGGCGCGGCGTCGTGGTGGGTGGAAACGAAGATGCTGTGACCTGCTTTTTGCAGGTTCTGGGCCATGGGCTTGCCCATGATGCCGGTGCCGATGAAACCGATTTTAGCCATGAGAAATTACCTCTTTGTAATTGTGATATCTCAAGCAAGCTTTGGCCCCCTGTGGGAGCGGGCTCGCCCGCGAAGCAGACAACTCGGTGGATGGCACCGGCTTTGCCGGTGTTCGCGGGCGAGCCCGCTCCCACAGGGTCCCGAGTTGTTCCTCAGATTGCGTTGTGGGTTTTCAGCCAGCCCAGGCCCGCTTCGGTGGTGGTCAGCGGCTTGTACTCCGCGCCCACCCAGCCCTGGTAGCCAATGCGGTCCAAGTGTTCGAACAGGAAGCGGTAGTTGATCTCGCCGGTGCCTGGTTCATTGCGGCCGGGGTTGTCGGCCAGCTGGATGTGGTTGATCAGTTTCAGGTTGGCTTCCATGGTGCGAGCCAGGTCACCTTCCATGATCTGCATGTGGTAGATGTCGTATTGCAGGAACAGGTTGTCGCTGCCCACCTCGGCCTGGATTTCCAGGGCCTGCTGGGTGGTGTTCAGGTAGAAGCCTGGGATGTCGCGGGTGTTGATCATTTCCATGACCAGGCGAATACCGGCGCCCTTGAGCTTGTCAGCGGCGTAGCGCAGGTTCTCGACGAAGGTCTTGCGCACGGTGGCGCAGTCCGGGCCTTGTGGGCGGATGCCGGCCAGGGCGTTGACCTGGGTGTTGCCCAGCACCTTGGCGTATTCGATGGCCTTGTCGACACCCGCGCGGAATTCCTCGACGCGGTCAGGGTGGCAGGTGATACCGCGCTCACCTTTGGCCCAGTCGCCGGCCGGCAGGTTGAACAGCACCTGGGTCAGGCCGTTGGCTTCCAGCTGCTGCTTGATGTCGGCAGCGCTGAAGTCGTACGGGAACAGGTATTCGACGCCGCTGAAACCAGCATCGGCGGCACCCTTGAAGCGGGCCAGGAAGTCCTGTTCGGTGAACAGCATGGACAGGTTGGCAGCGAAGCGAGGCATGAGTTGTCTCCTTGCGATGAAGGCCCCCAGGGCGTGCCTGGGGGCGTCAGGCGATCAGTCCAGCAGCGAGATGGCGGTTGGCGCGTCGTTGCCGACCAGGGCCAGGTCTTCGAATTCGTTGACCGCGTTGATCTCGGTGCCCATGGAAATGTTGGTCACACGCTCGAGAATCACTTCAACCACCACCGGCACGCGGAACTCTTCGGCCATCTTCTGTGCCTTGATCAGGGCAGGGGCGATTTCTGCTGGCTCGAACACACGGATGGCCTTGCAACCCAGGCCTTCGACCACGGCGACGTGGTCGACACCGTAGGTGGCAGCGTCGGTCGAGTTGATGTTCTCGAACGCCAGTTGTACACAGTAATCCATGTCGAAGCCACGCTGCGCCTGGCGGATCAGGCCCAGGTAGGCGTTGTTGACCAGCACGTGCACGTACGGCAGGTTGAACTGCGCACCCACCGCCAGTTCTTCGATCATGAACTGGAAGTCGTAGTCACCGGACAGCGCCACAACCTTGCGCTTCGGATCGGCTTTGACCACGCCCAGCGCAGCAGGGATGGTCCAGCCCAGCGGGCCGGCCTGGCCGCAGTTGATCCAGTGGCGAGGCTTGTACACATGCAGGAACTGCGCGCCGGCAATCTGCGACAGGCCGATGGTGCTGACGTAGCAGGTGTCTTTGCCGAACACCTGGTTCATTTCTTCGTAGACGCGCTGCGGCTTGACCGGCACGTTGTCGAAGTGGGTCTTGCGCTGCAGGCTCGACTTGCGCTCCTGGCACTCTTCCAGCCAGGCCTTGCGGCACTTGAGCTTGCCGGCGGCTTTCCACTCGCGGGCCACTTCCAGGAACACGTCCAGTGCCTTGCCAGCATCGGAAACGATGCCCAGGTCCGGGGTGAACACACGGCCGATCTGGGTCGGCTCGATGTCCACGTGCACGAACTTGCGGCCTTCGGTGTAGACATCGACCGAGCCGGTGTGGCGGTTGGCCCAGCGGTTACCGATACCGAATACCAGGTCGGACTTCAGCAGGGTTGCGTTGCCATAGCGGTGCGAGGTCTGCAGGCCGACCATGCCGACCATCTGGGCGTGGTCGTCCGGGATGGTGCCCCAGCCCATCAGGGTCGGGATCACGGGTACGCCGGTCAGTTCGGCGAATTCGACCAGCTTGTCGCTGGCATCGGCGTTGATGATGCCGCCACCGGCTACCAGCAGTGGGCGCTCGGCGTCATTGAGCAGGGCCAGGGCTTTCTCGGCCTGTACGCGGGTGGCGGATGGCTTGTTGACTGCCAGTGGTTCGTAGGCGTCGATGTCGAATTCGATTTCGGCCATCTGCACGTCGAACGGCAGGTCGATCAGCACCGGGCCTGGGCGGCCGGTACGCATTTCATAGAAGGCCTTCTGGAAGGCGTAAGGCACCTGGCCTGGCTCCAGAACGGTGGTCGCCCACTTGGTCACCGGCTTGACGATGTTAGTGATGTCGACAGCCTGGAAGTCTTCCTTGTGCAGACGGGCACGTGGCGCCTGGCCAGTGATGCACAGAATCGGGATGGAGTCGGCCGAGGCACTGTACAGGCCGGTGACCATGTCGGTGCCGGCAGGGCCGGAAGTGCCGATGCACACACCGATGTTGCCCGGGTTGGCGCGGGTGTAGCCCTCGGCCATGTGCGAGGCACCTTCGACGTGACGAGCGAGGACGTGATCGATGCCACCGACTTTCTTCAGGGCCGAATACAACGGGTTGATGGCAGCCCCCGGGATGCCGAACGCGGTATCTACACCTTCACGGCGCATGACCAGAACGGCTGCATCGATTGCTCTCATTTTGCTCATGGTTTGTGCCTCATCGATTTTGTAATTGTATACAACTTGCTTTGCGACAGAGTGTATTCACGCCTGGCGGCTCAGGTCAATGGGTTTTCATCGACTAAGCTGGCATTCGTCAGAGCGCCCGTGAAAACGAGGGTTTGCGTCATCGCATACGATCGTTTCAAAATATTGTATACAAAAATATCTCTCGTTGTGTTCTATTTGTTCGATCGGTTTTCAACTGCCCTCCGGGCTTCTCACAACAAGAAGAGGACCTTTCCATGAACGTTCTGAACCTGAAAATCGCCGTCAGCCTGGTGAATGCCGCGCTGGTGGCGGGCCGCAAGATCAATGCCGCGCCACTGACCGTGGCGGTGCTGGATGCCGGCGGGCACCTGCTGGCGCTGCAGCGCGAGGATGGCGCGAGCTTGATTCGTCCTGAAGTGGCCACTGGCAAAGCCTGGGGGGCGATTGCCCTGGGCAAGGGGTCGCGCTTGCTGGCGCTGGATGCGCAGCAGCGGCCGGCTTTTTTTGCCGCGTTGAACGGGATGGGTGAGCGGCCGGTGGTGCCGGCGCCGGGTGGGGTGCTGATTCGTGATCAGGACGGCAAGGTGCTGGGTGCCGTGGGGATCAGCGGCGATACGTCGGATATCGACGAGCAGTGTGCGATCAGTGCGATCGAGGAGGTGGGGTTGCGGGCAGATGCCGGGGTAGCGGCCTAAATCTCTATTGCCTGTTCTGGCCCATTCGCGGGCAAGCCCGCTCCTACAGGGACTCCACAACCTTCAGGCAAGTGGTGATCCTGTGGGAGCGGGCTTGCCCGCGAATGGCCCTTCGGGATGGTTCAGGCTGCCTCAGGCTCACAACCTTTCAAGACCATACGAATAATGGTTTCGGCCGCCGCGTCATAATCACTGTCGGCCAGCTTGGCCTTGCCGGTCACCGCAGAAATCTGCCAGTCGAAGTCCGCATAGGTCTGGGTCGCCGCCCAGATGCTGAACATCAGGTGATGCGCGTCCACATGGGCGATCTGCCCGCGGTCGATCCAGCGCTGGATGCACTCGATGTTGTGCCGGGCCTGCTCGTTCAACTGCTCTACCTGGTTCGGTGACAGGTGCGGCGCGCCATGCATGATCTCGCTGGCGAACACCTTGGACGCATGGGGCAGGTCACGCGAAATGCGAATTTTCGAACGAATGTACGCACTCAGCACTTCCTTCGGGTCGCCGTCTGCATTGAACGGCGTGGATGCCTGCATGATCGGCGCGATGATGCTTTCCAGGACCTCGCGGTAAAGGTTGTCCTTGGACTTGAAGTAGTAGTACACGTTCGGCTTGGGCAGGCCGGCCTTGGCCGCGATATCGCTGGTCTTGGTGGCGGCGAAGCCCTTGTCGGCGAATTCCTCGCTGGCCGCGCGCAGGATCAATTCCTTGTTGCGCTCGCGAATGGTGCTCATGGTCAGGGATCTTCCTCGTGTCTGGCCACCTCTAAGGGGGATCGGGCATGGTAGCACCGGCCTCGACGGGCGCTCAAGGCAGCGGCTTTGGGCTAGAATCCGGCACATTGACTTATTTGGATACAAGCAAACATGGCAGGAAGCAGTCTACTGGTACTGATCGACGATATCGCCACGCTGCTGGACGACGTCTCTCTGATGACCAAGGTGGCGGCAAAAAAAACCGCAGGCGTGCTGGGTGATGACCTGGCGCTGAATGCCCAGCAGGTCACCGGCGTGCGCGCCGATCGCGAACTTCCGGTCGTCTGGGCGGTGGCCAAGGGGTCGTTCGTCAACAAGGCGATCCTGGTACCGGCCGCGTTGCTGATCAGTGCGTTCATACCCTGGGCGGTTACGCCGTTGTTGATGTTGGGTGGCGCGTTCCTGTGCTTCGAGGGTTTCGAGAAGCTGGCGCACAAGTTCTTGCACAGCAAGGAAGAGGATGAGGCACAGCACGCGGCGCGCAAGGAGGCTGTTGCCGATGCCAGTGTTGACCTGGTGGCTTTTGAAAAAGCCAAGATCAAGGGGGCGGTGCGTACCGACTTCATCCTGTCGGCGGAAATCATCGCCATTACCTTGGGTATCGTGGCTGACTCGCCGCTGACCCAGCAGATCATCGTGCTGTCGGGCATTGCGGTGGTCATGACCATTGGTGTGTATGGGTTGGTAGGCGGGATCGTCAAGCTTGACGACCTTGGGCTGTGGATGGCCCGCAAAACCTCCAGGCTGACTCAGGCAGTGGGTAACGGCATCCTGCGGGCGGCGCCGTACATGATGAAAAGCCTGTCGGTGATTGGTACTGCGGCGATGTTTCTGGTGGGCGGTGGGATCCTGGTGCATGGCATCGAGCCGCTGCATCATGCCATCGAGGCGTTCAGCGAAGGGCGTGGCGGGGCGTTGACCGGCGCGTTGCTCAACGGCGGGGTCGGAGTCCTCGCAGGTGCTGTGGTGCTGGCGGTGGTAAGCGTTGCGGGGAAATTGTGGCGGGCGGTTCGGCCGGCCAATTGAGGCGCTTTGCCGGGG
The DNA here is from genome assembly GCF_019691255.1 of Pseudomonas sp. USTB-Z. Taxonomy (NCBI): domain Bacteria; kingdom Pseudomonadati; phylum Pseudomonadota; class Gammaproteobacteria; order Pseudomonadales; family Pseudomonadaceae; genus Pseudomonas; species Pseudomonas sp. USTB-Z. Next base: position 26,117 of record NZ_JAECZP010000023.1, read on the forward strand.
CTTTGCCCCGGTTCGCGGGTGAACCCGCTCCTACCAGGTACCGCGTTTGCCTTGAACCCGGCGCGTCCCCTGTAGGAGCGGGTTTACCCGCGAATGGGCCGCAAAGCGGCCCCGCTAACTCAGGTCAGAAGTGAACCTTGACCAAGAAGCTCATGGTGTTCTGGTCGGTAGTGAAGGCATCGCTGTCCTTGATGCCGTACTTGTTTTTCCAGTAGTCATACTCCACACCCACATACAGCTGTTTCTCACCCAGGTGCAATGCCTTGCCCAGGTCGTACTTGATCTGCGGGTTGAAGTGCAGGTTGGCCTGGTAGGTGCCGCGGCGGTTCTCGTCGTTGTCCACCACCCAGTCCATGAAGCCGTCGATCAGCACGTCGGAGTCACCGACCGGAATGGTGTACGACCACACCGGGGTGATCTGCCACACGTTGTCGCCCGCGCGGCTGCCGTCGGTGGTGCGGTTGTAGAAGTTCAGCTGGAAGTAGTCGAAGCCCGGGATGGCCAGGTCGAAGCCCGGACCGATCAGGTAAGACTCGGTGTCACCCTCGCCAAACTCGTAGGTCATCGCCAACAGCACGTCCTTGACCGGGCCAAACTCGATCTTCTGGTCGAAAATCTTGCCGAACGACAGGCGTGGGCTGATCTCACCGTAGTAGGTGTTCGGGCCGTTGCCGGCGTCTTTCTGGCCCTGGTAGAAGATCTTGTCGACGAAAATGAAGTTGTCGCCGTACTTCCAGCCATCGGCGTGCTCGAAGGTGACGGTTTGCTGAATTGCCGGGTTGACCTTGAAGTTCTTGCCCCACAGGTAGGTCAGGCTGTTGTTCTGCCATTGCAGCAGGTCGCCGCCGAAGGTGGTGCCGCAGGCCAGCAGGCCGCCGGCGAGGATCAGGCTGTTGATGGTACGCATTGCGAGTGTCGCTCCCTTGATTGATCTGTTGTCAGCGCTCGTTGCCGGCGCTTTTTTGTCTTTTGAGTCAGCTTTTTTCGATAGGCCACAGCTGTTTGGCAAGGGTCGAGCCAACTTTTCCGGGTTGGCAAAACCTTCCTGCTCGACTTCGTTCTGAACGGATGAAAAGGGTCTTTCAGGCTGGCAACACGTTGGCCAACCGCCCGTATTCATTGACTGAGCGGTCAGTAAACGCAGGCAGAATCCGTTCTGCCCTGATCGAGGGGGCGCGCAGATTACTGGCTTGCGCGCCGCGCCTCAAGTGCTCCGTCCTGGAGCGGGGTGATTCAAACTTGTGCGTTTGGTCAACTTCCTAGAAGTGCACCTTGATCAGCGCACTGGCCACGCTCTGGTTGCTGTCCAGGTTGCCGCGGCTGTCAATGCCGTACTTGTCTTTCCAGTAGCTGTATTCAAAGCCGACGTAGAGCTGCTTGGCGCCCAGGTTCAGCGCCTTGCCCAGGTCGTATTTGACCTGCGGGTTGAAGTGCAGGTTGGCGTGATAGGTGCCACGGCGGGTCTGGTCGTTGTCGGTAACCCAGTCCATGTAACCGTCGATCAGAATGTCTGACCGGCCTACAGGGAGGGTGTACGACCAGCCGGGGGTAATCTGCCAGACGTTGTCACCGGGGCGGCTGCCTTCGGTGTTGCGCACGTAGAAATTGAGGGTGAAATAGTTGAAGCCGGGGATGTTCAAGTCAAAGCCTGGGCCGATCAGGTAGGCCTCGTTGTCGCCTTCACCGCGCTCGTAGGTCATGGCCAGCAGCACATCCTTGATCGGACCGAAGGCAAGCTTGCGGTCGAAGATCTTGCCCAATGACAGGCGTGGGCTGAACTCGCCGTAGTAGGTGGTCACACCTTTGCCGGGGTCGGCCTTGCCGTTGTAGAAGATCTTGTCGACGAACATGAAGGTGTCGCCGTACTTCCATTTGTTGGCGTGCTCGAAGGTGATGGTCTGCTGGATATCAGGGTTGACCTTGAAGTCCTTGCCGTACAGGTAGGTCAGGCTTTCGCCGTGCCACTGCAGCCATTCGCCTGCGTGCGAGGGTAGGGTGGCCAGCAGGCTGCTGCCCAACAACAGGGACGTGGTGATGCGCTTCATGTTGTGATTCCCGGACTTATTGTTTTTGTTGGCGGTTTTTTTGGCGCGCAGGCGCCCCGGGCGACCCATTCCGGCGGGTCGACGGCGTAGCGGTTACTGCAGAGGTAAATGAGGGGCGGTCATGCACCGCCCCTTTTGGCTCAATGCTGGTGACAGACGTCGTTGTGCATTGCGCGGTCGGCACCGCCAAGGATGTTGAACAGAACGTTCAACACCAGGGCACAGACCGTGGCCATGGCGATACCGCTGTGGGTGATGGGTTCCATCCACTGTGGCATCTGGGCAAAGAACTCCGGACGCACCACGGGGATCAACCCGAAGCCGACGCTCACGGCAACCAACAGCTGGTTGCGGCGGTCGCCGATGTCCGCCTCCTGAAGAATCTTGATCCCGGTGGCGGTGACCATGCCGAACATGGCGATGGACGCGCCGCCCAGTACTGCGGGCGGGATCGAGGCAATCAGGAAGGCCGCCTTGGGCAGCAGGCTGAGCAGGATCAGCAGTGCACCGGCCACGATGGTGACATAGCGGCAGCGCACCCCGGTCATCTGCACCAGGCCGATGTTTTGGGCGAACGAGGAGTGGGTGAAGGTGTTGAAGAAGCCCGCAATGAACGACGCACCGGCATCGCACAGCAGGCCGCGACGCAGCATGCCAGGGGTGACTTCGCGATCGGTCACCTTGCCCAGGGCCAGGAACATGCCGGTGGACTCGACGAAGATGATCACCACTACCAGGCACATGGACAGGATCGGCGCCAGGCTGAAGGTCGGCATGCCAAAGTGCAGCGGGGTGACCACCTGCAACCACGGTGCTTCATTCAGACCCGACAGGTCGACCATGCCGATGGAGCCGGCCAGGATGTAGCCAAGGCCCATGCCCACCAGTACCGACACGTTGACCCAGAAACCGCGCATGAAGCGGTTGATCAGCAGGATCACGGCCAGTACCAGGCCGGCCACCAGCAGGTAGATCGGCGAGCCGAACGTTTGAGCGTCTTGGCCGCCACCGGCCCAGTTGACGGCCACCGGGAACAGCGACAGGCCAATCGAGGTGATCACCGTACCGGTGACCAGTGGGGGAAAGAAGCGGACAACCTTGGACATGAACGGCGCGATCAGCATGCCGAAGAACCCGGCAGCGATGGTCGCGCCGAAGATCCCCTGCAGGCCCACGCCGGGCATGCCGGCCATGGCCACCATGCTGCCGACGGCAGCGAAACTGGCACCCATCATCACCGGCATGCGGATGCCCACCGGGCCGATACCGAACGACTGGATGATGGTAGCGACGCCAGCGACCAGCAGGTCGGCGTTGATCAGGAAAGCGACTTCTTCACGGGACAAACCGGCGGCCTGGCCGATGATCAACGGCACGGCGATCGCGCCACCGTACATCAGCAGAACGTGTTGCAGGCCAACCAGGAACAGTTGGAACAGGGGCAAGGGTTCTCGCGGCGGCGCAATGGGGATATACGCCTTGCGTGACTCGGACATGCAGCACCTCGAGTTTTGTTTTTATTCTCGGATCCAAGCGGCAGGCCTCATGCCTGCGCGCTCGATGCTTGCTTGTTGCGTAACACATGGAGCTTGAGGCCGGGGCTTCCGGCCTCTTCGCGGGCAAGCCCGCTCCTACAGGGGAAGGTGATTCCCTTGGGGGCGGGTTGCCTGGCGAGGTGCTGTCAGTTGACCTGGGCGCCTTTGGCGATCCAGTCGCCGACGAGCTTGCGCTCTTCGGTGGTCATCTGGGTGATGTTGCCCAGCGGCATGATCTGGCTGGCAACCGCTTGCGCCTGAATGCGCGCGGCCTGGGCCTGGATCTGCTGCGGAGTGTCGAACATCACGCCGGCAGGAGCGGCGCTGAACAGTGGGCTGGTCGGCTTGGACGAGTGGCACACGGTGCAGCGTTCCTGGATGACATTGTGGATCTTGTCGAAGTCGCCACCTCCGGCCTGGGCAGCGGCCTGGGCCGGTGCCTGCGCAGGTGCGGCGGGTGCTTCGGCAGCCTTGGCGGCGTCCTCGGCACGCTGCTCGGCAGCGGTCTTGCCACCTACCGCAGTTGCTGGCAGCGGTTGGTACTCGATCTTCGCTGCGGCTTGCTCAGGGCTTAAGGCCATCGGTTTCGGGCCGGTAACGTAGGCCAGGCAGATCATCGCCAAGGCGCCGACGGGCAGGGTCCAGGCGTACTTGTTGCTGTCGTGGCGGGTGTTGAAGTAGTGGCGGATCAGCACCGCGGCTACTGCGATACCGGCCAGGATCAGCCAGTTGTACTGGCTACCGTAGGTGCTCGGGAAATGGTTGCTGATCATGATGAACAGCACCGGCAGGGTGAAGTAGTTGTTGTGACGCGAGCGCAGCAGGCCCTTGGCCGGCAGTACCGGGTCGGGCGTCTGGTTGTTCTCGATCGCCGCCACCAGCTGGCGTTGGGCCGGCATGATGATGCGGAACACGTTACCGACCATGATGGTGCCAATGATCGCGCCGGTATGCAGGTAGGCACCACGGCCGCTGAACACCAGGCTGAAGCCCCAGCAGGCAGCGATGATCAGCACGAACAGCACACCACCGAGCAGCGCTGGCTTCTTGCCCAAGGGCGAGTCGCACAGGAAGTCGTAGATGAACCAGCCCGCGATCAGCGAGCCGATACCGATGGCCACGCCTTCGGCACCGCTCAGGGTGCTGCCAGGTGCCAGCAGGTACAGGGTCGGGTTCCAGTAGAACACCACGCACAGCAGGGCGATACCGGACATCCAGGTGAAGTAGGCTTCCCATTTGAACCAGTGCAGGTTCTCGGGCATTTTCGGGGGGGCGAGCTTGTATTTCTCCAGGTGGTAGATACCACCGCCGTGAATCGCCCAGAGATCACCCGACAACCCATCGCGCGGGTTGCTTCGGTTCAGGTGGTTCTCCAGCCAGACGAAGTAGAACGATGCACCGATCCAGGCGACGCCGGTGATCATGTGAACCCAGCGAATGCTCAGGTTCAGCCATTCGTGAAGGTGTGCTTCCACAGTATGTACCTCTGCCAGTCACCGAGAAGATGACTGACCTTTTCTTATTGGTGGGGATTGAGGATCAGCATCTGTTCCTCGGTGAAGTAATGCTCATCGCAGTTGTTGCCAGAACCACTGCGATCAACCACCAGGAAATCATCCCGCTTTTCGATCGTCAGCACCGGGTGGTGCCAGACGCCGCGATGGTAATTAACGCCCTGCCTGCCATTACTGCGGAAGGCTCGGACCAAGCCTGATACAGGTGCATCGCCAACGGGCGCGACCACGATCAGAAAGGGGTTGCCGAGCAGCGGGATAAAAGCCTGGCTGCCCAGCGGATGGCGTTCCAGCATGCGCACGGTCAGCGGCATGTCCTGCGCGTCGGCGCGGAAGATGCTGATGATCGCCTTGTCTTCAGGCTCGGCGGTTTCGACCGTGGCGAGCTTGTGAAAGCGCATGGTCGAGCCGTTGTTGATCATGAAGTGGTCGCTGCCGTCGGTTTCGATCACGTCTCCGAACTGGGCGAAGGCTTCTTTGGTCAAGGGCTCGATCATCAGGGTGCGCATGCGGTTATCTCTTCTATTGTTCGTTTTCTGAATAAGGTTCGGCTGTTGCTTACAGCTGCAGTAGGCGGAACAGGGCGATCAGGTTGATCTGCGCCAGGGCTTCCTTGAATTCGGCATCGGCATCGTTGTGGATGCGTTTTTCAAAGGCGGCGAGAATCTGGTGCCGGTTACTGCCCTTCACCGCCATGATGAACGGGAACTGGAACTTGGCCTTATAGGCATCGTTCAGTTCGGTGAACCGGGCGAACTCTTCGGCGGTGCACTGGTGGATACCGGCACCGGCCTGTTCGTTGGTGCTCGATTCGGTCAGTTCGCCCTGGATGGCGGCCTTGCCTGCCAGGTCCGGGTGAGCATTGATCAGCGCGAGCTGGTCAGCGTGGTTGGCGCTGAGCAGGATATCGCTCATGCGCTGGTGCAGCGCCTCGATCTCGTCCAGCTCGCCCAGTTGGCCCAGGTCATAGGCTTTTTCGGCAACCCACGGCGAGTGCTCGTAGATGTCGGCGAAGGCCTTGACGAAGGCGTCGCGGTCCAGGGCGGATGGTTTGAGGGTATTGAAGGCGGTCATCAGGCGTTCTCTTTCTTGTACGGGTGGGTGGTGTGCCAGTGGCGGGCGATATCCACGCGACGGGCGAACCAGACCTGGTCATGACTTTTTGCGTAATCGACGAAGCGCTTCAGTGCAGCCAGGCGTGCCGGGCGGCCGACCAGGCGGCAGTGCAGGCCGATGGAAAGCATTTTCGGTGCGTCGGCGCCTTCGGCGTACAGCACATCAAAGGCGTCTTTCAGGTACTGGAAGAACTGCTCGCCGCAGTTGAAGCCCTGTACCTGGGTGAAGCGCATGTCGTTGGTGTCCAGGGTGTAGGGGATCACCAGGTGCGGCTTGCCGGTGGGGTTGTTCGGCTCCCAGTAGGGCAGGTCGTCGTCGTAGGTGTCGCTGTCATAGAGGAAACCACCTTCCTCCATCACCAGGCGGCGGGTGTTCGGGCCGGTACGGCCGGTGTACCAGCCCAGCGGGCGCTCGCCGGTGAGTTCGGTGAGGATACGGATGGCTTCGAGCATGTGCTCGCGCTCCTGGGCCTCGTCCATGTTCTGGTAGTCGATCCAGCGGTAGCCGTGGCTGCAGATCTCGTGGCCGGCTTCGACCATGGCGCGGATCACGTCGGGGTGGCGCTGGGCGGCCATGGCCACGGCGAAGACGGTGAGTGGCACGCCGCTGTCCTTGAACAGCTTCAGCAGGCGCCATACACCGGCACGGCTGCCGTATTCATACAGCGACTCCATGCTCATGTTGCGCTGGCCCTGCAGGGGTTGGGCAGCGACCATCTCGGACAGGAAGGCTTCGGATTCCTTGTCACCGTGCAGGATGTTGCGTTCGCCACCTTCCTCGTAATTGAGGACGAAAGACAGCGCGATGCGGGCGTTGCCCGGCCATTGCGGGTGAGGAGGGTTGTTGCCGTAACCGATCAGGTCGCGAGGGTAATCAGCGCTCACTGCAGTCTTCCTTCTTGTGCGTTAGTGCGGGGGGTGGGCGGGCCGCGTCGGTATGTCGCACCACCGGATGGGCTGATTGTATACAACTTCTGAAATCTTTTGTAAGCCTGTTTTTCCGCATTTCTTCCCTTTTGTCGCCTGACAGCGACCGGGAAATACAGTGCAAGAAACCTGCCTGTTTGGTCAGCTAATGAGGTTGGCATCGTTATGGTGCGTGTATTTGCGACCGATGGGGCGTTAATGGGCAGCAAATGAAGGGTGTGACAGAGGGGATCAAAAAATTGTGTACAATCCTCGGGTGGAATGTCTTAATAACGTCATTCCCGCCTACCGCAGGCGCTAAGCTGGTGCGATGGCTGAGTATTTTTTGCCCACAGATTGAACAAGAGGCGACACGCAATGGGACGTTTGACCACACACGTACTGGATGCCGCGCATGGCTGCCCGGGTAGCTCGATCAAGGTCGAGCTGTACCGCGTCGAAGGCCAGCAGCTGGAGCTGGTGAACACCGCCCTGACCAACAGCGATGGCCGCGTCAACGCGCCGCTGTTGCAGGGGGACGATTACCGCACTGGCGTTTACCAGTTGCAGTTCAGCGCTGGGGATTACTACCGCGCCCGTGGCGTGCAATTGCCGGCCCAGGCGTTTCTGGATGTTGTCGTGCTGCGCTTTGGCATCGACGAGTCGCAGGAGCACTACCACGTGCCGCTGCTGATTTCGCCTTACAGCTATTCGACCTATCGTGGAAGCTAGTTGGTCGCTAGAAGAATCTTCGTAGGTCCTTTGGCCCGCTCTCACACTGGCGGGCTTTTTTTCGTCTGCTGTTTTTGTGTGGCCTGTGCCGGCCTCTTCGCGGGTGAACCCGCTCCTACGGGCGACCGCGCAGGCCTTTCAAATGTTGAGCAAGGGCGCCATATCGTGGCGTCCCAACAAGGCGTTCGCGCGTCCCTCGCAGGCATTAATGGGCCGGAACAAGCGTAGGAGCGACCTTGCTCGCGATGCGCCGCGCGTGCGGCGCTCGATTTCGAGAACACTGGAAATCTAAAGCCAAGCGCCCTTGCTCAGAGGAACACGAACTTGGCAATGAAGATTGCGCACAGTACCCACAGGCTGGCCGAGATTTCCTTGTACTTGCCGGTACCTGCCTTCAACGCGACGTAGGTGATGAAACCCAGCGCGATACCATCGGCAACGGAGAAGGTCAGCGGCATCATGATGACCGTGACAATCGCCGGAATGCTGTCGGTGGCTTCGTCCCAATGGATGTGCGCCATGCTGCCCATCATCAGCATTGCCACGTAGATCAGTGCGCCTGCTGTCGCGTAGGCCGGGATCATCCCCGCCAGCGGGGCGAAGAACATCGCTGCGACGAACAGCAAGCCGACCACCACGGCCGTCAAACCGGTACGGCCACCTGCGGCGACACCTGCGGCACTCTCCACATAACTGGTCACTGGGGGCACGCCGACCACAGCACCGAATACGCTGGAAGCACTGTCGGCCTTCAAGGCGCGTGACAGGCCTTCGATACGCCCGTCCGGCGCTACCAGGTTCGCTCGCTGGGCAACCCCCATCAGCGTGCCGGCAGTGTCGAACATGTGCACGAACAGGAACGCCAGCACCACGCTGATCATGCTGACATTGAACACGCCAGCCACGTCCATGGCCATCCAGGTCGGTGCCAGGCTTGGGGGCATCGACATCACCCCGCCAAACTTGACCAGGCCCAGGCCCCAGCCCGCCAGGGTGACACCAATGATGCTGATCAGGATCGCGCCGAATACCCGCTTGTAGCTGAGGATGGCGATCAGCAGGAAGCACACGGCCGCCAGCAGCGGCCCCGGCTCATGCAACGAGCCCAGCTTGATCAGGGTGGCGGGGCTGTCGACGATGATGCCTGCGGTCTTCAGGCCGATCAGCCCGAGAAACAATCCGACGCCGGCCCCCATGGCATGGCGCAGGCTGACCGGGATGCTGTTGAGCAGCCATTCGCGCACTTTCGACAAGGTCAGGAACATAAACAACACGCCGGAGACGAATACCGCCCCCAGCGCCGTTTCCCAGTTGTAGCCCATGGTGCCGACCACGGTGTAGGTAAAGAAAGCATTGAGCCCCATGCCCGGCGCCAGGCCCACCGGCCAGTTGGCGTACAGGCCCATCAGCAGGCAGCCCAGCGCGGCGGCGATGCAGGTGGCGACAAAAGCGGCACCATGGTCGATGCCGGCGTCGGCCATGATGTTGGGGTTGACGAAGATGATGTAGGCCATGGTGATGAAGGTGGTCACCCCAGCGATCATTTCGGTTTTGACAGTGCTGCCGTGTTGCTTGAGTTTGAAAATCCGCTCCAGCCAGCTCGTTTCGAGCGGCGGGGCGAGATCCAGCGTAGGGGCTTCGGATTTGCGGCTTTCCACAGCGGGTACTCCTCAAGTCTTTCTTGTTGTTATGGAGCCAGTTTCCTGCGCAATGCACTTGGCGGCTCCGCGAGGGAAGGCAGACGTCTGACCTTTTTTGTTGACTCAAGGGTCAAGAAGTTGCTCGGTGGATTATGCTTTTGTGTACAAATAAAGCAAATAATGTTTTATGTTTTGTATGCGCAATGCGTCGTACAACGGCTATATAGGTAAAACGCCCCCTGCGGAATCGCCTCAGCCTGTGTACAATGGCGCCATACTTTCTCTTCGTGCCTCGAGAGCCCATGAACGAACAGCTGCAACCTCTGAAAAAACCTGCACGAGTCGGCAAGGCCGGCCGCAGCGGTACCCAGGACGACATCGTCTACGCGCATATTTTCGAGGCGATCCTCGAGCAGCGTCTGGCTCCGGGCACCAAGTTGAGCGAGGAAGCGCTGGGCGAGATCTTTGGCGTCAGCCGCACCATCATCCGCCGCGCCTTGTCGCGCCTGGCCCACGAAAGCGTGGTGCTGCTGCGGCCGAACCGCGGCGCGGTGGTGGCCAGCCCGACTGTAGAAGAGGCGCGCCAGGTGTTCTTCTCGCGGCGCATGGTCGAACGCGCCATCACCGAGCTGGCGGTGCAGCATGCCACCCCCGATCAGCTTAACGAGCTGCGGCAGATGGTGCGTGAGGAGCGCGACAGCTTTTCGCGCGGTGACCGGGGTGCCGGCATTCGCCTGTCCGGTGAGTTCCACCTCAAGCTGGCCGAAGCGGCGGGCAATGCACCGCTGGTAAGTTTCCAGCGCAGCCTGGTATCGCAGACTTCGCTGATCATTGCCCAGTACGAAAGCGGCAACCGCTCGCACTGCTCTTACGATGAGCACATGCAGCTCATCGATGCCATCGAGGCGCGCGATGCCGAGCAGGCCGTGAGCCTGATGATGCATCACATGGACCACATCGACAGCAAGCTGAACCTGGACGAGGAGAGCGCCTCGGACGATTTGCATGCGGTGTTCTCGCATCTATTGAAAAAGCCCAAGGTTTCCGTCAAGGGTTGATCGTTTGCCGATGTAATCGTGGGGCTGCACGGCAGCCTCCAGCCGCTACTGGCCATAACCCAAAGGTCTGCTAAATTCTTGTGAGCAAACCTTCATCAAGCAGTTGGGCTTGCGCATTCGTTGCGTTCAACTTCTTGAGGAATGGATTCATGAGCATGTCCCTCGGTAAACGCATGGGTGCCGAACTGATCGGCACCTTCTGGCTGGTCCTTGGTGGCTGTGGCAGTGCGGTACTCGCAGCCAGTTCCCCCGTCGGCATCGGTGTGCTCGGTGTCGCCTTCGCCTTCGGCCTCACCGTACTGACCATGGCCTTTGCCATCGGCCATATCTCGGGTTGCCATCTAAACCCTGCCGTGTCGTTCGGGCTGGTGGTCGGCGGGCGCTTCCCGGCCAAAGAGCTGCTGCCTTATGTGATCGCCCAGGTGATCGGTGCCATCCTGGCGGCCGGGGTGATCTACCTCATCGCCAGCGGCAAGGCCGGGTTCGAGCTGTCTTCGGGGTTGGCTTCAAACGGCTACGCCGACCATTCGCCCGGTGGCTATACGCTGGGTGCGGGTTTTGTCAGTGAAGTGGTGATGACGGCGATGTTCCTGGTGGTCATCATGGGGGCGACCGACGCCCGCGCACCGGCAGGTTTTGCACCGATCGCCATCGGCCTGGCCCTAACCCTGATCCACCTGATCTCGATCCCGGTGACCAATACCTCGGTCAACCCCGCGCGTAGCACGGGGCCGGCCTTGTTCGTCGGTGGCTGGGCCCTGCAGCAGCTGTGGCTGTTCTGGGTGGCGCCGCTGATCGGTGCTGCAATCGGCGGCGCGCTGTATCGGGGCCTGGCGAAAGAACCTTAGCGCTGGTGCACGCAGCGCCCGGCGGCGTAGGTTTCACGCACGGTACGGTCATCGCCCAGGGTGGTGAGCACGAACAAGGTTTCTTCGATGCTGTTGGACTGCTGGATGCGATAGTCCAGCAGTGGCGTGGCCTTGTAGTCCAGCACCACGAAGTCGGCATCGTTACCCGGGCGCAGGCTGCCGATACGGTCGTCCAGGCGTAGCGCGCGAGCGCCGCCGAGGGTGGCCAGGTACAGCGATTTGTACGGGTGCAGGCGCGCGCCTTGCAGCTGCATCACCTTGTATGCCTCGTTCAGGGTGTTGAGCAGAGAGAAGCTGGTGCCGGCGCCAACGTCGGTACCCAGGCCCACGTTGACCTTGAACCGCTCGGCCTGGGGCAGGTTGAACAGGCCGCTGCCGAGGAACAGGTTGGAGGTGGGGCAGAAGGCCACGGCCGAGCCGGTTTCTGCCAGGCGCTGGCACTCGTCGTCGCACAGGTGCACGCCGTGGGCGAACACCGAGCGCTCGCCCAGCAGCTCGAAGTGATCGTAGACGTCCAGATAACCCTTTTGCTCAGGGAACAGCGACTTGACCCAGTCGATTTCCTTGAGGTTTTCCGACAGGTGCGTGTGCATGTACACGCCCGGGTGCTCCTTGAGCAATTGGCCGGCCAGGGTCAACTGTTGCGGCGTGCTGGTCGGGGCGAAACGCGGGGTCACTGCATAGTGCAGGCGGCCTTTGCCGTGCCAGCGCTCGATCAGTGCCTTGCTTTCGGCATAGCCGGACTCGGCGGTGTCGGTCAGGTAGTCTGGGGCATTGCGGTCCATCATCACTTTGCCGGCGATCAGGCGCAGGTCCAGGCGCTCGGCCTCTTCGAACAGGGCGTTGACCGATTCCGGGTGCACGCTGCCGAATACCAGCGCAGTGGTGGTGCCGTTGCGCAGCAGTTCCTTGAGGAAGATCTTCGCCACCTGGTCGGCGTGGCCTTTGTCGGCGAACTGCTTTTCGCATGGGAAAGTGTAGGTGTTCAGCCAGTCCAGCAACTGCTCGCCGTACGAGCCGATCATGCCGGTCTGCGGGAAGTGGATGTGGGTATCGATGAAGCCCGGGGTGATCAGCGCGTCCTGGTAGTGCTCGACCGGGATGCCGGCATCCAGCGTCGGCAGCAGTTCACTGGCGTGCCCAACGGCGCTGATGCGGCCATCGTCGACCACCAGCAGGCCGTCTTCGTAGTATTCATGGGAAGCCTCCAGGCCCACCTCGGCCGGGTCGGCAATGCTGTGCAGGATGGCGGCACGGTAGGCTTTGCGGGTAACGGTCATAACACACTCGTCAAATGGCTTGGCTGCGGCGGGAGGGCGGCAGCAATTGGGCAATGGGGCCGGCATTGGCGGCAGCGTCGTGCTGGCCGAAGCAGGCGTTGTAAGTGGCAATGATTTCACCGGCGATAGACACGGCGATCTCGATGGGCAGCTTGCCCTTGACCTCGGCCAGGCCCATCGGGCAGCGCATGCGTGCCATGACGGCCTCGTCGAAGCCTCGCTCGCGTAGGCGGTGCTCGAACTTGACCCGTTTGGTCTTCGAGCCGATTAGGCCGAACCAGGTGAAATCGTTGCGCTTGAGAATGGCGGCGGTCAGTTCCAGGTCGAGCTGGTGGTTGTGGGTCATGACGATGCAGTAGCTGCCGGGTGGTAGGTCTGCGACTTCGTCGACCGGCTCTTCACTGACCACCTTGGTCACCCCGTTGGGGATGAGCTCGGGGAATTCCTGTTCACGCGAGTCGATCCAGCGCACCCGGCAGGGGAGCGCGGCGAGCAAGGGTACCAGAGCCCTGCCGACATGGCCCGCGCCGAACACGGCGATCTGAGCCTGCACGGCGGCCATGGGTTCGAACAGCAGCACGGTCACGCCGCCGCAGCACTGGCCCAGGCTGGCGCCGAGGCTGAAGCGCTCAAGGTGCGGCGTGGTGCGCTGCGCTTCGAGCATTTGCCGGGCGATGTGCAGCGCCTTGTATTCCAGGTGGCCGCCGCCGATGGTGTCGAACAGACCGCTGGCGCTGACCACCATCTTCGAGCCGGCATTGCGCGGGGTCGAGCCGCGTTCCTCGATGATGGTCACCAGCACGCACGCTTCGCCACGGGACTGGTGGTCGGCGAGGGCGTTGATCCATTGGTGCATGATGCAGATCCTCTTCAGGTCAACGCGGTCCGCTTCTTTGTGGGAGCGGCCTTGTGTCGCGATAGGGGCGCGAAGCGGCCCCAGAATATTTAAAGCAACATACATATTTGGGGCTGCTGCGCAGCCCTTTCGCGACACAAGGCCGCTCCCACAGAAAAAGCGGAGCGCGGCGTTACTGGGTGACGGTTTCCAGCTCCGGTTCTGCGGACTGAGTGGCAGCCACCGCCTTGCGCATCTGCTCACAGCCCCACAGCACCCGCTCCGGTGTTGCCGGCGCGTCCACCTGTGGCTGCACGCGGTAGTTGGCGAGGCTGGCCACGGCATCCTTGATCGCGCACCAGGCGGCAATGCCGAGCATGAACGGCGGCTCGCCCACGGCCTTGGAGTGGAACACGGTGTCTTCCGGGTTCTTGCGGTTTTCCACCAGCTTCACCCGCAAGTCCAGTGGCATGTCGGCCACGGCCGGGATCTTGTAGCTGGCCGGGCCGTTGGTCATCAGCTTGCCTTTGGCGTTCCACACCAGTTCTTCGGTGGTCAGCCAGCCCATGCCCTGGATGAAACCGCCTTCCACTTGGCCGATGTCGATCGCAGGGTTCAGCGAATCGCCCACGTCGTGCAGGATGTCGGCGCGCAACATCTTGTATTCGCCGGTCAGCGTATCGACGATCACTTCCACGCAGGCAGCGCCAAAGGCGAAGTAGTAGAACGGCCGGCCGCGTGCCTGGCTGCGGTCGTAGAAGATCTTCGGCGTGCGGTAGAACCCGGTGCTGGACAGCGACACCTGAGCGAAGTAAGCCTGCTGCACCAGTTGCTCGAAGCTGACGATCTGGTCGCGTACCCGCACATGGCCGTTACGGAATTCGACGTCTTCCTCGGTCACCTGATAATGCCGTGCGGCAAACTCGGTCAGGCGTTTCTTGAGGATTTCGGCCGCGTTCTGCGCCGCCTTGCCGTTCAGGTCGGCACCACTCGACGCTGCGGTTGGCGAGGTGTTGGGTACCTTGTCGGTGTTGGTGGCGGTGATCTGGATGCGGCTGAAATCAACCTGGAAGATCTGCGCCACCACCTGAGCCACCTTGGTGTTCAGGCCTTGGCCCATTTCGGTGCCGCCGTGGTTCAGGTGAATGCTGCCGTCGGTGTAGATATGGATCAGTGCACCGGCCTGGTTGAGGAAGGTGGCGGTGAACGAAATGCCGAACTTGACCGGTGTCAGTGCCAGGCCTTTCTTCAGGATCGGGCTGTTGGCGTTGAAGCGGCGGATCGACTCGCGGCGTTCGGCGTAGTCGCTGCTGGCTTCCAGTTCGGCGGTCATCTCCTCGAGCATGTTGTGCTCGACGGTCTGGTAGTAGTGGGTGACGTTGCGTTCGGTCTTGCCGTAATAGTTGGCCTTGCGCACGTCCAGTGGGTCACGGCCCAGATGACGGGCGATATGGTCCATCACCTGCTCGATGGCGACCATACCCTGTGGGCCGCCAAAGCCGCGGTAGGCGGTGTTGGAGGCGGTATTGGTCTTGCAGCGGTGGCCGTGGACGGTGGCATCGCCCAGGTAGTAAGCGTTGTCGGAGTGGAACATGGCACGGTCGACGATCGAACCGGACAGGTCGGGCGAATAGCCGCAATTGCCGGCCAGGTCGAAATTGATCCCGTGCAGCCGGCCGTTGTCGTCGAAGCCCACGTCATACTCGACGTAAAACGGGTGGCGCTTGCCGGTCATGGTCATGTCTTCGACCCGCGGCAGACGCATCTTGGTTGGCTGGCCGGTCAGGCGCGCGACCACCGCGCACAGGCACGCCGGGCTGGCGGCCTGGGTTTCCTTGCCGCCAAAGCCGCCTCCCATGCGGCGCATGTCCAGCACTACCTTGTTCATCGGTACGTCGAGCACTTCGGCGACCAGTTTCTGCACTTCGGTGGGGTTCTGCGTGGAGCAGTAGACGATCATGCCGCCGTCTTCGGTGGGCATCACCGAGGAAATCTGCGTTTCGAGGTAGAAATGCTCCTGGCCGCCGATGTGCAGGGTGCCCTGAATGCGGTGCGGGGCGCTGGCCAGGGCGGCAGCGGAATCGCCACGTTGATGGGTGTGGCTGTCGAGCACGAAGTGCTTCTTGCGCAGCGCATCGACCACATCCAGCACCGGCTCCAGGTCTTCGTACTCGACGATGGCGGCCATGGCCGCTTTGCGTGCGGTTTCAAGATCCCGGGCTGCAACGGCAAGCACCGGCTGGCCGAAGAACTCGACCTTGTCGATGGCTAGCAGCGGGTCGCCGGCCACTACCGGGCCGATGTCTTTCAGGCCGGGGATGTCTTCGTGGGTGATGGCAATGCGCACACCCTCGAAGGCATAGCACGGCGTGGTGTCGATGCGCAGGATGCGCGCATGGGCGCGGTCGGCGGTGCGGGCATAGACGTGCAACTGGTTGGGGAATTCCAGGCGGTCGTCGATGTACACAGCCTCGCCGGATACATGCTTGTCGGCGCTGTCGTGCTTGACGCTGCGGCCGACCCCGGTGGTCAGGTCCTGGCTGAACAGTTCGGCCATCTCGGCCTGGCTCTTGGCTACGTGATGGTTAGACATAAGCGGTCACCCGGGTTTCGATGTGCGGCGTTTGCTGTTCGATGAAGTACTTGCGCAGCAGGTTCTGCGCGGTCAGCAGGCGGTATTCCTTGCTGGCGCGGAAGTCGCTGAGTGGGGTGAAGTCCTCGGCCAGGGCCTGGCAGGCGCGCTCGATGGCGGCCTGGTTCCAAGGCTTGCCGCGCAACGCTGCCTCGCAGGCACGGGCGCGCTTGGGTATCGCCGCCATGCCGCCGAAGGCGATCCGCACACCGCTGACCACACCGTCTTCGATGCTCAGGTTGAAGGCTGCGCACACGGCGGAGATGTCGTCGTCCAGGCGCTTGGACACTTTATAGGCGCGGAACGCCCAGTCACTGGAGGCGCGCGGTACGATGATTTTTTCGATGAACTCGCTGTCCTGGCGAGCCGTGATGCGGTAGTCGATGAAGTAGTCTTCCAGTGGCATCACCCGTTGGCGTTCACCCTGACGCAGCACCACCTGCGCGTCCAGGGCGATCAGCAGGGGTGGCGAGTCGCCGATTGGCGAGGCGTTGCCGATGTTGCCGCCGAGGGTGCCCTGGTTGCGTATCTGCAGCGAGGCAAAGCGGTGCAGCAGGGCGCCGAAGTCGGGATATTCCTCGTTAAGCGCGCCATAGCAGTCGGTGAGCGGGGTGGCGGCGCCGATTTCCAGGTGGCTGGCGGTTTTCTCGATGCGCTTGAGCTCGGCCACGTGGCCGACGTAGATCATCACGGGCAAGGTCTTGTGGAACTGGGTGACTTCCAGCGCCAGGTCGGTACCACCGGCCAGCAGCCGCGCTTCGGGGTGCGAGCTGTACAGGTCGGCCAGATCCGCCACGGTCAGCGGCACCAGGCAGCGCTTGTCGCCGCTGTTCAGCTCGCCGGTCTGCGTCGGGGCAATGGCCTTGAGGCGGCTGATGGTTTGCGCCTGCTGGGCATCGAACTGGTCGCGGCAGGGCTGGCGGCAGCTCTGCTCGGCGGCGTCGAGGATCGGCCGGTAACCGGTGCAGCGGCACAGGTTGCCAGCCAGGGCTTCCTGGGCCTGGTGCAGGTCAGGGCCGCTGCTGTTCTTTTGCAGGGCGAACAGCGACATGACAAAGCCGGGGGTGCAGAAGCCGCACTGCGATCCATGGCAATCGGCCATGGCCTGTTGCACGCTGTGCAGTTGGCCTTGGTGCTTGAGCCCCTCGACGCTGATCAGTTGCTTGCCGTGCAGCGACGACACAAAGGTCAGGCACGAATTGAGGCTGCGGTAGCGCAGGCTGTCGTTGCCGTGGTCGTCCTGGCTCAGTTCGCCGACCACCACGGTGCACGCACCGCAGTCACCACTGGCGCAGCCCTCCTTGGTGCCGGGTTTGCCCAGGTGCTCGCGCAGGTACTGCAGCACTGTCATGTTAGGGTCCAGGGCGTGCTCACTACGCAGCTCCTGGTTGACGAGAAACTGGATCACGGGGATGGCCTCGCAATGGTTTTATTGTTGTTGGGCGGACTCTAAGCAAGACCTGTCTAGCAGGTCAATATTTTTCTGACTCAAGGGTCAAGAAAATGCGCATGTCCATGCCCAGCCGCACACACTGCCTCTATTCCAAGCATAGATCGCGCCGGGCGCGTGGCTGTCTGAAAGGTCAAATAAACCACCTGGCCCCTCTGCGCGATTACCGCCCAAGTACGCTACAATTCGCCCCTTGTGCCCAGTTCAATGATTTTGAAGGAAAACCATGACGTTCAAGGCCCCGGACAGCCTCTCCGAGCAGATTGCCGATTACCTGGCCGAACGCATCATCCGCGGCGAGCTGGCGCCAGGCGAACGTATCCAGGAGCAGAAGGTTACCCAGGCGCTCAACGTCAGTCGCGGCTCGGTGCGCGAAGCGCTGCTGATCCTCGAACGCCGCCATCTGGTGGCGATCCTGCCGCGACGTGGTGCCCATGTCACCGAACTGGACGAACGCAGCGTTCGTAGCCTGTGCTCGCTGATGGGCGAGTTCTACATCCTGCTGGGCAATGCGGTTGCGCAAAAATGGCGCACCGAAGCCGACCTGCGCCCGTTTCTGGAGATCCAGCAGCGGCTGCAGCGTGCCCATGACCAGCTCGACATCAAGACCTTCGTCGCCGACAGTTTTGCGGTCATGCGTGCGGCCTATCCGTTCGCCGACAACCCGTTCCTGCAGGAAACCGTGGAAAACCTGCAGCCGGCCATGAGCCGTGCCTATTACCTGTCGCTGGACCAGCGCCAGGCCAACATGATCGACTATCTCGACCTGTTCGCCCGCCTGCTCGAAGCCGTGGTCTCCCGCGACCTGCCGCGCATTCGCGAGGTGCTCACCGCCTATGGCCAGCGCAGCTGCGAACTGGTGCTGGCGGCACTGGCCAGAGGCTGACCGATGCGCCTGAAGTGCATTCGCCTGGCCGGGTTCAAGTCGTTCGTCGACCCGATCACGGTCAACTTCCCCAGCAACATGGCGGCCGTGGTCGGCCCAAACGGCTGCGGCAAGTCCAATATCATCGACGCGGTGCGTTGGGTGATGGGCGAAAGTTCGGCGAAAAACCTGCGCGGCGAGTCGATGACCGACGTCATCTTCAACGGCTCCAGTGGCCGCAAGCCAGTCAGCCAGGCCAGTATCGAACTGGTGTTCGACAACAGCGAAACCACCCTGGTCGGCGAGTATGCCGCCTACGCCGAGATTTCGATCCGCCGCAAGGTTACCCGCGACGGGCAGAACAGCTATTACCTCAACGGCACCAAGTGCCGCCGGCGTGACATCACGGATATTTTCCTCGGGACGGGTCTGGGGCCGCGCAGCTACTCGATCATCGAGCAGGGCATGATCTCCAAGCTGATCGAGGCCAAGCCCGAGGAGCTGCGCAACTTCATCGAGGAAGCGGCGGGCATTTCCAAATACAAGGAGCGCCGCCGCGAAACCGAGAACCGCATCCGTCGCACCCAGGAAAACCTGGCGCGCCTGACCGACCTGCGCGAAGAGCTCGAGCGCCAGCTGGAGCGTCTGCATCGCCAGGCCCAGGCAGCCGAGAAGTACCGTGAGTACAAGGCTCAGGAGCGCCAGATGAAAGCGCGCCTGTCTGCCTTGCGCTGGCGAGACCTGGACGAACAAGTACGCCAGCGCGAATCGGTGATCGGCGATCAGGGCGTTTCTCACGAGGCACTGGTGGCCGAGCAGCGCAATGCCGATGCCAGTATCGAACGCCTGCGCGACGGTCATCACGAACTGTCCGAACGCTTCAACCAGGTGCAGGGCCGTTTCTATTCGGTGGCCGGTGACATCGCCCGGGTCGAGCAGAGCATTCAGCATGGCCAGCAGCGCCTGCGGCAGTTGCAGGACGACTTCAAGGAAGCCGAGCGCACACGCCTGGAAACCGAATCGCACCTGGGGCACGACCGTACCTTGCTGGCAACCCTGAGCGAAGAGCTGGTCATGCTCGAACCCGAGCAGGAAATGACCCTGGCGGCTGCCGAGGAAGCCGCTGCCGCGCTTGAAGAGGCCGAGCTGGGCATGCACGGCTGGCAGGAACAGTGGGACAGCTTCAACAGCCGCTCCGCCGAACCGCGCCGCCAGGCCGAAGTGCAGCAGGCGCGCCTGCAGCAGCTGGAAACCAGCCTTGAGCGCCAGGCCGAGCGCCAGCGCAAGTTGGTCGAGGAGCGCGAGCAACTGGGCGGCGACCCGCAGGATGCCGCCATGCTCGAACTGGCCGAGCAACTGGCCAGCAGCGAAATGCTGCTGGAGGAACTGCAGCTCTGCGAAGAGCAGGTGATCGAGCGCCTGGAAAGCGCGCGCGAGCAAATGCAGCAGGCCACCCAGGCGCAACAGCAGGCACAGGGTGACCTGCAGCGTCTGGGCGGGCGTCTGGCCTCGCTTGAAGCCTTGCAGCAGGCCGCCCTGGAGCCGGGCGCAGGTGCTGCGCAATGGCTGCACGGCCAAGGGCTGGAGCAACAGCCGCGGCTGGCCGAAGGCTTGCGGGTGGAGCCGGGTTGGGAGCTGGCGGTAGAGACGGTGCTTGGCGCCGATCTGCAGGCTGTGCTGGTGGACGATTTCAACGACCTCGATTTTGCGGGCCTGGAACAGGGTGAGCTGCGTTTGCTGCTGGCCGTCGGCGCGGGGGCGACGTTGCCCGGCAGCTTGCTGGAGAAGGTTGAGGGCCGTATCGACCTGGCGCCCTGGCTGGGCCAGGTCAGGCCTGTGGAAGACCTGGCTCAGGCACTGGAGCAGCGCGCGTCGCTCGGCGAAGGGCAGAGCCTGGTCAGTCGTGATGGCTACTGGGTCGGCCGGCACTTCGTGCGGGTACGCCGAGGTGGCGAGGCCGAAGGCGGCGTGCTGGCGCGCGGCCAGGAAATCGAACGCCTGGGCCAGGAACAACTGGAGCAGGAAGCGGCGCTGGAGCAACTCGATCAACAGTTGCAGGCGCTGCGCGAGCAGCAACTGGACCTGGAGGAGCAGCGCGAACAGTTGCGCCGCCGCACACAGGATGAAAACCGCCTGCACGGCGAGCTGAAGGCCAGTCTTTCGGCCAGCCGCGCGCGCGCCGAGCAGGTCGAGTTGCGCCGCCGCCGCTTGCACGAAGAGCTGAGCGAGCTGGAAGAGCAGCGCGCCCTGGAACACGAGCAACTGGGCGAAGCACGCCTGCTGCTGCAAGAGGCTCTGGAGCTCATGGCCCAGGACACCGAGCAGCGCGAACAGTTGATGGCCCGCCGCGACACCCTGCGCGAAAGCCTTGACCGGGTGCGTCAGGAGGCCCGCCAGCACAAGGACCACGCTCACCAGCTGGCGGTGCGCCTGGGGTCGTTGCGTGCCCAGCACGACTCCACCCGCCAGGCGCTGGAGCGTCTGGAGCAGCAAGCTGCGCGCCTGACCGAGCGCCAGGAACAACTGAGCCTGAACCTGGAGGAGGGTGAAGCCCCGCAGGAAGAACTGCGCCTGAAGCTGGAGGAGCTGCTGGAGCGGCGCATGAGCGTCGACGAGGAAATGCGCCTGGCTCGCCTGCACATGGACGAAGCTGACCGCGAACTGCGCGATGCCGAAAAACGCCGCACCCAGGCCGAGCAGCAGGCCCAGCTGCTGCGTGGTCAACTGGAGCAGCTGCGCCTGGAGTGCCAGGGCCTGGAT
Organism: Pseudomonas sp. USTB-Z; assembly: GCF_019691255.1. Taxonomy (NCBI): domain Bacteria; kingdom Pseudomonadati; phylum Pseudomonadota; class Gammaproteobacteria; order Pseudomonadales; family Pseudomonadaceae; genus Pseudomonas; species Pseudomonas sp. USTB-Z. Next base: position 47,353 of record NZ_JAECZP010000023.1, read on the forward strand.
GTGCGGCGCAAGACCCTGCAAGAGCAGTTGCTGGCCGACGGCTATGACCTGCAAGGCGTGCTCGCCACCCTGGAAGCCGAGGCCAGCGAGCAGGGCACCGAGCAGGAGCTGGAACAGCTTGAAGCGCGCATCCAGCGCCTGGGGGCGATCAACCTGGCGGCCATCGAAGAATACGAGCAGCAATCCGAGCGCAAACGATACCTGGACGCTCAGGACGCCGACCTGGTCGAAGCGCTGGAGACCCTCGAAAACGTCATCCGCAAAATCGACAAGGAAACCCGCAACCGCTTCAAGGATACCTTTGATCAGATAAATGCCGGATTACAGGCACTTTTCCCAAAAGTTTTCGGTGGTGGCAGCGCTTATCTGGAACTGACGGGCGAAGATCTACTCGATACAGGGGTAACGATCATGGCGCGACCGCCGGGCAAGAAGAACAGCACCATCCATCTGCTGTCCGGTGGCGAGAAGGCACTGACCGCTTTGGCGCTGGTGTTTGCCATCTTCAAGTTGAACCCCGCACCGTTCTGCATGCTCGACGAGGTCGATGCACCGCTGGACGATGCCAACGTCGGGCGCTACGCGCGTCTGGTCAAGGAAATGAGTGAAAGCGTGCAGTTCATCTACATCACCCATAACAAGATTGCCATGGAGATGGCGGACCAATTGATGGGGGTGACCATGCATGAGCCGGGTTGTTCACGCCTTGTTGCAGTTGATGTGGAGGCGGCCATGGCCATGGTCGACGCTTGATGCACGACGATAGGGGCACATTCTGCAGCGAAATGCCCCCGCCGTGTGCGACAGACGGTGTAAAGTTGTCTTTGGTCGTGCTAGCTTAATGTCACTCGTTTTTTGCGTGGGTAAAACGCCTGTCAGAACATAGAGTTGGCGCCACGTGTTAAAGGGCTTTGAACCCTTTGTTTTCAAGCATATTTTTATAGAGGCACGGGATTACATGGAAATCGGTCTGCGCGAGTGGCTGATCCTCATCGGCATCATTGTTATCGCCGGGATTCTTTTCGACGGCTGGCGCCGCATGCGCGGCGGGAAAGGCAAGTTGAAATTCCGTCTGGATCGCAGTTATTCCAACCTGCCGGACGAAGAGGGTGGCAGTGCCGAAGTGCTCGGCCCGTCGCGAGTGCTCGATACCCACAAGGAGCCTGAGCTGGACGAAAGCGACCTGCCGTCCCTCAGCGCGTCTGCGCGTGATCGCGAGCGTGAGCCCAAGCCAGTCAAGGCCAGCAAGCGCGGCAAGCGTGTCAGTGCGGCTGCCGATGTGCAGCAGGGTGACCTGAACCTGAGCGCCGAGCAGCGCGAGCCCGACCTGTTTGCCGACAGCGATGACGACTTTGCCGCCGACAACAACCGTAGCAGCGGCGCAGCGCCTGCCAGCAGCAGCGTCAAGGAGTTGCCACCCGCCGAAGAGGTGCTGGTCATCAGCGTGATCTCCCGCGACGAGGGTGGCTTCAAGGGCCCGGCGCTGCTGCAGAACATCCTGGAAAGCGGCTTGCGCTTCGGCGAAATGGACATCTTCCACCGCCACGAGAGCATGGCCGGTCACGGCGAGGTGCTGTTCTCGATGGCCAACGCAGTCAAGCCTGGCGTGTTCGATCTGGACGATATCGATCACTTCAGCACTCGCGCTGTGAGCTTCTTCCTCGGTTTGCCGGGCCCGCGTCATCCGAAGCAGGCTTTCGACGTGATGGTTGCCGCGGCACGCAAGCTGGCCCACGAACTGAACGGTGAGCTCAAGGATGACCAGCGCAGCGTGCTGACTGCCCAGACCATCGAGCACTACCGCCAGCGTATCGTCGAGTTCGAGCGCCGCGCGCTGACCCAGAAACGCTGACAGATCCAGACGAAAGAGCAGCCTGAGGGCGTGCTGGCCGGTTCGGGTGTCGTCGTTGCCTGTGCCGGCCTCTTCGCGGGTAAACCCGCTCCTACAGGTACATCACCGCCCTAGGCATGTGACGCCCTTGTAGGAGCGGGTTTACCCGCGAAGAGGCCGGCACAGTCAACAGACACCTGGAACCCCACGCACCACCCCAAGCTGCTCTTTTGCTTTGCAAGAGAAGACAAATCCCATGACCGCCGAAACCCGTATCCTCGAACTGCGTGCCGAGCTCGATCAGCATAACTATCGCTACTACGTGCTCGACGAGCCCAGCGTGCCCGATGCCGAATACGACCGCCTGTTCAACGAGCTCAAGGCGCTGGAAGCTGAACACCCGCACCTGGTAACCCCCGACTCGCCCACCCAGCGCGTTGGCGGCGCTGCCTTGGCTGCGTTCAGCCAGGTGCGCCACGAAGTGCCCATGCTCAGCCTGGGCAACGCCTTCGAAGAAGCCGATCTGCGTGAGTTCGGTCGCCGTGTGGTAGAAGGCCTCGATCAGCCGGGTGCGGTCGACTACAGCTGCGAACCCAAGCTCGATGGCCTGGCCGTGAGCCTGCTGTACCGCGACGGACAGCTGGTGCAGGGCGCCACCCGGGGCGACGGCACCACTGGCGAAGACATCAGCGCCAACGTACGCACCGTGCGCAACATCCCGCTCAAGTTGCAGGGCAAGGGCTGGCCGGCAGTGCTGGAGGTGCGCGGCGAGGTGTACATGAGCAAGGCCGGTTTCGACCGGCTCAATGCCGCCCAGGCCGAGGCCGGTGGCAAGACCTTCGCCAACCCGCGCAATGCCGCCGCTGGCAGCTTGCGCCAGCTGGACTCGAAAATCACCGCCAGCCGCCCGCTGGAGTTCTGCTGCTATGGCGTCGGCCAGTTGTCCGAAAGCATCGGCGACAGCCACATCGGCATCCTCGAGCAACTCAAGGCCTGGGGCCTGCCGATCAGCCGCGAGCTCAAGCATGCGGCGGGCATCGAAGAATGCCTGGCCTACTACCGCGACATTGGCGAGCGGCGTAACAGCCTGCCGTATGAGATCGACGGTGTAGTGTTCAAGGTCAACAGCCTGGCTGCCCAGCGCGAGCTGGGCTTCCGCGCCCGAGAGCCGCGCTGGGCGATTGCCCACAAGTTCCCGGCCATGGAAGAGCTGACCGAGGTGCTGGACGTTGAGTTCCAGGTTGGCCGTACGGGAGCCGTAACGCCTGTGGCGCGGCTGAAGCCGGTCAAGGTGGCCGGTGTGACCGTGTCCAACGCCACCTTGCACAACATGGACGAAATCGCCCGCCTGGGCCTGCGCATCGGCGACACGGTGATCATTCGCAGGGCCGGCGACGTGATCCCGCAGGTGATGCAGGTGGTGCTGGAGCGTCGTCCGCAAGACGCCCGCCCGGTAGAGGTGCCAAGCGAGTGCCCGGTGTGTGGTTCGCAGGTCGAGCGTACCCAGCTGGTCAAACGCAGCAAAGGCAAGGAAACCACCAGCGAAGGTGCGGTGTACCGCTGCGTCGGCCGCCTGGCCTGTGGCGCGCAGCTCAAGCAGGCGATCATTCATTATGTGTCGCGCCGTGCCATGGACATCGACGGCCTGGGTGAGAAGAGTGTCGAGCAGTTGGTGGATGAAGGCCTGATCGGCTCGCCGGCTGACCTGTACAAGCTGCAGTTCGAGCAGGTCGTCGGCCTTGAAGGCTTTGCCGAGGTGTCGACCCAGAAGCTGCTGGATGCCATCGAAGCCAGCAAGCGCCCGAGCCTGGCGCGCTTCATCTACGCGCTGGGCATCCCGGATGTCGGCGAGGAGACTGCCAAGGTGCTGGCCCGCTCGCTGGGCAGCCTGGCGCGCGTGCAGCAGGCACTGCCGCAGGTGCTGACCTATTTGCCGGACATCGGTCTCGAAGTGGCCTACGAGATCCACAATTTCTTTGAAGACGAGCACAACCAGAAGGTTATCCAGCAGTTGCTCGACAGCGGTATGCAGTTGCAGGACGAAGGTGAGCTGGCTGCCGAATTTGCCGCCAGCACCACCTTGGCCGGGATGATCGCCAAGCTCGACATTGCCTCCGTCGGCCCGACCGGTGCCGAGAAGTTGGTGGCCAAGCTCGACAGCCTGGACAAGATCATCGCCGCCGACGGCATTGACCTGCGCCAGGCCCTGGCGGCCAAGCAGGCCGACGCAGTGCGTGAGTTCTTCAAGGATGAAGCAAACCAGAAACTGGCCCGGGACATCGAAGCGCAGCTGCTGGCATTCGGCATGCACTGGAGCAGCGAGAAGAAGGTGGCCGAAGGCTTGCCGCTGGCCGGCCAGACCTGGGTGCTGACCGGTACGCTGGAGCGCATGAGTCGGGACATTGCCAAGGACAAGCTGGAAAGCCTGGGGGCCAAGGTTGCCGGTTCCGTTTCCGGCAAGACCCACTGCGTGGTGGCAGGGCCGGGGGCAGGTTCCAAGCTGGCCAAGGCTGCTGAGCTGGGTGTGAAGGTACTGGACGAAGATGCCTTCGTCACATTCCTGGCCGAACAGGGCATAGCGGTCTAGGCATACGTGCCCCCTTGTGGGGGGCAACTGCCTTGCTCAAAACTCGAAAAGCCTGCGCGGTCCCCCGTAGGATCGGGTTTACCCGCGAAGAGGCCCGTCCAGGCCGTCTCGCCCCTGACAAGTCATTGAGAAATGATGACTTTTTCTGCCGCAGTGGTTGTATCTGCCCCAAAGACCGGTACAATGGCGCCACTCGCTGCTCAGCGAGGCATGTAGTGGTGGCCCCATCGGTCCCCCCGCATTGATTACCCGTTAACCTGGTCAGGCCCGGAAGGGAGCAGCCATAGCGGGAACATCGAGTGCCGGGGTGTGGCTGGTGGGGCCGCCTCCATTTCTGGGGTCGGAAAACCTCAATCTGTAACAAACGCCTTCGTTCTTTCCTGCTTTTCGCCCAATGCTCCCGCCGCCGACAGCTTCATCAGCCGTTGGAATTTCGGGCATGCCAGATGATCTTTCTCAGGGCATTGCGCCGCATGCCGCAACCCCTTGCTCATCGCCTGCAACCGCTTGATCCGCGCATCCAGCTCGTCCGCCTTTGCTATCAGCATCTGTCGGTCGACCTGCAGGTCCACCAGCATCGTCCCCACTTCATCCAGCGAAAACCCCGCGGCCTGCCCCAGGGCGATCAGCGCCAACCGGTCTGCCACATCGGCTGCAAACTGTCGACGCTGACCGTGCCCGGCAAGCGACTTGAGCAAGCCTTTCTTCTCGTAGTAACGCAGTGTCGATGCAGGTACGCCAGTGCGTTTGGCGACGTCGGCAATGTCCATTTCGGGCCCTTGACTTGAAGTTGACTTCAACTTCTATGCTGCGCGGCATGGTAATGACCGTCAACCTTCGAGGGCTTGTTCAAATGACGTTTACTGCGATGTTTCTAGCTGCAGTGCCGATTGGCATTGGTGCCACTGTAGTGATGGACCTGTGGGGGTTGCTGCTGAGGCGGTTAGGTATAGCAACGCTGAATTTCGCCATGGTCGGACGTTGGGCGGGGCACCTGCTAGGCGGGCGTGTTTCGCACCAAGCGATTGCCAAAGCGGAACCGGTGCGAAATGAGTTGGCGTGGGGATGGGTGATTCACTACGCCATCGGCGTGCTTTTCGCGATGCTGCTGGTTGTGATCGCAGGGGAGGGCTGGTTGCGGTCGCCTACTCTTTTACCTGCAGTAGTTGTGGGTGTGGGTACAGCCGTGGCGCCGCTGTGCTTCATGCAGCCGGCGATGGGTGCAGGGTTCTTTGCGTCCAGGACGCCGACGCCTGCGCGTAACTGCCTGAAGAGCCTGGCCACGCATTTTGTGTTTGGTGTGGGATTGTTCTTGAGTGCGGGTTTACTTGCTTTAGTGTGACGGCAGGAAGTTGGGTCAGAGCGAGCGCAAAATCAGCATGCCTGCTAACAGCAGTACCCCTGTAGAGATTGCGCCGATGTAAAAAAGGAGCACACCTGTCCATGGCGAAGACGCTCGAAGGTTGCGCATTTCTTCGGCGAACGCTTCTGCTTCATTCAGTGCTGTTCTGGTGTGATCCTGGGCGGCGCGGTGCATGTGTTACTCCTTGTGGCTGGCTTAATCGAAGCTCAGAGCTTGCTGGCCAGTGCCATTACGCCAACTAGGGTCGTGACAACTGCTGAACCCGTTGCGATTGGGTACCAGAAGGCCTCCTGCCGGAGCTTACGCGCTTCTGCTACAAATTTCTGTGCCTCGGCCCTTAACTTGCGGCCTTCATTTTGTAACTTCTCAAGTTCGAGATGTTCACGGTCATCCTGATGCATCGGGCTGTCTATTCTGTTGCGGCGAAGGTGCCAGGGGGCGGGCTTGATTGTGTGCGGTTTGGTTCGGCCGCGAAACCGCCGTCTTCCAGTGAGTGTTGTAGTCCAATTGCGATCAAGATCGATCATGTACTTCACGTCGGAGTAATTTTAGACGGATCTGATATCAATCGAAGAAAGCTCCTACATGTCAGGTAGGTATAGCGAATTATCCTACGATCTCCGTCGACTCCCGTCTGATTGTCCCGGTAAACCTCGCCCACTAGGCTTTCGCGGTCGCTGTCAGTTCAGCGATCGGGTGTGGAAGCCTGGGTGGCACATGGGACAGTTGTCATTTTTGGCGGCTGTGCGCGGGAGGTATTCGTACCTGCCGGGTCTACCGTGTGCCTGGTCTTCCACCCCGCGTACAGTTGCCACCCTAATGTGTGGAAGCAGAAGGGGACAACACAGCCAACACGGAGCTGTCATGAAAAAACTGGTCCCCGATCCACCCCACGTCTTCGATCTTCCCCAAGGCAAATCCCTTTCCCGCGCGATCAGCGAAGGCATCGTCCCGATGGAGTTCGCGTTGATGAATGTTTCCCACTACCTGATGTTCGCCTACAGCGATAGCCGGCGGGCGCTTGAGCGCATTCAGGACGAAGAAACCAGGCAGTTGTTGGAGCATGGTTTGCGGGCCATGCAGATTGCCTGGGGGCAGGCGGATGCTGTCAGCTTGGCGTTTGAACGTAAAGGCCGGTGACGTTGAGTTTGTGATAGCGATTGTGAATGTGCCGCACAATGCTGTGGGAGCGGGCATGCCCGCGAAGAATATAGCGCGGTGGATGGCACGGGCTTCGCCCGTGTTCGCGGGCAAGCCCGCTCCCACAGGGATCGCGCCAGCTTTTAGAAATTGAGCAAGACAGTTGCTCCAGCAGTGTTTGCGCAAGCGTTCGCGAAATGAGCAGGGCGTTAGTTGCGCTGGCTGTGTGCCGGCATTTTGCTGGGTATTTCGGGCCGGGCCACAGACATACTGTCCGAGTCGCCCGTCCCTCCATACCGCTGCAAAATCCGCTCGATCTCCCCCGACTGCTTCATCCTTACCAACGCCCGCAACAGCCCTTGTGTCGGTATCGCCGGATCGTTGCGCACCATGCACCCCAAATCCTGTTCGTCCAGCACCGCCAGCGCTTGCAATTGCTGCTCCGCTGGCAACCCTTGGTTGAACCACTGCAACGACAACTGGTTGCTCACCGCATGGCGATACCGGCCGGCCTGCAGCTTTTGCAGTACCAGCAACTGGTTGCGGCTGTCCTCACGGTGCAACTGGCCGTGGTCCAGCAGTGGTTGCAGGGTTGAATAGGTGTAGCCCAGTACCGTGCCGATCGCCTGAGGTGGCAGTTGCTCAGGGGGGATCGGTGTGCTGTCGCTGGCGCGGCCGACCAGTACGTCACGCTGATGAATCAGCGGGATACTCCACACAAAATCCCTTGGGCGGTCGTTGAGCCATTGGGTACTGACGTAGCAACGGACATCAATATCGCCGCTGCTCATGGCCTCCTCCAGGCGCAAGCGGGCCATGACGTGGAACTCGGGGCGAGCGCCCACTTGCCTGGCAACGGCTTGCATCAGGTCGTAAAGCAATCCCTCCACTGGCTGATCGCCTTCGATGCGTACCAGGGGCATGCTCCAGCTCTCGGCTACGGAGAAGCGCAGCACCGGCTGGTCAGCCAGGCTGTTTGTAGACCACAGCAGTAACAGGGCCAGCAGTCTTCGCAAAGGCAATCCTCCCTGGACAATGCGCCATTCCAAGCTTAGACGAGTTGCGCAGGGTGCAATTTTGCCCCCGCTCCGCTAGCATTAGCGATCTTCCGCTCGATCAGGCTACGATGGTTTTTCGATGAGTTATCAGGTTCTTGCACGAAAATGGCGTCCGCGCTCGTTCCGCGAAATGGTCGGCCAGACCCATGTGCTCAAGGCCTTGATCAATGCCTTGGACAACCAGCGCCTGCACCATGCCTACCTGTTCACCGGTACCCGCGGCGTGGGCAAGACGACCATCGCCCGTATTATCGCCAAGTGCCTGAACTGTGAAACCGGCATCACCTCCACGCCCTGTGGCACCTGTTCGGTGTGCCGTGAAATCGACGAAGGCCGTTTCGTCGACCTGATCGAGATCGACGCCGCCAGCCGTACCAAGGTCGAGGACACTCGCGAACTGCTCGATAACGTGCAGTACGCCCCCAGCCGTGGGCGCTTCAAGGTCTACCTGATCGACGAAGTGCACATGCTCTCGACCCACTCGTTCAACGCCTTGCTCAAGACGCTGGAAGAGCCACCGCCCTACGTCAAGTTCATCCTCGCCACCACCGATCCGCAGAAGCTGCCGGCCACTATCCTGTCGCGCTGCCTGCAGTTCTCGTTGAAGAACATGAGCCCGGAGCGGGTGGTGGAGCACCTCAGCCACGTACTGGCCGCCGAAAATGTGCCGTTCGAGGAAGATGCCCTGTGGCTGCTGGGCCGTGCGGCCGATGGTTCCATGCGTGATGCCATGAGCCTGACCGACCAGGCCATCGCCTTTGGTGAAGGCAAGGTACTGGCCGCCGATGTACGTGCCATGTTGGGTAGCCTCGACCATGGCCAGGTGTATGGGGTCTTGCAGGCACTGCTCGAAGGCGATGCCAGGGCTTTGCTGGAGGCCGTGCGTAATCTGGCCGAGCAAGGGCCGGACTGGTCGGGCGTTCTGGCCGAAATGCTCAATGTGCTGCACCGTGTAGCCATTGCCCAGGCGCTGCCCGAAGCGGTAGACAACGGCCAGGGTGATCGCGAGCGGGTATTGGCGCTGGCTTCGGCGCTGCCGGCCGAGGATGTGCAGTTTTATTATCAGATGGGCCTGATTGGCCGCCGTGATCTGCCCCTTGCGCCGGATCCGCGCGGTGGGTTCGAGATGGTGCTGCTGCGCATGCTGGCGTTCCGCCCGGCAGACACGGACGATGCACCGAAGCCGGTGCTAAAGCCAACGGGGATCAGCCAGGCCACAGCTGATCCTGCAGGGCAGGTGGCAGCCGCGGCGCCGGTCGCGCTTTCATCGCCTGTCGCGGCTGTGCCGGCGGAGCCTGTAGCGCAAGCCCCGCAGCTGGAGGTGCCTGCACCCGCGACGGCTGATCATGAGCCGGAGGCCGAGGCAGATGTTGAGCTGAAGGCCGAAGCCGAGGCCATCTCCGTACCTGAGCCTGTTGCCGAAGTGGTCGACTTGCCGTGGGAAGAGCCTGCCGTTTTACCCGCGCCGTTAGCGGCTGAACCCGCGCCTGAACCGGCACCTGCCGAGCCCGAGCCTGTTGCCCCGGTGGCGCCCCCACAGGCCACCCCGGCACACGACGAGCCGCCTTTCGACCCGTCTGCCTACGCTGCCGTGGGGATGGAGCGCGACGATGAGCCGCCGCTTGACGAAGACTATTACGGCGGCGAAAGCGATCCGGCAGGCTTCAGCTACCTGGACGAGCTGGCCGAACATGTTCAGGAAGACGTGTCCAAACCGGCGGCCGAACCGTTGCCGGCAGCCAAACCGGCCACCGGTCTGGCCCTGCAATGGCTGGAATTATTCCCACAGTTGCCTGTGTCCGGGATGACAGGCAACATCGCGGCAAACTGTACGCTGATTGCCGCCGATGGCGACGACTGGTTGCTGCATCTGGACCCGGGCCAGGGTGCGTTGTTCAACGCCACCCAGCAGCGGCGCCTGAACGAAGCGCTCAACCAGCACTTGGGGCGCACGCTGAACCTGCGCATCGAGCTGATCCTGCCCGAGCAGGAAACCCCGGCTCAGGCCGCAGCGCGCAAGCGTGCCGAGCGCCAGCAGGACGCCGTCGCGTCGATCGAGCAGGATCCGTTGATCCAGCAGATGATCAAGTTGTTCGGCGCCAAGGTGCGGCAGGATACTATTGAGCCTGTAGAAGCCCTGGCCAGTCAGGGCCAGTAACGGATAACCATGCGGCCGGCCCGGTGCCGGGCCGCATCACATGACCCAATCGAGGTATACCCCATGATGAAAGGTGGCATGGCCGGCCTGATGAAGCAGGCCCAGCAGATGCAGGAAAAAATGCAGAAGATGCAGGAAGAACTGGCCAACGCCGAAGTCACCGGTCAGTCCGGTGGCGGTCTGGTGAGCGTGGTGATGACCGGTCGTCACGACGTCAAGCGCGTCAGCATCGACCAGAGCCTGATGTCGACTGATGAAGACGACAAGGAAGTTCTGGAGGACCTCATTGCCGCTGCGCTGAACGACGCCGTGCGCAAGGTTGAGCAAAGCAGCCAGGAAAAGATGGGCGGCATGACCGCCGGCATGCAACTGCCGCCAGGCTTCAAGATGCCGTTCTAAGGCATTGAGGTACTCAAAAACGCCGCTGTTATCAGCGGCGTTTTTTTTTGCGTAGATTTCACCCGGCTGCGGTCTGCTCCTTATGTGGAGGCGGCCTTGTGTCGCGAAAGGGGCGCGAAGCGGCCCCCGGATTCCAGCTTTGCAGCATAGAGTGCCGGGGCTGCTTAGCAGCCCTTTCGCGACACAAGGCCGCTCCCACAAAAAAGCAGACCTTGCAGGCTTTGGGCGAGGTGATTTGACGCCACCGCCCCCGCTGGGTATAAACCGCCTCTTATTGAATTGTCAGGCCTTTCCCATGAGCTTCAGCCCTCTCATCCGCCAACTGATCGACGGCCTGCGCATCTTGCCAGGCGTTGGCCAGAAAACCGCCCAGCGCATGGCCCTGCAACTGCTCGAGCGCGACCGCAGTGGCGGGCTGCGCCTGGCTCAGGCCTTGACCCAGGCCATGGAAGGGGTAGGGCATTGCCGCCAGTGTCGCACCCTCACCGAGCAGGAACTGTGCCCGCAGTGCGCCGACCCGCGCCGTGACGACACCCAGCTGTGCGTGGTCGAGGGGCCGACCGATGTGTATGCGGTGGAGCAGACGGGCTACCGTGGCCGTTACTTCGTGCTCAAGGGGCACCTGTCGCCGTTGGATGGCCTGGGGCCTGAGGCGATCGGTATTCCGCAGCTGATGGCACGGATCGAAGAGCAGGGCACCTTTACCGAGGTGATCCTGGCGACCAACCCGACGGTGGAGGGGGAGGCGACGGCGCATTACATTGCCCAGTTGCTGAGCGAGAAAGGCTTGGTGGCGTCTCGGATTGCCCATGGTGTGCCGCTGGGCGGTGAGCTGGAGATGGTGGACGGTGGTACCTTGGCCCATGCCTTTGCAGGGCGCCGGCCCATTTCGCTCTGATTCATTGGGGCCGCTTGGCGGCCCATTCGCGGGTAAACCCGCGCCTACAAAAAATGCGCGGCCTTTGTAGGCGCGGGTTTACCCGCGAATGGGCTGCAAAGCAGCCCCAAAAGCCCACTCAGTACTCGCTGAGGGAAAACTCGGTCAGGCAGAAGGTAGGCACCCCGGCCGCCTGCAACCGGCGCGACCCGTCCAGTTCCGGCAGGTCGATGATCGCTGCCGCCTCGAACACCTGCGCCCCAGTACGACGCACCAGGTTCGCCGCCGCCAGCAGCGTACCGCCAGTAGCAATCAGGTCATCGAAGATCAGCACCGAGTCGCCTTCACACAGGCTGTCGGCATGCACTTCCAGGAAGGCCTCGCCGTACTCGGTCTGGTAACCCTCGCTCAACACGTCAGCCGGCAGCTTGCCCTGCTTGCGGAACAGGATCAGCGGCTTGTTCAGCTGGTGGGCGATGATCGAGCCGATCAGGAAACCCCGCGCGTCCATGGCGCCGATGTGGCTGAATTCAGCCTCGACATAGCGCTCGATGAACTGATCGGCCACATAGCGCAGCCCGCGTGGCGACTGGAATAACGGGGTAATGTCGCGGAAGATCACACCCGGTTTGGGGAAGTCCACTACCGGGCGGATCAGGGCTTTGAGGTCGAAGGCGTCGCTGTGCATTGTTGCGGGTATCCTGGGAAAACGAATGCCCAAGTATACCCGCTAAAGACCGGCCTCAGGCCTCGATTGCACCACCGGCCAGCGCGCACAGCTGGATCGGGTCGAGGATGTGCACTTCCTTGCCCTCGGCGCGCAGCAGGCCGTTCTGCTGGAAGCGGGTGAACACCCGCGACACGGTTTCTACCGCCAGGCCAAGGTAGTTGCCGATTTCGTTGCGCGACATGCTCAGGCGGAACTGGTTGGCCGAATAGCCACGGGCACGGAAGCGCGCCGACAGGTTGACCAGGAAAGTGGCAATGCGCTCGTCGGCGGTTTTTTTCGACAGCAGCAGCATCATTTGCTGGTCGTCGCGGATTTCGCGGCTCATCACCCGCATCAGCTGGCGGCGTAGCTGTGGCAGCTGTACCGACAGCTCGTCCAGCCGCTCGAAGGGGATTTCACACACCGAAGTGGTTTCCTGGGCCTGGGCCGATACCGGGTAGGCCTCGGTATCCATGCCTGACAGGCCGACCAGTTCGCTGGGCAGGTGAAAGCCTGTGATCTGCTCTTCGCCGCTGTCGCTGAGGCTGAAGGTTTTCAGGGCCCCGGACCGTACTGCGTAGACCGAGCCAAAACTGTCACCCTGGCGGAACAGGAACTCGCCTTTCTTGAGCGGCCGCCCGCGTTTGACGATTTCATCCAGCGCGTCCATGTCTTCCAGGTTCAGCGAAAGAGGCAGGCACAGGGGGGCCAGGCTGCAATCCTTGCAATGGGCCTGGTTGTGTGGGCGCAGTTTGACTGGCTCGGACATTTGAATCGATCCTTGTGGGAAAGCACACATAAGTCGTAAGGGTAACTCACGACACAGGGTGTAGGCCAGTGTGCGCAATGATGGTGCGCGCTGGCGAAACCCCGGCAGGTGGCCTGCCGGGAGTCCTTGTGTGCTCATAGTGTGCCTGACAAGGAAGCTTGTCCATGCGGTTGAACGCCTTGTTTTTCAGATCACTCGCGAGAAACGCTGGCGGTTGTGCATCGCCAGATACGCGTCGAACACCATGCATACCGAGCGCGCCAGCAGCCGGCCGGCGGGCAGGATGCGAATGCCCTTGTCGTCCAGGCTGATCAGGCCGTCGCGCTGCAAGGTCAGCAGCTCGGGCCAGAGGTCGTTGAAGTAGCCGCGAAAATCCAGGGTGAAAGCCTGTTCGATGGGTTCGAAATCCAGCTCGAAATGGCAGATCAGTTGCTGGATCACTGCCCGGCGTATGCGGTCGTCGTGGTTGCACAGCAAGCCGCGCTGGGTAGCCAGCTGGGCGTTGGACAGGCTGTCCTGGTAGGTGTTGAGGTCACTGCTGTTCTGGCAGTACAGGTCGCCGATCTGGCTGATCGCCGACACGCCCAGGCCAATCAGGTCGCAGTGCCCGTGGGTGGTGTAGCCCTGGAAGTTGCGCTGCAAGGTGCCTTCTTCCTGGGCAATGGCCAGTTCGTCGTCGGGCAGGGCGAAGTGGTCCATGCCGATGTAGCGGTAACCGGCGGCGGTCAGTTGGTCGATGGTGGCGTGCAGCATCTCCAGCTTGGCGGCCGCGCTGGGCAGATCGTTGCTGTCGATGCGCCGTTGCGGCATGAAGCGCTCGGGAAGGTGGGCATAGTTGAACACCGACAGGCGGTCGGGCTGCAGGCGGATCACTTCTTCCACGGTGCGGGCAAAGCCTTCCGGGGTTTGCTTGGGCAGGCCGTAGATCAGGTCGAGGTTGACCGAGCGAAACTGCAGCGTGCGCGCAGCCTCGATCAAAGTGCGGGTCTGCTCCAGGCTCTGCAGGCGGTTGATTGCGCGCTGCACGGCCGGGTCGAGGTCCTGCACGCCAAGGCTGACGCGGTTGAAGCCCAGTTCGCGAAGCAGGCCCATGGTCGACCAGTCGGCTTCGCGAGGGTCGATCTCGATGCCGTAGTCGCCGGAATCGTCGTCCAGCAGGTGGAAGTGCTGGCGCAGGGTGGCCATCAGCTGGCGCAGTTCCACATGGCTGAGGAAGGTCGGTGTGCCGCCGCCAAAATGCAGCTGTTCAACACGTTGTTTAGGGTCCAGGTGGCAGGCGATCAGCTGGATTTCCTGCTCCAGGCGCTGCAGGTAGGGCGCGGCGCGCGCACGGTCTTTGGTAATGACCTTGTTGCAGGCGCAGTAGTAGCAGATGTTGGCGCAGAACGGCACATGCACGTACAGCGACAGCGGGCGCACGGCCCGTCGGCTCTCGCGCAGGGCGTTGAGCAGGTCGAACGAACCCACCTCTCTGTGCAGTTGCACAGCGGTTGGGTAAGAGGTGTAGCGTGGCCCGGCGAGATCGTAGCGGCGGATCAGGTCGGTATCCCAACGGAGGTCGTCGAGCATGAGGGTAGTCCCCGGAAAGAGCAGCAGTGCACCGGAGTCTATGGCCGTCTGTAGGAAACTGTGTTGATTTGTATCAAGGGCATTGGGGCTGCTTTGCAGCCCCCGTCAATGCCCCATCAGCCAGTGCTGGTGTGGGCCCGGCAGGGTCCAGATACCGAATAGCATCACCAGCACGCCGCCCGCCACGCGCACGCTGCGTCGCCGCAACAGGGCGTTTACCCGTTCGGCAGCCAGCCCGGTTGCCAGCAACACCGGCCAGGTGCCCAACCCGAACGCGAGCATCAATACCGCGCTGTACCCGGCGTTGCCCTGGCTGGCGGCCCACAGCAGGGTGCTGTACACCAAACCGCACGGCAGCCAGCCCCACAAGGCGCCCAGCAGCAGCGCCCGGGGCAGGCTGGACACCGGCAGCAAGCGCGACGCCATCGGCTGAATATGCCGCCACAACCCGCGGCCCAGCGCCTCGATACGGGTCAACCCACTCCACCAGCCGGCCAGGTACAGGCCCATGGCAATCAGCAGCAGTGCCGCGACCACCCGCAGCGCCAGCGCTGCCGGGCTGCTGGCCACGGCCCAGCCGGCCAGGCCCAGCAACAGGCCGGCGCAGGCATAGCTGAAGATGCGCCCCAGGTTGTACGCCAGCAACAGGCGCAGGCGCTTGCCGCGTTGTTCGGGGGGGATGGCCAAGGTCAGTGCGCCCATCAGGCCACCGCACATGCCCAGGCAGTGACCGCCCCCTAGCAGGCCAAGGACCAGTGCCGAGCCCAGCAGCGCAAGCAGGTCAGGCACGGGGTGGTGGTTCCTTGTCGGTGTCGGCTGCGGCATCGTCAGGCTTCACTGCCGCCTGGTGGCGCGGGTCCTGATCATCGAACAGGATGCTGTGGGCGGGGCCTTCAAGGTCATCGTACTGACCGCTGTCTACCGCCCAGAAGAAGATGTACACGGCCACGCCGACCAGCAGCAGGGCTGCCGGGATCATGACATAGAGGGCGGGCATGGCGACTTCCTCCCGGGTAAAGGGGCTTCGTGGGGCAGCGGGCCCGAGGCCACGGGCATCCGGGTCAGGCGCAAGGCATTGAGCACCACGATCAGCGAGCTGACCGACATGCCGATGGCGGCCCACACCGGCGTGATCCAGCCGAGCGCGGCGAACGGCAACATCAGGCCATTATACAGGGTCGCCCACAGCAGGTTCTCGAGGATGTTGCGGCGGGTGCGGCGGGCCAGCTCGAACGCCTGCACCAGCGCTTGCAGGCGGTTGGACAGCAAGACGGCGTCGGCACTGGTCTTGGCCAGGTCGGTGGCGCTGCCCATGGCGATGCTGATATCGGCGGCGGCCAGTACCGGTACATCGTTGACCCCGTCGCCGAGCATCAGCACCTTGCGCCCGTCAGCCTGCAGGGCTTTCAGGCGGTCCAGTTTGTCATCCGGGCGCAGGCCGCCAATGGCCTGCTCGATACCCAGCTGCGCGGCCACTTCGGCAACCATCGGCGAGCTGTCGCCCGACAGCAGCAGGGTGTGCCAGCCGCGCGCCTTGCAGGCAGCGAGCAGGGCCGGGGCATCGTCGCGCAGGCGGTCATCCAGGCCGAACCAGGCCAGTGGCCCCTGGCGGTCGCCCAGCAGCAGCCACTGGCCGCGCGGCTCGGGTACAGCGGGGATTTCCGCACCACTCAAGGCGCAAACAAAGGTAGCCTGACCAATGCGCAGGCGCTGGCCGTCGACCACCCCCTCCAGGCCTAGGCCGGGTACGCTCTGTACGTCATCGGCAGGTGTGGCGGTACGACCAAAGGCGCGAGCGATGGGGTGTTCGGAGCGGTTTTCCAGCGCCGCGGCCAGGGCCAGGCAGCGGTCGGCGGCCTGGCTGCCGAGCGGGCGGATGCTGCGCAAGGTCAGGCGGCCCTCGGTCAGTGTGCCGGTCTTGTCGAAGATCACCGTGTCGATCTGGTTCAGGCCTTCCAGCACATGGCCGCGGGTCACCAGCAGGCCAAGCTTGTGCAGGGTTCCGGTGGCGGCGGTCAGTGCGGTTGGCGTAGCCAAAGACAGGGCACAAGGGCAGGTGGCCACGAGCATGGCCAGCACGATCCAGAACGCCCGTGCCGGATCCAGGTGCCACCACCACAGGCCGATGGCTACCGAGGCCAGTAGCGAGAACAGCAGGAACCACTGCGAGGCGCGATCGGCGATTTCCGCCAGGCGCGGTTTTTCGGTCTGGGCGCGTTCCAGCAGGCGGACGATGGCCGACAAGCGCGAGTCATGGCCGAGGGCTTCCACTTCTACATTCAGCGCGCTTTCGACGTTCAGCGTACCGCCAGTGACCCGCTCACCCACCCGGCGTGGTTGCGGCAGATACTCGCCGGTCAGCAGCGATTCGTCGACGCTGGAGCGGCCCTCGACGATGCGCCCGTCGGCAGGGATGACCGCGCCGGGCAGCACCTGCACGGTGTCGCCGCACTGTAACTCGCTGAGCAGGATGCGTTCGCTGCGCCCGATGGCGTCCAGGCGCAGGCATGAGGCGGGCAGCAGGTTGACCAGCTGCGCAGTGGCCGCCGCTGTGCGCTCGCGGGCACGGCGCTCCAGGTAGCGGCCGGTCAGCAGGAACAGGGCGAACATGCCCACCGTGTCGAAATAAAGCTCGCCGCTGCCAGTGATGGCTGTCCAGATGCCGGCGCCGAACGCCAGGCCAATGGCCAGCGACACCGAAACGTCCATGGTCAGGTGGCGCGTTCGCAAGTCGCGCGCCGCGCCCTTGAAGAAGGGCGCGCAGCTGTAGAACATGATGGGAATGGTCAGGAACAGCGCCACCCAGCGCAGGATGGTGTGTAACTCGGGTGTCAGGTCGATGTTGAATTCCGGCCAAGTGGCCATGGTCGCCATCATCGCCTGGAACCACAGCAGTCCGGCCACGCCCAAGCGGCGTAGGGCGCTGCGGTTTTCCCGGGCCAATTGCTCGGCGGCCTGGTCAGGCTGGTAGGGGTGGGCGGCGTAGCCGATCTGGCGAAGTTCGGCGAGCAAGCGCGACAGCGGCAGCTGCTTGTCGTCCCAGTTCAGCGCCAGGCGGTGGTTGGACAGGTTCAACCGGGCTTCGGCGACACCGGGCAGGTTGCGCAAGTGCTTTTCGATCAGCCAGCCGCAGGCGGCGCAGCTGATGCCCTCGACAAGCAAGGTGGTTTCGGCCAGCTCGCCCTGGTGGCGGACGAAGGTTTGCTGCACGTCGCTGCGGTCGTACAGGGCCAGTTCGTCCTGTAGTTGTTTGGGCAGGGCTTCGGGGTTGGCGCTGTTGTCGCTGCGGTGCTGGTAGTAATGTTCCAGGCCACCCGCGACGATCGACTCAGCCACCGCCTGGCAACCGGGGCAGCAGAACTGTCGCGGCTGGCCGAGGACCACGGCGGTGAAGCGGCTGCCAGTGGGGACGGGCAGGGCGCAGTGGTAGCAGGGGGTCGGTTGGGTCATAGGGCAGACACTGCTCAGGCAGATAGGAAACCCTGTGGGAGCGGGCGCGCCCGCGAATGCGTCAGACCTGGAAATACCTTTGCCTGAGCTATCGCATTCGCGGGCGTGCCCGCTCCCACAGGGATTTGCGGTGTTGCTACTGTTGGTGTTCGGCGCCTTGCAGGGCTTCGTCACCCAACTGCAAGGTCACACCATGCGCCACTTTTTCCTCTTCGAACAGGCGCCACACCTGGCCCCCTTCGTTGCCCAGCAGTTCCACAAAGCGCCGCCCGTCGACCTTGTCCTCCAGTTGTCCCACATAGCGCCCTGCTTCGACACGGCTCAGCAGCACCTTGCGGTCCTTCTCTGGCTGGGTTGGCGAAATCAGGTTCAGCTCCAGGTTTTGCGGGCCACTGCTACCGGTCAGGCGCAGGTCCACTTCGCCGGTCAGTTCGTCCAGATGCACGCTGGCTTTCAGGCCAAGCTGCTGCGCCAGCAGCTCGCGGTCCAGCGAGCGGTTGATGCCCTTGCCGGCCTCGTAGTAGTTGTCATTCACCAGGTTGTCCGGGTTGTGCACAGCGATGCTGACCATGGTCAGGCTCAGGCACACCGAGGTGGTGAGAATGCCGATGATGATCCAGGGCCAGAGGTGCTTGTACCAGGGGCTGGCGGCGGTGGCGGCAGGCATTGTGCGTTATCTCTCTTAGCGGATCTGTGGGCCGATGAAACGGCTCTTGGCTTCAACCTGGGCGTCGCTGTCGTCGGCGCTCTTGAGGATGAAGGTGATTTCGTTGGTGGTCGATGGCAGCTTCTCGGGGGCAACCGACAGCTGCACGGGAAGGCTGACGATGTCACCGGCGGCCACGCGGATCTCGCGCTGGCCTTCGAGCTTGAGGTCCGGCAGGCCGGCGGCGTCCAGCACGTAGACGTGATCGCGCTGATCCTTGTTCATCACCTTCAGGCTGTACACGTTCTCGATCCGGCCCTGGGCGTTTTCGCGGTACAACACGCGGTCTTTGCTGACGTCGAAACCGACCAGCGAACGGGTGGCGAAGGCCGTCGCCAGCCCGATCATCATTACCAGCAGTACCACGGCATAGCCGATCAGGCGCGGGCGCAGCAGGTGGGTCTTCTGCCCGGACAGGTTGTGTTCGGTGGTGTAGCTGATCAGGCCTTTGGGGTAGTTCATCTTGTCCATGATGCTGTCGCAGGCGTCGATACAGGCGGCGCAGCCGATGCACTCGATCTGCAGGCCATCACGGATGTCGATGCCGGTCGGGCAGACCTGCACGCACATGGTGCAGTCGATGCAGTCACCCAGGCCCTGGGCTTTGTAGTCGGTATCTTTCTTGCGCGGGCCGCGGGTTTCGCCACGGCGCGGGTCGTAGGACACGATCAGCGTGTCCTTGTCGAACATCACACTCTGGAAACGTGCATACGGGCACATGTACACACACACCTGTTCGCGCAGCCAGCCGGCGTTGCCGTAGGTGGCGAGGGTGAAGAAACCGACCCAGAAGTAGGCCCAGCCATCGGCCTGGCCCGTGAAGAATTCGACCACCAGCTCACGGATCGGCGAAAAGTAGCCGACAAAGGTCATGCCGGTGACAAAGCCGATCAGCAGCCACAGGCTGTGCTTGGTGAATTTGCGCAGGAACTTGTTGCCGCTCATGGGGGCTTTGTCGAGCTTCATGCGCTGGTTGCGGTCACCCTCGGTGACCTTTTCGCACCACATGAAAATCCAGGTCCACACGCTTTGCGGGCAGGTGTAGCCACACCACACCCGGCCGGCGAACACCGTGATGAAGAACAGGCCGAAGGCGGCGACGATGAGAATGCCCGAGAGCAGGATGAAGTCTTGCGGCCAGATGGTGGCGCCGAAGATGTAGAACTTGCGTTCGGGCAGGTTCCACCACACGGCCTGGTGCCCTCCCCAGTTCAGCCACACGGTGCCGAAGTACAGCAGGAACAGTGCGGCACCCCCGACCATGCGCAGGCGACGGAACAGGCCGGTGAAGGCGCGGGTGTAGATCTTTTCCCGGGAAGCGTAGAGGTCGACGGAATCCTTCCCTTTGCTGGCAGGCGGGGTGACATCATGTACCGGAATTTGCTTGCTCATCATCAAGTCCCACGGCAGTGGAGAAACGCCGCGGCCTGTGCGTGCGGGCCGCAGTCTCGCGCAATCTGCTAGCGCTCTGCGGTCCATGATACGCCGCTGAGGGCGGTATGGGATCGCACTGCGACCTTTAGTCGCGTTGGGTTCGTGGTGTGAAACGTGTTATGGCGGGTGTCAATTGATCCAGGTCATCAGCCTGCGAGAAACGCTGTGCCAGTACCGGCCTCTTCGCGGGTAAACCCGCTCCTACAAGGATCCTGTGTAGGAGCGGGTTTACCCGCGAAGAGGCCAGGCCTGCCTTACTCAGCCTTGGCCGGCTCAGCCTGGTGCGACAGGCTGTACACATAAGCCGCCAGCAAGTGCACCTTGTCGTTGCCCTGCAGCTGTTCCTGGGCCGGCATCTGCCCCTGGCGGCCATAACGAATGGTCTGCTGCAGCTGGGCAAAGCTCGAGCCGTAGATGAACGCCTGCGGGTGGGTCAGGTTCGGTGCGCCCATGGCGGGCGTGCCTTTGCCTTCCGGCCCGTGGCAGGCCACGCAGTTGGCTGCGAAGATCTTCTGCCCGTTCTCCACATTGGCCTTCGCCCCCTCAGGCAGTGTGCGGCCATCGAGTTTGCTGACCACGAACGCAGCCACGTCGGCCACGCCCTGGTCACCGATCACTTCGGCCCAGGCCGGCATCACGCCATGGCGACCGCTCATGATGGTGGTCTTGATGGTGTCCGGTTCGCCGCCCCAGCGCCAGTCGTTGTCGGTCAGGTTGGGGAAGCCGAAGGCGCCCTTGGCGTCGGAGCCGTGGCACACCGAACAGTTGGAGGCGAACAGCCGCGCACCCATTTTCAATGCCTGTGGGTCCTTGGCCACTTCTTCGATCGGCATGGCCGCGAACTTGGCGAAGATCGGCCCGAAGCGGGCGTCGGCCTTGGCCATTTCCTTTTCCCATTCGTGCACGCCGGTCCAGCCCGGCTGGCCGTTGGAAAACTCGGTCTGCTTGTCGTTATCCAGGTACGAATAGCCCGGCAGGATGCCTTTCCAGTTGCCCAGGCCCGGGTACAGCACCAGGTAGCCGAGGGCAAAGATGATGGTGCCGACGAACAGCCAGAACCACCATTTCGGCAGCGGGTTGTCGTATTCCTCGATGCCATCGAAGGCATGCCCGACGGTTTCGTCGGTAACCTCTTCGCGCTGGCCCTTGCGGGTCGACAGCAGCAGCCAGGTCAACGAGAAGATGGTGCCCAGGGTCAGGACGGTAACGTACAGACTCCAGAAGGTTGTCATTGTTGTTTGCTCCCAGAAGCTTTTGCTTGCTCGACGTGCCGAGTGGCCTCGGGGTCATCCGCGAAGGGCAGTTGGGTCGCTTCGTCGAAGTCCTTTTTACGCCGTGGGTTGAACACCCACAGCGCCAGGCCCACGAAGGCCACCATCACCACGACGGTGCCCAGGCCGCGAATCATCCCGATATCCATCAGCGTCACCGTTTGCTCTTGATGATGGTGCCAAGACCCTGCAGGTACGCGACGATGGCGTCCATTTCGGTCTTGCCCTTGACCGCGTCACGTGCGCCGGCAATGTCGGCGTCGGTGTACGGGGTGCCGAGTGTGCGCAGCACTTCCATCTTCTTCGCGGTGTCTTTGCCGTCGAGCTTGTTCTCGACCAGCCACGGGTAGGACGGCATCTTCGATTCCGGTACCACGTTGCGCGGGTTGTACAGGTGCGCACGGTGCCAGTCATCGGAGTAGCGGCCGCCGACGCGGGCCAGGTCCGGCCCGGTACGCTTGGAGCCCCACAGGAACGGGTGATCCCACACGCTTTCACCGGCTACCGAGTAATGGCCGTACCGCTCGGTTTCGGCACGGAACGGGCGGATCATCTGCGAGTGGCAGCCTACGCAGCCTTCGCGGATGTAGATATCGCGGCCTTCCAGCTCCAGCGCGGTGCGCGGCTTCATGCCCTCGACCGGCTTGTTGGTGACGTCCTGGAAAAACAGCGGGACGATCTGGGTCAGGCCACCGACGCTCACGGCGATGACCATGAAGAAGGCCAGCAGGCCTATGTTCTTCTCGACGGCTTCATGCTTCATCAGTGCGCTCCCACAACGACGATCTTGGCGGCCTCTTCAGCCTGTGCCGGGTTGGCGGCACGTACGGTACGGAACACGTTGTAGGCCATCAGCAGCATGCCGCTGGCGAAGAACGCACCGCCCAGGGCGCGGACGATGTAGCCGGGGTGGCTGGCCTGCAGGGCTTCGACGAAGGAGTAGGTGAGGGTGCCGTCATCGTTGATGGCGCGCCACATCAGGCCCTGGGTGATGCCGTTGACCCACATCGAGGCGATGTACAGTACGGTGCCGATGGTGGCCAGCCAGAAGTGCGCGTTGATCAGGCCGATGCTGTGCATCTGCTCGCGGCCGTAGAGTTTCGGGATCATGTGGTACACGGCGCCGATCGAAATCATTGCCACCCAGCCGAGGGCGCCAGCGTGGACGTGGCCGATGGTCCAGTCGGTGTAGTGCGACAGTGAGTTCACGGTCTTGATGGCCATCATCGGGCCTTCGAAGGTGGACATGCCGTAGAACGCCAGAGACACCACCAGGAAGCGCAGGATCGGGTCGGTGCGCAGTTTGTGCCAGGCGCCCGACAGGGTCATCATGCCGTTGATCATGCCGCCCCAGCTTGGCGCCAGCAGGATGATCGACATCACCATGCCCAATGACTGCGCCCAGTCAGGCAGGGCGGTGTAGTGCAGGTGGTGCGGGCCAGCCCAGATGTACAGGGTGATCAGCGCCCAGAAGTGCACGATCGACAAGCGATACGAGTAGATCGGCCGCTCGGCCTGCTTGGGCACGAAGTAGTACATCATCCCCAGGAAACCGGTGGTGAGGAAGAAGCCCACGGCGTTGTGGCCGTACCACCACTGGATCATCGCGTCGGTGGCGCCGGAGTAGGCCGAGTACGACTTGAACAGGCTCACCGGCAGCGAGATGTGGTTGACGATGTGCAGCATCGCGGTGACCACGATGAACGCACCATAGAACCAGTTGCCGACATAAATGTGCTTGGTCTTGCGCTTGACGATGGTGCCGAAGAACACCAGGCCGTAGGTAACCCAGACGATCGCCAGCAGGATCGCCAGCGGCCACTCGAGCTCGGCGTATTCCTTGGTGGTGGTGTAGCCCATCGGCAGGGTGATCAGCGCGCCGACGATCACGGCTTGCCAACCCCAGAAGGTGAAGGCGGCCATGCTGTCGGAGATCAGCCGGGTCTGGCAGGTGCGCTGCACCACGTAGTAGCTGGTGCCGAACAGCGCACAGCCCCCGAAGGCGAAGATCACCAGGTTGGTGTGCAGCGGGCGCAGGCGGCCGAAGCTGGTCCAGGGAAGGTCCAGGTTCAGCTGCGGCCACACCAGCTGCGAGGCGATGAAGACGCCGAGGCCCATGCCAAGGATCCCCCAGACCACCGTCATGATGGCGAACTGGCGGACGACCTTATAGTTATAAGCAGTCGGACTGATTGCTGTGCTCATTCTAAGGTTCCACGGTTTTGATGTTCTTGTTGGTCGAAAAATCGGCGCCAGTATTGATAACCAGCAAGGTTACCGCAACGCAACTTTGGTACGCCGACCCGTGTCCAGACCCGTTCACTGATGTCCCGCAGGGATCGGGTCTGGGCGATTGTACACAAATAAATATTTGTAATGTGTACCGTTTTTCATATTTTTCTGATCGATCGGTCAAGCTTTTTCTGGGGCGGCGACAGGCCATGCGCCGCGTCTGCTCCGGTCCTTTCGGAGCGAAGCCCACTGAGGCAACAAGCTTAGTTGTGTTCGGTGGGGGTGCAAGGGAAGGGGACTGAGGCTGGTAGTGGGCGGGGGAGTGTAAGGCTTGAGGGTTATGGGGGCGGGTAAGGAATGGGGGTGTGGTGGGGCGGGGGGGTAAGGTTTGGGTGTTGTGGTAGGGCGGGGGGTAAGGTTTGGGTGTTGTGGTGGGGCGGGGATGTAAGGTTTGAGTGTTGTGGTGGGGCAGAGATCGAGCGCCGCCCGCGCGGCGCTTCGCGGGTAAACCCGCTCCTACGTTTGTTTCGGGCCAATTATTCCTGTGAGATTTGCGCGCGACCGCCTTGGCGCATGTCTCGATATCGCGTCGTACAAACAAGGCGGTCGCGCGCGACTGGTGCAGGAGGGACTGGCCCGAAACAAACGTAGGAGCGGGTTTACCCGCGAAGCGCCGCGCGGGCGGCGCTCGATCTCACAGGCGGCAAATGCCTTTCGGCGGACTCACTTGGCAAATCCCTTTCGGCAAACTCACTTGGCCGTCACGGTCTCAGCCGAACCATCCTGCGACAGGCTATACACATAAGCCGCCAGCAGGTGCACCTTGTCATTCCCTTGGATCTCGGCCTGCGCCGGCATTTGCCCTTGGCGACCATAACGAATGGTCTGCTGCAGCTGGGCAAAGCTCGAGCCATAGATGAACGCCTGCGGGTGGGTCAGGTTCGGTGCGCCCATGGCGGGCGTACCTTTGCCTTCCGGCCCGTGGCAGGCCACGCAGTTGGCTGCGAAGATCTTCTGCCCGTTCTCCACATTGGCCTTCGCCCCCTCAGGCAGTGTGCGGCCATCGAGTTTGCTGACCACGAACGCAGCCACGTCGGCCACGCCCTGGTCACCGATCACTTCGGCCCAGGCCGGCATCACGCCATGGCGACCGCTCATGATGGTGGTCTTGATGGTTTCCGGATCGCCGCCCCAGCGCCAGTCATTGTCGGTGAGGTTGGGGAAACCGAAGGCGCCCTTGGCGTCGGAACCGTGGCACACCGAGCAGTTGGAGGCGAACAGGCGGCTGCCCATTTTCAGCGCCTGTGGGTCCTTCGCCACTTCTTCTACGGGCATGGCGGCGTATTTGGCGAAGATCGGACCGAACCTGGCATCGGCCTTGTCCATTTCCTTCTGCCATTCGTTGGCGCCAGTCCAGCCATTTTCATAGCCCGGCAGGATGCCTTTCCAGTTGCCCAGGCCCGGGTAGAGGATCAGGTAGCCGACCGAGAACGCCAAGGTGCCAACGAACAGCCAGAACCACCACTTGGGCAGCGGGTTGTCGTACTCCTCGATACCGTCGAAGCTGTGGCCCATGGTCTCGTCGGTGGTGTTGTTGCTCTGGCCCTTGCGCGTGGCGAGCAGTAGCCAGGTCAGGCCAATCAGGCTACCGATGGTCAGTACGCTGATGTACGTACTCCAGAAGGTGGTCATTGCCCGTTACTCCTTTTTGCAGCAGGCTCCTGCCCGGCAGGGGGCAGGCGGTCGTCGACGAAGGGCAGCAGGCGCGCTTCGGCGAAATCACGGTCGCGGCGGCGGTTGAAGACCCACAGGGTGAGGCCGATAAAGGCAATCATCACCACCAGGGTGCCCACACCGCGGATCATGCCGATGTCCATTTCCATCGCACTCACCTCTTGTTCTTGATCGCGGTGCCGAGCACCTGCAGGTAGGCGACCAGTGCGTCCATCTCGGTTTTGCCTTTGACCGCTTCACGGGCGCCGGCAATGTCGTCGTCGGTGTACGGCACGCCCAGGGTGCGCAGGGTGCGCATCTTGACGTCGGTGTGGCTGTTGTCGACCGGCTGGGCAACCAGCCACGGGTAGGACGGCATCTTCGACTCCGGTACCACGTTGCGCGGGTTGTACAGGTGCGCACGGTGCCAGTCGTCCGAGTAGCGGCCACCGACCCGGGCCAAGTCCGGCCCGGTGCGCTTGGAGCCCCACAGGAACGGGTGGTCCCACACGCTTTCACCGGCCACCGAGTAGTGGCCGTACCGCTCGGTTTCGGCACGGAACGGGCGGATCATCTGCGAGTGGCAGCCCACGCAACCTTCGCGGATGTAGACATCGCGGCCTTCCAGTTGCAGCGCGGTATAGGGCTTCATGCCTTCGACCGGTTTGTTGGTGACGTCCTGGAAGAACAGCGGGACGATCTGGGTCAGGCCGCCGATGCTGACGGCAAATACCATCAGCAGGGCCATCAGGCCGACGTTTTTCTCGATGACTTCATGTTTCATCAGGCGTTTCTCCTCAAGCCAACTGGGCGTTCGCAGGGGCGACGTCAAGCGCTGGCGAACGCACGGTGCGCCAGGTGTTCCAGGCCATCAGGAACATGCCGCTGAGGAAGATCGCGCCGCCGACGAAGCGCACGACGAAGCCTGGGTGGCTGGCCACCAAGGTTTCCACGAACGAGTAGGTGAGCGTGCCGTCGCTGTTGACCGCGCGCCACATCAGGCCCTGGGCGATGCCGTTGACCCACATCGAGGCGATGTACAGTACGGTACCAATGGTGGCCAGCCAGAAGTGCGCATTGATCAGGCCGAGGCTGTACATGCGTTCTTTGCCGAACACTTTGGGGATGGTGTGGTACAGCGCGCCGATCGAGATCATCGCTACCCAGCCGAGGGCGCCGGCGTGGACGTGGCCGATGGTCCAGTCGGTGTAGTGGGACAGGGCGTTGACCGTCTTGATGGCCATCATTGGCCCTTCGAAGGTGGACATGCCGTAGAACGCCAGCGACACCACCAGGAAGCGCAGGATCGGGTCGCTGCGCAGTTTGTGCCAGGCGCCCGACAGGGTCATCATGCCGTTGATCATGCCGCCCCAGCTTGGCGCCAGCAGGATCAGCGACATCACCATACCCAGCGACTGCGCCCAATCGGGCAGGGCGGTGTAGTGCAGGTGGTGCGGGCCGGCCCAGATGTACAGGGTGATCAGCGCCCAGAAGTGCACGATCGACAAGCGATACGAATACACC
Source organism: Pseudomonas sp. USTB-Z (assembly GCF_019691255.1). Taxonomy (NCBI): domain Bacteria; kingdom Pseudomonadati; phylum Pseudomonadota; class Gammaproteobacteria; order Pseudomonadales; family Pseudomonadaceae; genus Pseudomonas; species Pseudomonas sp. USTB-Z. The sequence goes on from NZ_JAECZP010000023.1 coordinate 74,143, forward strand.
GGCCGTTCGGCCTGCTTGGGCACGTAGTAGTACATCATCCCCAGGAAGCCTGCGGTCAGGAAGAAGCCCACCGCGTTATGGCCGTACCACCACTGCACCATGGCATCGGTGGCGCCTGCGTAGACCGAATAGGATTTGGTCAGGCTGACCGGCAGCTCCAGGTTGTTGACGATGTGCAGCAGCGCCACGGTCAGGATGAAGGCGCCGAAGAACCAGTTGCCGACGTAGATGTGTTTGGTGTTGCGCTTCATCAGCGTGCCAAAGAACACGATGGCGTAGCCCACCCAGACGATGGTGATCAGAATGTCGATCGGCCATTCCAGTTCGGCGTATTCCTTGGAGCTGGTGTAGCCCAGCGGCAGGCTGATGGCCGCCAGCAGGATAACCAGTTGCCAGCCCCAGAACGTGAACGCGGCCAGGCCCGGTGCGAACAGGGTGGTCTGGCAGGTGCGTTGCACCGAATAATAGGAGGTGGCGAACAGTGCGCAGCCGCCGAACGCGAAGATCACCGCATTGGTATGCAGGGGGCGCAGGCGGCCGAAACTGGTCCAGGGGAGGTCGAAGTTGAGGGACGGCCAGGCGAGCTGGGCGGCGATGAAGACGCCGAGCCCCATCCCGACGATTCCCCACACCACCGTCATGATGGCGAATTGGCGGACCACCTTGTAGTTATAGGCGGTACTGCTGGTTGTGTTCATGTATGGGTTCCCATCCACGGTTATTTGGCAGGCTTTACAGCGAGGCAAGCATGATTAATGGGCAAAGTGCCGGTATTGACGGGGATCAATGGGCGAAGGTCGCAAATGTCCCAGGCTTGCGCTGCGATCCTCCGCGGTTTGAAGGTAAAGGGGGCTACAAGGGGGGCCTGATCCTGGCTCATGGCGCGGGTGCGCCGATGGACAGCGGGTTCATGGACGAAATGGCGCAAAGGCTTGCGGCGCTTGGGGTAGCGGTAGTGCGCTTCGAGTTCCCGTACATGGCCGAGCGCAGGGTTACCGGTGGCAAGCGGCCGCCGAACCCGCAGAAGGTGTTGCTTGAATGCTGGCGCGAGGTGTACCGGCAAGTGCGACCTTTGGTCGCGGGTAAGCTGGCCGTGGGTGGCAAGTCCATGGGCGGGCGCATGGCGAGCCTGCTGGCCGACGAATTGGGCGCGGATGCGCTGGTGTGCCTGGGCTATCCGTTCTACGCGGTGGGTAAACCCGAGAAGCCACGGGTAGAGCACCTGGCCGAGTTGAAAACACCGACGTTGATCGTGCAGGGCGAGCGGGATGCGCTGGGTAACCGCGAGGCGGTGGCGGGGTATGCGTTGTCGCCGGCGATCGAGGTGAGCTGGCTAGTGGCGGGGGACCATGACCTGAAGCCGTTGAAGGCTTCGGGGTTCAGCCATGAGCAGCATTTGCAGGCGGCGGCTGAACGTGTTGCTGATTTCCTGAAGGATTAGTGCTGGATTCTTCGCGGGTAAACCCGCACCTACAAGGACCGCACACCATCGAAGGTCGGCTCAGCACCCTGTAGGAGCGGGTTTACCCGCGAAGAGGCCGGAACAGGCCGGCGCTTAGTCGCGGTATTCGCACAGGTAAGCGGTATCCACCTTCACCTGCAGCTGGAACTTGCTGTCAGCCGGCACGTTGAACTTGTCACCGGCGTTGAAGGTTTCCCAGTTGTCGCTACCCGGCAGTTTCACGGTCAGCGCGCCCGATACCACATGCATGATCTCACGCTTGGCAGTGCCGAATTCGTATTCGCCCGGAGCCATGACGCCGACAGTGGCCGGGCCTTCTTCGCCCGAGAATGCGATCGACTTGACGGTGCCGTTGAAGTACTCGTTGACCTGGAACATGGGCGACTCCTGAAAAGAGGTGCTGAAAAAGGGCTGGCCAGTATGCCCAAGGCCACAGGCCTCGTCATCTGCTTTCAGGGGCTGTGGGCGGGCAGGGTCAACGGTAATAGCCGCGCCGTGTTGCGCGCATCTTCCAGGGCCCTGTGCTGTTGCCCGCAAAAGTGCATGCCGGCCAGTTGCAGGGCGCCGTTCAGGCCGGTGGGGCGCTGCAGGTGGCGGGCCTTGGCAAAGCGTTGCTTGAGGTTGATGTGCGGCAATGTGCGCAGCAGGCTGTCGAGGCCGTGCTGCTGCCACTCCTGGTGCAATTGCTGGCGGTCGTAGTCGCCCCAGCTGACCCAGGCCTGAAGCTGCCCGCGGTGGTGCCCCAGCCAGCGCTCGAAGCTTGCCCACACCTCGCGAAACGGCGCGGCGTTGTCCACGTCGGCCTGGCTGATGTGGGTCAGCTCACGGCAGAACGGGGTCAGCTGCGGCCGCCGCCGTGGCTTTACAAAACGCTGGAAATGGTCGACCTCGCGGCCTTCGCGGGTCACCAGGCTTGCGCCGATTTCAATGATTTCCATCTCTGTGACCGGCCACCCACCATCGTCGGTGGTGGCTTCCAGGTCGATCACCAACCAATGGCCCATACCAGGCTCCCATGCAGATCCTGCTAGAGCGTAGCCAATGTACGGGCATACGGCATCCTATGGCATTTTGCCGCCTGCTTTGGCACAAAGAGCAGACGCCAGTAGTTGTGCCGCCCCTGGAAAACGCCTAGCTTAAGCGCATACAGGCATAAACCGTGATGAGTGTCCGTCTTGACTCCAGCGCCCGGCCTCAAGGCCTTGTCCACCCTGATGCTGCTGGCCGTGTTCTGGTTGGCGGCACCGGTATGGGCTGGCGAAGCGGTTGAAGTGAAGATTGGCGCAGCCCATTTCCCGCCTTACACAGTGCGCCCCGAGCAAGGTGCCGATACCGGTTTGCTGCCGCAGTTGGTCGATGCACTCAACCGGGCGCAGCAGCACTATCACTTCGTTCTGGTACCTACGTCTATCCAGCGGCGCTTCGGTGACTTCCAGCAAGGCCGCACCGACATGGCCATTTTCGAGAACCCACAATGGGGCTGGGAGCAGATTGCCCATCAGACCGTGGACATGGGCCTGGAAGATGCCGAAGTGTTCGTCGCCCGCAAGGAAAACGGCAGTGATCCGCGTTACTTCGACAACCTGCGCGGCAAACGCCTGGCCTTGTTCAACGGCTACCACTACGCGTTCGCCAGCTTCAACGCTGACCCCGATTACCTGCGCAAGACATACAACGCGACCCTGACCTATTCCCACGACAGCAACCTGCTGATGGTGCAGGCCGGCCGCGCCGATATCGCCCTGGTCACGCGTTCCTACCTCAGCGATTTCCTGGCACGCAACCCGGCGAGCAAGGCGCAGCTGGTGCCTTCGCAACGCATTGACCAGGTCTATCACCACTACGCCTTGCTGCGCCCGGGGGCGCCTATCGGCGAGCAGACGTTCGCTGCACTGCTGCGTGGCCTGCGTGACAGCGGTGAACTGGCGCGGATTTTCGAGCCCTACCGCATCACAGTCAGCACGCGCAGGCCTTGATTCCCGCCCGACGGCCTCGCCAATGTTCTCGAAGAATGACTCAGACCTGCCGGTTGGCGGTCTTGCGGCAATGCACCAGTGCATCGCGGATCATGAAGTTGACCAAAGTCGGCGACACCCCCAGTTCCTTGGCAATGTCCTTTTGCGGTACCCCATGCAGGCGGTACATCTCGAACGCATAGCGGGTACGTTGCGGCAGCTCGTTCAGCGCTTCGGCAATGTCGTCCAGCGCGGCAAGGTTGATATGGGTGGCTTCGGGCGAGGCGTTCTGGATAACCACATTCAGGCCTTCCTCCTCGCTGCCGGAGTACTTCAGCTCCATCGTCTGCTTGCGGTAGTGGTCGATCGCAAGGTTGCGCACGATCTGGAACAGGTAGCTTAGTTGCGCCTTGAACGACGAAGTGATCTGCGGGGCAGCGCCGAGCCGGAAGAAGGCGTCTTGCACCACATCCTCGGCGCGGGAGCGGCAGCCAGTGATGCGGGCAGCAATCTTGACCAGGATGCTGCGGTTGTCGACGAAGGCCTGCAGTAATGGTGAATCGCACTTACTTGTGGATAGTTGTTCCGCCATGGAAATCACCTTGTCACAGAGGGGAAAGGAGGCGCCCAAGGGTGGGTCGCTTCCTACGACGTGCGACAAGCTATTCAGAATGATAATGATTGTCAAATGCGAAACTAAATTATTATTGGGTGTTTCTGTTCTAAGGGGGCATACCTCAAGGTATGCCCCCAACCTTGACGCAGCGCAAAACCCTCACCCCCGCTAATTTCTGCCCCCGTCCATCCGTTCCCCTGTGTACATCCCCGGTCGCCGCTCGCTGCCCGCCCATGTTCGCGGCGTAGCCGGCACGCCCTAACAGACACTGGCAGGAACACCCCATGACGGACGCCTTCGAACTCCCGCTCTCGCTGGTCCAGGCCCTGGCGCAACGCGCCGCGCAGACCCCGGACAGGATTGCCCTGCGCTTTCTCGCCGACACCCCCGGCGAGCAGGCCGTGCTCAGCTACCGGGACCTCGACCAGCGTGCACGCACCATCGCCGCTGCCTTGCAGGCGCGCGCCAGCTTCGGTGACCGTGCCGTGTTGCTGTTCCCTAGCGGGCCAGACTACGTGGCGGCGTTTTTTGGCTGCCTGTATGCGGGCGTGATCGCAGTGCCGGCTTACCCGCCGGAGTCCGCGCGGCAGCATCACCAGGAGCGTTTGCTATCGATCATCGCCGATGCCGAGCCGCGCCTGCTGCTGACCGTGGCGGCACTGCACGACAACCTGAACGGCCTGGAGGCACTGGCGGCAGATAACGCGCCCGAGCTGCTTGCCGTGGATGGCCTGGACCCGTTGCTGGCCTCGAGCTGGCACGCGCCCGAGCTCCAACGCGATGACATCGCCTTCCTGCAGTACACCTCCGGCTCCACCGCGCTGCCCAAGGGGGTGCAGGTCAGCCATGGCAACCTGGTGGCCAACGAGCAGCTGATCCGCCAAGGCTTTGGCATCGACCTCAACCCCGACGACGTGATCGTCAGCTGGCTACCGCTGTACCATGACATGGGCCTGATCGGCGGCCTGCTGCAGCCGATCTTCAGTGGCGTGCCTTGCGTGCTGATGTCGCCGGGGTACTTCCTGGCCCGGCCGTTGCGCTGGTTGCAGGCCATCAGCGAATACGGTGGCACCATTAGCGGTGGCCCCGACTTCGCTTATCGCCTGTGCAGCGAGCGGGTCAGCGAGGCTTCGCTGGCCGGGCTCGACCTGAGCCGCTGGCGCGTGGCCTATTCCGGTTCCGAGCCGATCCGCCAGGACAGCCTGGCCACCTTTGCCGACAAGTTCCAGGCCTGTGGCTTCGACCCGCAGAGCTTCTTCGCCAGTTATGGTCTGGCCGAAGCCACCCTGTTCGTTAGCGGCAGCCGTCGTGGCCAGGGTATCGCCGCGCTTGAGCTGGATGCCAAAGCCTTCGCCGCCAACCGCGCCGAACCCGGCACTGGCAGCGTGCTGATGAGTTGCGGCTTCCCGCAGCCGGGGCACGCGGTACGCATCGTCGAGCCGCAACAGCTGCAAGTGCTGGGCGACAACCAGGTGGGGGAAATCTGGGCAGGCGGCCCGAGCATCGCCCGGGGCTACTGGCGCAACCCAGAAGCCAGCGCTCGAACCTTCGTCGAAATGGACGGCCAGACCTGGCTGCGTACCGGCGACCTGGGTTTCATGCGTGAGGGCGAGGTGTTCGTTACCGGGCGCCTGAAAGACATGCTGATCGTGCGCGGACAGAACCTGTACCCGCAGGACTTGGAAAAAGCCCTCGAGCGTGAAGTCCAGGTGCTGCGCAAAGGCCGTGTGGCAGTGTTCGCCGTCGAGCACCAAGGCGAGGAGGGCATCGGTGTCGCGGTGGAGATCAGCCGCAACGTGCAAAAGGCACTCAAGCCCCAGGACCTGATCAAGACCCTGCGCCAGGTCATTGCCGACGCCTGCCGACAGGCCCCGGCCGTGGTCCTGCTGCTGAACCCCGGCGCGCTGCCGAAGACCTCCAGCGGCAAGTTGCAGCGCTCTGCCTGCCGCCTGCGCATGGACGATGGCAGCCTGGACTGCTATGCCCGTTTCCCTGAGGTGAGCGAAGCCGGTACCCGTGCAACCGCTGGCGATGACCTGCAAGCACGCATCGCCGCTGTGTGGCGCGACATCCTCAAGGTAGAGGCGGTGGCCGCGCACGACCACTTCCTGCTGCTGGGCGGTAACTCCATCGCCGCCACTCAGGCCACAGCGCGCCTGGCCGATGAGTTGGGTATCGACATGAGCCTGCGTACCCTGTTCGAGGCGCCGGTACTGGCCGACTACAGCAAGGCTGTGGCACAGATCATCGCCGATGGCGCCGCAGGCACCGCAGCGATCACCACGCTGGCGCGCGCCCAGGCATTGCCCCAGTCGCTGGCGCAAAACCGCTTGTGGCTGCTGTGGCAGCTGGAACCGCAATCAGCGGCCTACAACATTCCTGCCGGCTTGCACCTGCGTGGCGAGCTGGATATCAACGCTCTGCAAGTCGCCTTCCAGGCGCTGGTGGCGCGCCACGAGTCGCTGCGTACCGTGTTCAGTGAAGAGCGCGGTCAGGCGCTGCAGCGTATCCTGCCGCAGCAGCCATTCAGCCTGCACCGCCTGGACCTTGAAGGGCACTCGCCCGAGCAGGTTGCCGCGCAGCGTGAAACCGAGGCTCGCCAGCCGTTCGACCTCACCCAGGGGCCGCTGCTGCGGGTAACCCTGGTGCGCCTGGGCGACGAAGAGCATCAGCTGTGGGTGACCCTGCACCACATCGTTGCCGACGGCTGGTCGCTGAACATCCTGCTCGAAGAATTCGCCAAGCTGTATGCCGCTCGCTGCCAAGGCCTGGAGGCCAACCTGGCGCCGCTGCCCCTGGGTTACGCCGACTACGGCAGCTGGCAGCGGCAATGGCTGGTTGACGGTGAAGCCGAACGCCAGTTGCAGTACTGGAAGGCACACCTTGGTGGTGAGCTGCCGGCGCTCGACCTGTGCACTGACCACCCGCGCGCCAGCCAGCGCGAGCACAGCGCTGCGCGCTTCAACCTCAAGGTGCCGGCCAGGCTTGGCGAAGCGCTCAAGGGCCTTGCCCACCAGCAGCAGGCCAGCCTGTTCATGGTCCTGCTGGCAGGTTGGCAGGCGCTGCTGCAGCGCTACAGCGGCCAGGCCGATATCCGCGTCGGCGTGCCCAACGCCAACCGCCCGCGCCTGGAAACCCAAGGCATGGTCGGTTTCTTCATCAATACGCAGGTGCTGCGCGCGCAATTCGATGGCCGTCACTCGTTTACCCAATTGCTGACCCAGGTACGACAGGCCACGTTGCAAGCCCAGGCTAATCAGGACCTACCCTTCGAACAGCTTGTCGAAGCCCTGCCCGATGCGCGCGAGCAGGGCCTGTTCCAGGTCATGTTCAACCACCAGCAACGCGACCTGTCAGCCCTGCGGCGCCTGCCAGGGCTGTTGGCCGAAGAGCTGGCGTGGTACAGCCGCGAAGCCAAGTTCGACTTGCAGTTGCACAGTGAGGAGGACCATCTGGGCCGCCTGAGCCTGGCCTTCGACTACGCCGCGGAGCTGTTCGAAGCCAGCACCGTCGAACGTCTGGCCCATCACCTGCTGGCGCTGCTGGAACAGGTGTGTGCCGCGCCGCAGCAGGCGCTGGGCGACGTGCAACTGCTGGATGAGCCCGGCCGTGCGCAGCTGCTGGGTTGGGGCCAGGCACCGGCCGCCGCAGCGCAGCACCTGTTGGTCGAACAACTCAATGAGCAGGCACGCCTGACGCCGCAGCGCACCGCCCTGGTTTGGGACGGGGGCAGCCTGGATTACGCCGGGCTGCACCAGCAAGCCAACCGCCTGGCCCACTACCTGCGTGACAAAGGCGTCGGCCCCGATACCTGTGTGGCCATTGCCATCGAGCGCTCACCGCAATTGCTGGTTGGCCTGCTAGCCATTCTCAAGGCTGGCGGTGCCTACGTGCCGCTGGATGTCGATTACCCTGCCGAACGCCTGGCCTACATGCTGGCCGACTGCGACGCCCGTTTGCTACTGAGCCACAGCAGCCTGCTGGGCAAGCTGCCACAGGTCGACGGTGTCAGCGCCATTGCCCTCGACCAGTTGCACCTGGACAGCTGGCCCAGCCATGCCCCCGGCCTGCACCTGCACGGCGACAACCTGGCCTACGTTATCTATACCTCCGGCTCCACCGGGCAGCCCAAGGGCGTAGGCAATACCCATGCGGCGTTGGCCGAGCGCCTGCAGTGGATGCAGACGACCTATGCGCTGAATGACAGCGACGTGCTGATGCAGAAGGCGCCGATCAGTTTCGACGTCTCGGTGTGGGAATGCTTCTGGCCGTTGGTCACCGGCTGCAAGCTGGTGCTCGCCGGCCCCGGTGAACACCGCGACCCTCAGCGTATCGCTGCCCTGGTGCAGGCTTATGGGGTGACTACGCTGCACTTTGTACCGCCGCTGTTGCAGGTGTTCGTCCAGGAGCCGCAGGCAGGTGCCTGCAGTAGCTTGCGCCGGGTGTTCTCGGGTGGCGAAGCGTTGTCCGCCGCGCTGCGTGACCGCTTGCTGCAGGTGCTGCCGCAGGTGCAGCTGCACAACCGGTACGGCCCGACCGAAACCGCCATCAACGTCACCCACTGGCACTGCCAGGTGGTGGACGGCGAGCGCTCGCCCATCGGCCGCCCGCTGGGCAATGTGCTGTGCCGCGTGCTGGACGATGAGCTGGAACTGAGCGCCCCCGGTGTGCCGGGCGAGCTGTACCTCGGTGGCGCGGGCCTGGCCCGTGGTTACCTGGGCCGCCCCGGCCTCACTGCCGAGCGCTTCGTACCCCAGGCCGACGGCAATGGTCAGCGTCTGTACCGCAGTGGCGATCGCGCCCGCTGGCAGGTTCAGTTGGAGGCCCTGGAATACCTTGGCCGCCTCGACCAGCAGGTAAAGGTGCGTGGTTTCCGCGTCGAGCCCGAGGAAGTGCAGGCCTGCCTGCTGGCACAGGCGGGTGTGGAACAGGCGCTGGTGCTGATACACAAGGACGCCGTTGGCGCGCAACTGGTCGGCTATTACAGTGGCAGCGCCCAGCCTGCCGAGGTGCTGGCCGTACTGGCTGAGCAATTGCCAGCCTACATGGTGCCGGCGCAACTCATCCCTTTGGCACAGATGCCACTGGGCCCCAGCGGCAAGGTCGACCGCAAGGCACTGCCTGCTCCAGTGTGGCAGCAGCGTGAGCATGTCGAGCCACGAACCGAGCTGCAACAACAGGTCGCGGCCATCTGGCGCGACGTGTTGAATCTGCCGCGCATTGGCCTGCAGGACGACTTCTTCGCCCTCGGTGGCCACTCGCTGCTGGCTACCCAGATCGTTTCGCGCACCCGCCAGGCCTGCGATGTCGAGCTGCCGCTCAAGGCCCTGTTCGAAGCCAGCGAGCTGGGCGCCTTCTGTGCCGAAATCGCCCGCCTGCGCGCGGCCGGCGAGCGCAATCTGCAGGGTGCAATCACCCGTGTCGACCGCCGTCAGGCGGTGCCGCTGTCGTACTCGCAGCAGCGAATGTGGTTCCTCTGGCAGATGGAGCCGGACAGCCCGGCGTACAACGTCGGCGGCATGGCACGCCTGCGTGGCACCCTGCACGTGGACGCCTTCGAGCGTGCGCTGCAGGCGCTGATCGTGCGCCACGAAACCTTGCGCACCACGTTCCCCAGCATCGACGGGGTGCCGTACCAGTGCGTGGCCGAAGACAGCGGCCTGCATCTGGACTGGCAAGACTTCAGCGCTTTGTCAGACGATGCCTGCCAGCAACGTTTGCAACAACTGGCCGACGACCAGGCGCACCAGCCCTTCGACCTGGAGCGGGGGCCGCTGCTGCGCGCCTGCCTGGTCAAGGTCAACGAACGTGAGCACTTCTTCGTGCTGACGCTGCACCACATCGTCACCGAAGGCTGGGCCATGGACATCTTCGCCCGCGAGCTGGGCGAGCTGTACGAAGCCTTTGTCGATGACCGCGAGTCGCCACTGGCGCCGCTGCCAGTGCAGTACCTGGACTACAGCGTGTGGCAACGGCAATGGCTGGAAAGCGGCGAGGGTGCTCGTCAACTGGCCTACTGGAAGCACCGCCTGGGCGACGAGCACCCGGTGCTGGCGTTGCCTGCCGACCGCCCGCGTCCGGCAGTCCAGAGCCACTGTGGCGAGCTGTACCGCTTCGAACTCGATCCGGCACTGGTGGCCCGCGTGCATGCTTTCAATAGCCAGCGCGGCCTGACCCTGTTCATGACCATGACCGCCACCCTGGCCGCCTTGCTGCACCGTTACAGTGGCCAGCGCGACCTGCGTATCGGCGCGCCGGTGGCCAACCGCATCCGCCCGGAAAGCGAAGGCCTGATCGGCGCTTTCCTCAACACCCAGGTGCTGCGCTGCGAGCTGGACGGCCAGATGACCGCCAGCGCGCTGCTGGAGCAGATTCGCCAGGCTGCCATCGAAGGCCAGTCGCACCAGGACCTGCCGTTCGACCAACTGGTAGAGGCCCTGCAGCCCCCACGCAGCAGTGCCTACAACCCGCTGTTCCAGGTGATGTGCAACGTGCAGCGCTGGGCCTTCCAGCAAAGCCGCACGCTGGCCGGCATGCAGGTGGACTACCTGGTCAACGATGCCAGCGCCACCAAGTTCGACCTGTACCTGGAGGTGACCGACCTGGACGGCCGGCTGGGCTGCTGCCTGACCTACAGCCGCGACCTGTTCGACGCGCCGCGTATCGCGCGCATGGCCGAGCATTGGCAACAACTGCTGGTCGGTTTGCTCGACAACCCGCAACACCGCCTGTGCGAACTGCCAATGCTGAGCAGTGCCGAGCAACAAGTGCTTACAGGCCAATTGCAGGGCGAACACGATTTCGACCTTGGCCAGACCCTCCACGGTCTGTTCGCCGCCCAGGCCGCGCGCACGCCACAGGCGGGCGCGTTGACCTTCTCCGGCCAGCACTTGACCTACGCCGAGCTCGACCAGCAGGCCAACCGCCTGGCGCGTGCCCTGCGCGAACGGGGTGTCGGCCCGCAGGTGCGGGTGGGCCTGGCGCTGGAGCGCTCGCTGGAAATGGTCGTCGGCCTGCTGGCCATCCTCAAGGCCGGCGGCGCCTATGTACCACTCGACCCCGAGTACCCGCTCGACCGCCTGCGCTACATGATCGAAGACAGCCGCATCGGCTTGCTGCTCAGCCAGCGTGCGCTGCTGCACACCCTGGGCGAGCTGCCTGAAGGCGTGGCCAGCTGGAGCCTGGAAGACGATGCCGCCAGCCTGGCGGCCTACAGCGATGCGCCGCTGGACAACCTCAGCCTGCCGCAGCACCAGGCTTACCTGATCTACACCTCAGGCTCCACCGGCAAACCCAAGGGCGTGGTGGTCAGCCATGGCGAGTTCGCCATGCACTGCCAGGCGGTGATCGCTGCATTCGGCATGCGCAGCGATGACTGCGAGCTGCATTTCTATTCGATCAATTTCGACGCTGCCAGCGAGCGCCTGTGGGTGCCGCTGTTGTGTGGCGCGCGCGTGGTATTGCGCGCCCAGGGGCAGTGGGGCGCCGAGGACATCTGCCAGTTGGTGCGCGAGCAGCAGGTGAGCATTCTGGGCTTTACCCCCAGCTACGGCAGCCAACTGGCGCAGTACCTGGGCGGGCGGGGCGAACAATTGCCGGTACGCCTGGTGATTACCGGGGGCGAGGCGCTGACCGGCGAGCACCTGCAGCGTATCCGCCAGGCCTTTGCGCCGCAGCAGTGCTTCAATGCCTACGGCCCGACCGAAACCGTGGTTATGCCGCTGGCGTGCCTGGCCCCAGAGGCCTTGCCAGCAGACCTTGGCAGCGTACCGATCGGCCGCGTCATCGGTAGCCGTACCGCCTACATCCTCGACGAGGATCTGGCCTTGTTGCCGCAAGGCGGCATTGGCGAACTGTACGTCGGCGGCGCCGGCCTGGCCCAGGGTTACCACGACCGGCCAGGCCTCACTGCCGAGCGCTTTGTCGCCGACCCGTTCAGTGCCGAAGGCGGGCGCCTGTACCGTACCGGCGACCTGGTACGCCTGGGTACCGATGGCCTGGTGGAGTATGTTGGCCGTGCCGACCAGCAGGTGAAGATCCGCGGCTTCCGCATCGAACTGGGCGAAATCGAGAGCCGCCTGCAAGCGCACGAGGAAGTCGACGAGGCCGTCGTGCTGGCGCTGGACTTGCCGGGCGGCAAGCAACTGGTGGGCTATCTGGTGTGCAGGCAGGCCACCGCCGGTAACGACGTGCAACAACTGCTGCGCGAAGCGGTGAAAGCCGATGCCCGCCAGCACCTGCCCGATTACATGGTGCCTGCGCACCTGGTGCTGCTCGACAGCCTGCCGCTGATGGGCAACGGCAAGCTCGACCGCCGTGCGCTGCCATTGCCGGACCTTGAGCAGACGAGGCAGCAATACCAGGCCCCTGGCAGTGAGGTGGAAGCACAGCTGGCGCAGATCTGGCGCGAGGTGCTCAACGTTGCCCGGGTCGGCGTGCAGGACAACTTCTTCGAGCTGGGGGGCGACTCGATCCTGTCGATTCAGGTGGTCAGCCGCGCCCGGCAGGCCGGCTTGCAATTCACCCCGCGCGACCTGTTCCAGCATCAGACCATCCAGACCCTGGCAACTGTGGTTCAGCTCAGCGAAGCCGTGAGCACGGTGGAGCAGGGGCTGCGCCAGGGCCAGGCCGGGTTGACGCCGATCCAGCACTGGTTCTTCGACAGTGACGTGCCACAGCCGCAACACTGGAACCAGGCCGTGCTGCTGGAGGTACGCCAACCCTTGGTTGAGGCCACCCTTGAACAGGCATTGGCTGCGCTGGTGCAGCACCATGACAGCCTGCGCCTGCGCTTCAGCGACGCCCAGGGCCGCTGGCAGGCTCAGTACGTGCAGCCTGGCGCCGAGCAACTGCTGTGGAGCGCCACTGTCGCCGATTTCAATGATTGTCAGGCACTCTACAATGACGTGCAGCGCAGCCTGGACCTGCAACAGGGGCCGCTGCTGCGCGCCTTGCTGGTGCGTGACGGGCAGGGCTCTCAGCGGTTGCTGCTGGCGATTCATCACCTGGTGGTTGATGGCGTGTCCTGGCGGGTGCTGCTGGAAGACCTGCAGGCGCTGTACCGTGGCCAGCCTCTGCCGGCCAAGACCCACGCCGTCGGCGACTGGGCCGCGCGCCTGGCCAGCTACGCCGGCAGCGATTCGCTGCGTGACGAACTGGCCTGGTGGCAAGGCCAGCTGGGCGGTGTGCGTCGCGAATTGCCGTGCGACCATCCGCAGGGCGGCAATTTGCATCGCCACGCTCAAACCCTGGCCATCGGCCTGGACGTGGAGCAAACCCGGCAGCTGTTGCAACTGGCCCCGGCGGCTTACCACACCCAGGTCAACGACCTGCTGTTGACTGCACTGGCGCGGGCCTTGTGCCGCTGGAGCGGCGATGAAGAAGTGCTGGTGCAGCTCGAAGGCCATGGCCGTGACGGGTTGTTCGAAGACATGGACCTGACCCGCAGCGTCGGCTGGTTCACCAATGCCTACCCACTGAGCCTGCGTCCGCTGCCAGGTGAAGACGACGCGGCGCGGGCCGGTTCGATCAAGCGCATCAAGGAACAACTGCGCCATGTACCGCACAAGGGCCTGGGCTACGGCGTACTGCGCTACCTGGCGGATGCCGCCGGGCGCGAGCAGATGGCGGCCTTGCCGCAGGCGCGCATCACCTTCAACTACCTGGGCCAGTTCGACCAGCAGTTCGACAGTGCGGCCTTGTTCCAGCCCCTGGAAGCCCCGGCCGGGTTGGCACATGACCTCGATGCGCCGTTGCCCAACTGGTTGAGCGTCGATGGCCAGGTGTATGGCGGTGCTCTGCAACTGCGCTGGACCTTCAGCGCCGAGCGCTACGACCAGCAGACCATCGCGCGTCTGGCTGAGGGCTATCGTCAGGAGCTGCTGGCGCTGGTCGCGCATTGCCTGGCCGATGGCAATGGCAGCTTCACCCCATCGGACTTCCCGCTGGCGCACCTGACTCAGGAGCAGATCGACGCATTGCCGGTCCCGGCCGCGCAGATCGAGGACGTTTACCCGCTGACGCCGATGCAGGAAGGCATGCTGCTGCACACCCTGCTGGAACCGGGCACTGGCCTGTACTACATGCAGGACCGCTACCGCATCAACAGCGCCCTCGACCCCGAGCGTTTCGCCCAGGCCTGGCAGGCCGTGGTGGCGCGCCACGAAGCGTTGCGCGCCTCGTTCAGCTGGAACAGCGGCGAGGCGATGCTGCAGATCATCCACAAGCCGGGCAACCTGGCGGTGGACTACCAGGACTGGCGCGGCCTGGCCGACGATGCCCAGGAGCAGCGCCTGCAGGCCCTGCACAAGCAGGAGCGCGAGGCCGGCTTTGCCTTGCTCAGCGAGGCACCGTTCCACCTGCGCCTGGTGCGCGTGGCCGATGAACGCTACTGGTTCATGATGAGCAACCACCACATCCTTATCGATGCCTGGTGCCGCTCGCTGTTGATGAACGATTTCTTCGAGGTCTACCAGGCCCTTGGCGAAGGCCGTCAGGCCCAACTGCCGGTGCCACCGCGTTACCGCGATTACATCGGTTGGCTGCAACGCCAGGGTCTGGACGACGCACGCGCCTGGTGGCAGGCCAACCTGGCCGGCTTCGAACGTGCCACAGCCATCCCGAGCGACCGCCCGCTGCGCCATGACCACGCCGGTAGCGGCATGGTCGTCGGCGATTGTTATACCCGCCTTGAGGTGAATGATGGCGTGCGTCTGCGCGAACTGGCCCAGGCCCATCAGCTCACCGTCAACACTTTCGCCCAGGCGGCCTGGGCCCTGGTGCTGTCGCGCTACAGCGGCGACCGCGACGTGGCCTTTGGCGTAACCGTGGCCGGGCGCCCGGTGAGCATGCCGCAGATGCAGCGCACCGTCGGCCTGTTCATCAACAGCGTGGCCCTGCGCGTGCAGTTGCCCGCGGCGGGTGAGCGTTGCAGCGTACGCCAGTGGCTGCAGGGCCTGCTGCAAAGCAACATGGAACTGCGCGAGTACGAATACTTGCCGCTGGTGGCGATCCAGGCGTGCAGCGAGCTGCCCAAGGGCCAGCCGCTGTTCGACAGCCTGTTCGTGTTCGAGAATGCGCCGGTTGAAACCGCCGTGCTTGATCACGCCCAGCACCTGAACGCCAGCTCCGACTCGGGCCGTACCCACACCAACTTCCCGCTGACGGCGGTGTGTTACCCGGGTGATGACCTGGGCCTGCACCTGTCGTTTGACCAGCGTTACTTCGATTACCCGACCGTCGAGCGCCTGCTGGCCGAGTTCAAGCGCCTGCTGCTGGCGCTGGTACAAGGTTTTGAAGGGGAGGTGAGCGAGCTACCGCTGTTGAGCGCCCAGGAGCAAGGCTTCCTGCTGGAGGACTGCAACCGGACCGAGCGGGTTTATCCGCTGGAACAGAGCTACATCGCGCAGTTCGAAGCGCAGGTCGTGGCGCATCCACAGCGTACCGTGGCCCGCTGCCTGGAGGCATCCTATGATTACGCTGGGCTGAACCTGGCGGCCAACCGCCTGGGCCATGCGCTGGTGGCTGCCGGCGTCTGCGTGGACCAGCCAGTGGCACTGCTTGCCGAGCGTGGGTTGCCGCTGCTGGGCATGATTGTCGGCAGCTTCAAGGCCGGCGCCGGCTACCTGCCGCTGGACCCGGGCCTGCCGGCGGCGCGCCTGCAAAGCATCATCCAGCTCAGCCGCACGCCAGTGTTGGTGTGCAGCGCGGCCTGCGCCGAGCAGGGGCGGCAGTTGCTCGGTGAGTTGGAAACTGCGCTGCGGCCGCGACTGCTGGTCTGGGAAGACATCCAGGCCAACCCGATCGCAAGCCACAACCCGGGTATCCACAGTGGCCCGGACAACCTCGCCTACGTGATCTACACCTCAGGCTCGACCGGCCTGCCGAAAGGGGTGATGGTCGAGCAGCGCGGCATGCTCAACAACCAACTGAGCAAGGTGCCTTACCTGGCGCTGAGCGAGCAGGACGTGATTGCCCAGACCGCTTCGCAAAGCTTCGACATCTCGGTCTGGCAGTTCCTGGCTGCGCCGCTGTTCGGCGCCAAGGTAGAGATCGTGCCGAATGCCATCGCCCATGACCCGCAGGGCCTGCTGGCGCACGTGCAGGCCACCGGCATCACCGTGCTGGAGAGCGTGCCGTCGCTGATCCAGGGCATGCTGGCCAGCGACCACCAGGCCCTCGACGGCCTGCGCTGGATGCTGCCGACCGGCGAGGCCATGCCACCGGAGCTGGCGGCGCAGTGGCTGCAGCGCTACCCGCAGATCGGCCTGGTCAATGCCTATGGCCCGGCGGAGTGCTCGGATGACGTGGCGTTCTTCCGCGTCGATGCCGCCTCGACCCAAGGCAGCTACCTGCCCATCGGTACGCCAACCGACAACAACCGCCTATACCTGTTCGGCGAGGACCAGAAGCTGGTGCCGCTGGGGGCGGTGGGCGAGTTGTGCGTGGCGGGTGCGGGTGTAGGCCGTGGCTACGTCGGTGACCCGGTGCGCACGGCACTGGCGTTCATTCCTCACCCTTACGGGGCACCGGGAGAGCGCCTGTACCGTACCGGTGACCTCGCACGGCAGCGCCTGGACGGTGTGCTGGAGTACGTCGGGCGCATCGACCACCAGGTGAAGATTCGCGGCTATCGCATCGAACTGGGCGAAATCGAGGCCCGGCTGCATGAGCAGGCGGAAATTCGCGATGCCGCCGTGGCGGTGCAGGAGGGCGTGAACGGCAAGCATCTGGTTGGCTACCTGGTGGCGCACCAGGGCGTCAGTGCCGATGCCGCGTTGCTGGAGCAGGTCAAGCAACGACTGCGTGCCGAGTTGCCGGAGTACATGGTGCCCTTGCACTGGGGCTGGTTCGACAGCTTGCCGCACAACACCAACGGCAAGCTCGACCGCAAGGCCCTGCCAGCCATCGACATCGGCGTGCAGCATAGCCAGGCCTATCAGGCGCCACGTAACGACCTGGAGGACGTGTTGGCGGGCATCTGGGCCGATGTGCTCAAAGCCGAGCGGGTGGGGGTGCACGACAACTTCTTCGAGCTGGGCGGGCATTCGCTGCTGGCCACGCAGATCGCTTCGCGGGTGCAGAAGCAGCTACAGCTGAACGTGCCGCTGCGGGCGATGTTCGAGTGCAGCACGGTGGAGGCGTTGGCCGAGTATGTACAGGGGCTGCAGGGCAGTGCGCTGGATGATGACAAGGTCGACCGGCTCAGTGACCTGATGGCTGAACTGGAGGGGCTGTGATGGGCAGGGGCGCTTGGCGCCCCCTCTCAATGGCCACGGTACCTAGACCGAAGCATTGATAAAGGCTTCATCCAGCGATTTGGCATGGTGGCGTTCCATGAACTGTCCACCACTGTCAAACGCTTCCAGTCGCTTGTTTGCGAGCATATAAAAGCGCTGGCAGTTTTTCGTGATTTCCTCTGTGTAATGAGAAGCTATCAGCACGCTCGCGCCTTCCGCGCACGCGCTTTTTATACCGAGCCATATATAATGTCGAAATTCAGGGTCCACGCCAGCCGTTGGCTCGTCAAGAATGATCAAGTCACTGTTTAAAAGCAACAAGGTCAGCGTGAAGTAGCTGCGAATTTCACCGTAGCTGCAATTGGCGGCTTTTTTCTTTGCAATTTCTGCATATCGCTTGGACAGTGACGGGGACCATTTGGCTAGTTTCGAGAGAATCTCTGTGTGATCTGGGGAAACGTTGGGGGTCAGGCTGGTGATTAGCTTGCCCGCTTCGTCCATGCGCAGTAAGGGGGGCGGTGTAAGGATTTGGGTCAAATAGGCCTGACGCCTGGATACATTGGAAATGGTGCCTTTCGCCGGTTTCTTTGTTTTACAGATGAGGTCGAAAAGGGTTGTCTTTCCGGCCCCGTTGTTGCCCAGAATGCCAACCAGTTCCCCCGCTTTTATAGTGAGTTCAATGTCGTTCAGCAGCGGGTTTCCGCTGTATCCGAAGTGAAGGTTATTTATAGTTAAAATGTCCATCAGTATCGGCTCCATATGGGTTGGATTCTGAAATACCTTCCGGTTAGGTATGTCGAGGCTGCAGAGGCCGAAAGTGCAATCAGGAAACTGTTGAGAAGGGGCATTTCGCCATGGAAGATCTGCGCGCTTAGAAAGAGCGGGTTGATCAGCGTTAGCGTATGCGAAGCATCGTGCCCCAGCGTGGCACCGGTGTATCCGGAGACCAGCATGAAAAATGACATGAGTGAGAAAAGTGTGCTGGCTGTGCTGAATTTTATCGGCAGCGCAGCGATCCCCAGGCCGATACAGGTGAACATGAGGTAGCTGGTGTAGAAGCATGCCATCAGATAGAGGTATTCAGGAAGTGAGTAGTGACCTCGTAAGGGTTTGGTCAAGAGGTAGAATAGTGTGGCGTAAAGCGAGCTCAATAAAAAATAACTGAGTGTGTGGGCAGTCAGGAATAGCTTGATTGCGCTGTGTTGGTAGATGAAGGACCGCGTGAAGCCACTTTCCCTCCTGCCGATGAGGTAGAAGCTGAATCCAAAGAACGCGAGGGTGGCAGAGATGTATGAGTAGAACCAGGCGGCTGAAGCGGTATAGGTCGAGGCTGCATGCGTTGGCTGGGTGATGATGAAGAGTATGCAAGGGGCCAGCGCTGACCAAAGAAGCGATGTGGGCTCCCTCAAGTGCTCAGTGGTCAAGATTTTTGTGATTGTCGTGATTTTTTTTGCGCTGCGGATACAGTGGTTTGGATTCATGAGTAGACCATTTCGGTGTCATGGTTGCGTGTTATTTGATTTCGCAGTGAGTGTCGAAGCCAATGCCATGAGGCTAATGCCATATTGATTTTTCATGAGTGTCTCCTGGTTTTTGGCGTGGTCTGAAATGTATGGGTATGGAGGTTTAGGCGTTCGGCTGTTTCAAGTCAATCTTTCGGTGGGGGTGGCGTGGTTGGACGTGATATTGGAGTGTTCGGTTTAAAGCTATTTTTGTGGGAAAATTCTTCAGAAGGGTCTTACTTAAACCTGATAATGTTTTTTGGGGCTTATTTTTTCTTCTAATTGTGTAAGAAGTTTCTGTTTTTGATGCTCGAACGCTCTGTTGTGAGCGCCCGAGTGTTCTTTGTTGTGCGTGTGTGTGGGATTTGAGTAAGGGAAGCAAGCAGACGATGTTTAACGACAGGGGGTGCCGAATAATTGTTGCTAGATTTGTTGAGTGGCAGATTGAAATCTGCGCGGGGTAGATTTGCCGGGCCGGGAGATTTACTGCTTGCGAAAGAACGGCCTGCGTCCAATCACCAATGTGTCTCCATCCCCGATCAGCGTAGGAGCGGGTTTACCCGCGAATACAATGGCGGCGGCAACGGTGAACGGCTGGTGGAAATTGGCCAGCAGGTCCGGCCCTTTCGCGGGTAAACCCGCTCCTACGCCCGACCGCGCAGGCCTTGCGATCACGTGCCTGGCGTACAATCCAGCCGTTAGCGCGAGTCCCGTAGGAGCGGGTTCACCCGCGAACACCGGCGTAGCCGGTGCCATGCCCCGCGTCACCTGCTTCGTGGTGCTCGATCTGTGCCCCACCACATGCACTAGCGCTTGCCCAGAATCTTCCCCAGCATCTCCGGCCGTGGTGCCCCTTGCTGGCTTTGCAGGTTGCCTTGCTCATCCTGATAGAAAATGGCGGGGGTCGCCTGCAACCCCATCTCTTCCATCAACGCCATGTTCGCCGCCAGCTTCTGTTGCACAGCCTCTGGCACCTGTTCCAGCGCCTTCAGGGTGCTGGCCTTGCCGGCCTTCTCGTGCTGTTGCAGTGCCTTGGCCGGGTCTTTCGCCGCCAGCAGCGCCGCCGACTTGCCCGGGCTGTCTTCGCGGATGATGCCGACCATGATATGGCGCAACTGCACCTTGCCCGACTCCACCCAGGGCCGCGCCTGTTCCCAGAACATGTTGCAGTAGGGGCAGTTTGGGTCGCTGAACAGGTACACCTTGCGCGGCGCGTCGGCCTTGCCGTCGGCGATCCACGCGGTCTTTTCCATTTTCGCCCAGATTTCCTTGCTCATCGGCGCGTATACCAGCTTTTGCAGCGGCTCGGCGCTCAGGTCCTTGCCCTGTTCGTCGAACAGGCTGCCGACCAGCACGTGCTTGCCGTCGGGGGTCAGGTACAGGGCCAGGGCGTTGTTTTGGTACTCGGCGGCATAACCGCGCAGGCCGTTGGGCGCATCGAAGCTGCCCTTGATCACGGCGCCCTTGGCTTGCAGCTGCTGAACCGCCTTGGGCAGTTCTTCGGCTTGCAGGGCAGGGGCGGCCAGCAGGGCCAGGGACAGGGGCAGCAGTGCAGTCAATCGCATGTCAGTTTCCTTGTGCGGCAGGGGCGGGCGCAATGGCCCGGTCGAAAGGTTCCAGGGCGTGGCGCAGGCTGGCCCGGGACAGCTCGCCCAGGTGGCTGCCAACCAGCCGCCCGTTGGCGTCGTAGAACAGGGTGGTGGGCAAGGCCATGGAGCCGACGCGCTGGGCCAGCAGGCCGGTGCCGTCGAACAGCACGTGGGTCAGGCTCAGGCCGGTGGTGGCGAGGAAGGTGCTGACGTTTTCCGGGGTTTCGCCCTGGTTGACGAACAGGAAGGTCACGTGCGGGTAATCGCTTTGTGCCTGTTGCAGCACTGGCATCTCACGCCGACAGGGCGGGCACCAGGTGGCCCAGATGTTGATGACCAGCGGCTTGCCGCGGTAGCTGTGCAATGCCACGGCCTGGCCGCCTGCGTTGCGCAGGCTCAGTTCGGGCAGCTCGGTGCCTTTGCTGTACAGGTGGCCGCCGAGGCTGGCCAGGCCCCAGAACAGTGCGCCGCTGAACAGCGCCCAGCCTAGCGGGCGGCGCAGGCCGGGGTGGCGCCAGCCCTGCCACAGGGCTCCGAGCACGATGCCGGCAAGGCCCGACCAGAACAGGAAGCCGCCGTCACGGATGTCGATGATTTGCAGCGGGTCGTCCTGATACATCGGCCAGTAGGCCAGCACGAAGCCTGCGCGGGCACACAGCAGGCCGATCAGGAACAGGTTGAACAGCGCCGATTCCGGGCTCTCGCCGCCACGTCGGGCGACCCACCAGCCGACCACGCTGGCGATCACCAGGGCGGTGAGCATCAGCAGATGGTTGAGGGCCATGGTCAGTGGCCCGAGTGTTACGGTCAGCATCAGCCTTGGCTCCTGGTCTGGCCCCAGTGTTGCTGGAACGCTGCTGCGTCCACCTCACCGGTGATGCGCCGCGCGCGGCGTTCTTCACCTTCCGGGCCGATCCAGATGATGCTGGGCGGGCCGGGTACCTGGTAGCGCTGCAGCAGGGCCTTGCTGGCCGGGCTGTCGGCCGTCACGTCCAGGCGCAGCAGGTGTACGCCGGCCAGGCCGGCCTGTACGTCGCTGCGTGCGAATACCTGTTTTTCCATGACTTTGCACGACACACACCAGTCGGCATAGTAGTCGAGCATCACCCACTGGCCACGGGCTTTGGCGGCGTCCAGTTCACGTTGCAGGTCTTCGGGGCGGCTGACAGTGACGAAGCTGTCCTCGGTATGCTGGCTCTGGGCTGGCGCGGCGGCACCGCCGGCGAAGGGGCGTAGTGGCTGCCAGAGGTCGTCGCCACCGGCTGCCGCGCCTACCAGCAGCAGGCCGCCCCACAGCGCGCCGAGCAACGGTACTGCACGCAACGCCGGCAGCCGTTGCAGGGCCGGCCAGGCAGCCCAGGCCAGGGCGATCAGCCAGGCGCCGCTCAGTGCCAGCAGCAAGGTCGCAGGCAGCAGGCTGCGCACGGTGTACAGCGCCATGGCCAGGAACACGAAACCGAACACACCCTTGACCCGGTTCATCCACGCACCCGGGCGCGGCAGATAACGGTTGCCCAGGGTTACCAGCAACAGCAGCGGCACGCCCATGCCCAGGCCGAGGCTGAACAGCACCAGCGCGCCTTGCAGCACGTCGCCGCTCTGCGCGATGTACAGCAGCGCACCGGCCAACGGCGCAGTCATGCACGGGCCGAGTAACAGGCCGGACAACGCCCCGAGCAATGCCGCGCCATAAAGGTTGCCGCCACGGGTACCTTGCCCGGCGCGGTCCAGGCGGTCGCGCAGGGCGGCAGGCAGTTGCAGTTCGAAGGCACCGAACATCGGCAGTGCCAGCAGCACGAACAGCCCCGCCAGGCTGCCCAGCAGCCAGGGTTGCTGCAGCCAGGCCTGCAGGCTGGCACCCAGCAGGGCAGCAACCACCCCGAGCCCGGCGTACACCAGGGCCATGCTCAGCACATAGACCCCGGCCAGCAGCCAGCCACGGCGGGCGCTGGCGCCATTGCCCAGCACCAGCCCGGCCAGGATCGGCAGCATCGGCAGCGAGCAGGGGGTAAACGCCAGCAGCAGGCCAAGGCCGAAGAACGCCAGCAGGCTCCAGGCCAGGTGGCCTTGTTGCAGGCCGCTGGCCAGGGCCTGGTCGCTGGCTTGCTCGGCGGCCGGCGTTACGCTGCCACCCAAGTCGATCGAGGTGGTTTGCGGCGGGTAGCACAGGCCGGCGTCGGCGCAGCCCTGCCAGCCTAGGCGCAACTGACCCTGGGCGTTGGCAGGCAATAGCAGTTCAAGCTGGTCGCGGTACACCGCGCTGTCGCCGAAGAACTCGTCGTGATGGTTGAGTGCCGGTGGCAGTTGCGGGTGTTGCTCGGTGGGCAGGCCATCGAACTTCAGGCGCTTCTGGTACAGGTAGTAGCCCGGCTTGATCTGGAAGTACAGGCGCATCTGGCCGTCGGCCTGGCGGTCGTGGGTGAGCACGAAGGCTTGGTCAACCGGCAGGAAGTCTGGTTTCACATCGAACGGGTTGGCTTGCAACGGGCCGGCCAGTAGGAGTGTGAGGAAGAGCAGGAGAACGCGCATGTCTTCGCCTTGGCAGATCTGGGAATGGGGCCATGCTGGCTGGGGTTGATTAAATGAAGGTTAACGCGGGTGTTGGGGTTGGGGTGGTCAGGGAGTAGTAAGAGTTTGGTTCTGGATTTGCAGGGTCTTCGTTGTTGGATTTTCGAGGGGGCGGCGTTGGAATTTTGAGGTGTTTGCCGGGAGAGTTTCAGCGCCTGTGAGATCGAGCGCCGCCGAGGGTGTCAGAAATTTTGTGTTCGGGCATAACATGAGTAAGAGGTGCATGTATGCCAACCAAAAAGAAACCCTTGCGTGACCTGCCCAAAATCCCCAAAGAGCTGCTGGA
>NZ_JAECZP010000024.1:0-96139 GCF_019691255.1 Pseudomonas sp. USTB-Z
TAAACCCGCTCCTACAAGGTTCCTGTAGGAGCGGGTTTACCCGCGAAGAGGCCAGCACAGAAAAATAAAAATGCCTGATTTTCAAAAAATAGATCTGAAAAGTTCTAATAAAACAGGAAATTATCCTTTACAGGGATCATGTTTCGGCACTATCTTCTGATCCAGGCCGCCACATCGGCCAACGTCGCTCGGACGGTTCCGGGCGCTTACGTCCTCAGAGGAAGCCATGGCCAACCCAGGTTCGCCGCGCCGCTTTGCGCGCATCGATCGTCTCCCCCCCTACGTCTTCAACATCACCGCCGAGCTCAAGATGGCCGCCCGCCGCCGTGGCGAGGACATCATCGACCTGAGCATGGGCAACCCCGATGGCGCCACTCCGCCGCACATCGTCGAGAAGCTGGTACAGGTCGCCCAACGTGAAGACACCCACGGTTACTCCACCTCGCGCGGCATCCCGCGCCTGCGCCGGGCCATCTCCAACTGGTACAAGGACCGCTACGAGGTCGACATCGACCCGGAAAGCGAAGCCATCGTCACCATCGGCTCGAAAGAGGGCTTGGCCCACCTGATGCTGGCCACCCTCGACCAGGGCGACACGGTGCTGGTGCCCAACCCCAGCTACCCGATCCACATCTACGGCGCAGTGATTGCAGGTGCTCAGGTGCGTTCGGTGCCGCTGGTGCCGGGTGTGGACTTCTTCAACGAGCTTGAGCGGGCCATTCGCGAGTCCATCCCCAAGCCGAAGATGATGATCCTGGGCTTCCCGTCCAACCCGACCGCCCAGTGCGTGGAGCTGGACTTCTTCGAGCGCGTGGTGGCCCTGGCCAAGCAGTACAACGTACTGGTGGTGCATGACCTGGCCTATGCCGATATCGTCTACGACGGCTGGAAAGCCCCATCGATCATGCAGGTGCCGGGTGCCAAGGACATTGCGGTGGAGTTCTTCACTCTGTCCAAGAGCTACAACATGGCAGGCTGGCGCATCGGCTTCATGGTCGGCAACCACGAGTTGGTCAGCGCCCTGGCACGGATCAAGAGCTATCACGACTATGGCACCTTCACCCCGCTACAGGTTGCAGCCATTGCCGCGCTGGAAGGCGACCAACAGTGCGTGCGCGACATTGCCGAGCAGTATCGCCAGCGCCGTAACCTGCTGGTAAAAGGGCTGCACGAACTGGGCTGGATGGTCGAGAACCCCAAGGCGTCGATGTACGTGTGGGCGAAGATCCCGCCGGAGTATGCACACCTGGGTTCGCTGGAGTTCTCCAAGAAGCTGCTGGCTGAGGCCAAGGTCTGCGTGTCGCCGGGGATCGGCTTTGGTGACTATGGGGACGACCATGTTCGCTTTGCGTTGATCGAGAACCAGGACCGTATTCGCCAGGCCATCCGCGGGATCCGGCAAATGTTC
This sequence comes from Pseudomonas sp. USTB-Z, assembly GCF_019691255.1. Lineage (NCBI taxonomy): Bacteria > Pseudomonadati > Pseudomonadota > Gammaproteobacteria > Pseudomonadales > Pseudomonadaceae > Pseudomonas > Pseudomonas sp. USTB-Z. The sequence goes on from NZ_JAECZP010000024.1 coordinate 1,409, forward strand.
CGGGCTGATGGTTTGGCTCGCAAGTAAGCCCATTGGGGCTGCGAAGCAGCCCCAACTGCCTCTTGGGTGAGTTTTCCGCCTGCCTTCTGGTTACCCGTACGCCTACCGTCAGCACTCATTTCTCACCAAAGAGATCTCCCCATGAGTGTCTTCACCGCCTACTTCTGCGGCACTGGCTCGCACCGTTTCGACGACGCCAATCCCAACTTCTGGAATGGCGAGCTGGTCTCGACCCTGGCCAGTAATGACCAGAGCCGGGAATTCGCCCACTGGATCGCCGTCGATGGCCCAGGCAGCGGCAACCTTCAGGATGACAACCTGTTCGTCGAACCCGGCGGCTATTTCAACTGGACCGGCCAGCTGTTTGGCCGCGGCTGGGAGGAGAACGTCAACCATGTGCTGCAGGTCATCAAAGGCGAAAGCAGCTGGCGGCGCACCAAACTCAGTGAGCAAGAATACGAGCGGCTGAAAGCTGCCGGCGTGCCCATTCCGGACGTGTCTTCCTCCGCCTCATGGTTCTGGCGAACCTACGACTATGGCGATCGCCACCCGACCCCGCAGGAACTGCAGGAGCGCATCATCAGCATGTTCCGCAAACCGCGCCTGCCAACCCAGGTCAACCTGGTGGGCTGGAGCAGGGGAGGGATCAGCTGCCACATGCTGGCCAATGCCATGGCGCAAGACCCGGTATTGCGGGGCATACCGGTGAACATATTTGCCATCGACCCGGTGCCTGGCGTCGGTAACGTACAGGCCGAGCGCGTAACGTTGGCGGATAACGTCAAAGAGTACGTAGGCTTCTACTCAAGGGATGAGCGCTCCAAAGGTTTTGCCTGCGTGATCCCTTCGGTCGCCAAAGGGACACGGATATGCGTTTATCCGATGCCGGGTCGCCATGCCACGCTGGTGGGCAACGCCTCGGCTGATGGCGCAGGCGATGGCAAGGTGCTGGCCGAACCTGGGCTGATCGTTCGCCACTTTGCCGAGGTTTGCCTGACCCGCTGGGGCGTGCACCTGGACAAACGTCTGGCCTTGAGCAGCAGCCAGTTGATGAAGTATCACCAGGTCATGGCGGCCGCCGACAGGCAGTATCAGGCCATGCGCAGTGAGTCCTACACGGTACTCACCGAGGGCGATAAAAATGATCGTCTGGTGCACTGTGGTGAGGTGCATACGCAGTTCAGCAAGGTACAGGGGGGCAACTACAAGCCGAGCGAAGGCCTGGGTTTACAACGCTGGGATGCTGAAGCCTACCAGCCCATCTGCTAGCTGAAAGGGGGCGGCCGGTGAATGCACTGGTCGCCCTTGTTCAGTGGCCGGATCAGCGGCAACTTTTTTTGCATTCCCCCTCTATCCAGCGGCCCCTGGTTGGATTAAAAATGGCGCCGCGGGCCAGCCCCGATAACAACCACCTTCCCTCCGTGACATCATGTCTGAATATAACCCTTGCCTTGACTGCGGCGCCTGCTGCGGGTACTTCCGTGTGTCCTTCTTCTGGGGCGAATGCCAGTCTGCCGGGGGCGTAGTGCCGGACGACCTGGTGGTACAGATCAACCCCACGCGCGTTGCCATGATCGGCACCGATGCCAAGCCTTGCCGCTGTGTCAGCCTTCAGGGCGAGATCGGTAAAGAGGTGGCTTGTACGATTTACGCCAACCGTTCCAGCCCGTGCCGCGAGTTTGATGCGTCGTGGGAGGGTGGGGTGCATAACCCGAGCTGTGATGATGCGCGGGCAGCGTATGGCCTGCCGCCGCTGACTCCGCCAGAGGCCAACGAGCCGCATTGGCCTGATGATGGGGCTGAGGTGGCCTGAAGTATCGATCAGCCTGACGCGGTCGATGTGGGCCTTGCGTCGCGAAAGGGCCGCACAGCGGCCCCAGGCATCAGCGGCGCCGCGAGAATTGCCAGGGCTGCTTTGCAGCCCTTTCGCGACGCAAGGCCGCTCCCACAGATAGCGTGCAAGGCTCCTGGCCTGTGGTGAACCTGCCGGCGACGGCTGCAAAGCTGCCCGAGATGCCTGAACCCTGCACTTGACGTTAAACTGTCATCTCCCCAGCAATGGACAGGAGATCCGGCGTGACCCCTCCCCGCAGTTTCCCCAGTGACCTCTGCCTCGACAGCCCACGGCTGCAACTGCGCCCCATGCGCCATGCCGATGCCGCGCAGTGGCTGGCGATCATGGCCGACCCCGAGGTCATGCGCTATTGGCACCATGCACCCTGGCAAGACCTGGCCGAGGCCGAAAGCGCCCTGGCCGCCGACCGCGAAGCCTATGCCAATGGCGACCAACTCAAGCTCGGCATGTACCGCCGCGACAACGGCGAACTGATCGGCATGGTCCAGCTGTTCAACATCGACGACATTTCCCGCCGTGGCGAAATTGGCTACTGCCTGGCCAGCGCCGTGCAGGGCAGGGGCTACATGGACGAAGCGCTGACCTGCTTCATCGACTACCTCGCCCACACCCTGCATATGCGCCGCCTGGAAGGCGAAATCGACCCGCGCAACCAGGGCTCGGCACGCACCCTGGAGCGGCAAGGTTTTGTGCTGGAAGGCACCTTGCGGGCGCGCTGGTGCGTGGCGGGAGAGTTGTCCGACTCTGGCATTTACGGCTTGTTGCTCGAACCACCTGTTGCATAGTCTTACGGCGAATAGCTACTATTCGGGAACAATTCTCACTTGTGTCCCGGTGCCCCATGCCCGTAGCCGACTCACCGAGCCCGTACCCGCTTGAACAGCTGTACAGCGAGCACCATGGCTGGCTTTTCAGCTGGCTACGTCGCAAGCTGCGTTGTTCGCACAGCGCAGCCGACCTGGCCCAGGACACCTTCGTGCGCATCCTGGCCTCGCGTGATGCCTTGCTGGGCATGCGCGAGCCACGCGCCTACCTCAGTACCACCGCACGCCGCCTGTTGATCGACCGGGTGCGCCGACAGCAAATCGAGGAGGCCTACCTCAGCGAACTTGCCTTGGCTGCCGAGGCGCTGGAAGGGCACCAGTCTCCCGAAAGCATCCTCATCACCCTCGAAGCGCTGGAACAGATCGCTTTCCTGCTGGAAGGCCTGCACGTGAATGCCCGCGAGGCCTTCGTCGGTTACTACCTGGACGACCTGACCCAGCCTCAGATTGCCAAACGCCTACAGATTTCCCCACGCATGGTGCGCAAGTACCTGGCCCAGGCCCTGATCCATTGCCACCGCACGCTGGACATTGCCGAACCGTGAATCCCTCGCGTATCGAACAGGAAGCTGCCGAGTGGGCCCTGTGCCTGGGCGAGGGTGAGCTGGATGCCGACGAGACGCGCGAGTTCGACGCCTGGCTGCAGGCCGACCCACGCCACGGCGCCACCTTGCGCCGCATGCAAGGGGTGATCAGCCAGGTGCAGGCACTGCGCGAGCAACGCGGACCGGTGGGCGCCGGGCTGCGCGCCGGCGCACAGGTTTCGGCTTCAGGCTCGGGTGCACGGCGCACGTTGCTCGGTTTGGCCCTGGCAATCTCCTTGCTGGGCACACTGAGCCTTTCCGGTGGTACGCCGCGCGACTGGCTGGCCGACTTGCATACAGCGCCGGCGGAGTGGCGCAGCCAAACCTTGGAAGATGGCTCGCAGCTGACCTTGGCGGGCAACTCTGCCGTGGATGTCGAGTTCAGCACTGGCGAGCGGCGCATCCGCCTGCTGCATGGCCAGGTGCTGGTAGATGTCAGCCATGACCCGACGCGACCCTTCGTGATACAGACCGAGGAAGGCAGCTTCAAGGCGTTGGGTACGCGCTTCGTGGTCAGCGAAGGCCACGCTCGCAGCGAGCTGACCATGCTTGAGTCCCGGGTCGAGGCGCGCACTGCCGTGTCCGGCGATCAGTTGGTCGTCGGCCCGGGCGAGCGGGCATGGGTGGCGCGTGACGGGCTTGGCCCGTTGCCGGCCATCGACCCGGCACGGGTCGTTCGGGCCTGGCAGCATCACCAGTTGGTGGCCGACGGCGTACCGCTCGACCAGGTGCTCGATGCCTTGGCCGAGCAACGCCGTGGCGTGCTGCGCTTCGACCGCCAGGCAATGCAGGCGATCAAGGTGTCGGCGGTACTGCCTCTGGATGACAGCGAAAGGGCCCTGCGCCTGCTGGCCGAGGCGCTGCCGATTCGTATCGGCGGCGTTGGCCGCTGGTGGACCACGGTCGAGCCCGTCTCACGAGAAAATTGATTCAGGTGGTTCCGCTTCTGCGCAGTGGCCCGTCAGAGAAGAGGCCAACCGATCAAGAACAAGGAGCCGATCCACCATGCGCCGATTCCCTGGCCACCCCGTCCTCAGCCCGCTAGCCCTGGCCCTGCGCCTTTCCTGGGCCGGGCTGGCCCTATCCGTTGCGGCCCTGCCGGCCGTCGCCGAGGAGGCCGCCCGCCGCAGCTTCGAAGTGCCCGCCGGCAACCTGGCCCAGGCGCTGGGTAGCTATGCTCAGCAAGCCGCCGTGTCGCTGGCCTTCACCCCCGAAGCACTGGCCGGCCTGCAAAGCAACGGCCTGCATGGCCTGTATTCGGTGGACAGCGGTTTTGCCGTGCTGCTGGCCGGCAGTGGCTACCGGGTAGAGCGTAGCGATAACGGCTACCGGCTGGTGGCCGAGCCGCAAGCGGCGGTGAGCAGTGAGGCGATGGAACTTGGCGTGACCACCGTAGCCGGGCAGGGCATGGGCCAGAGTACCGAGAACACCGGCTCCTACGCACCGGGCCTGATCAGCGTTGGCTCCAAGACCCCGACCAGCCTGCGCCAGACGCCGCAATCGGTGTCGACCGTGACCCGCCAGCTGATTGAAGACCAGCAACTGACCGACATCAACCAGGCGATGAAAGTGACGCCGGGGATCGTCACCCAGAGCACCACCTTCCGCACCCAGGACTTCATCTCGCGTGGTTTCAGTATCCAGAACCTGCAGATCGACGGCGCTGCACCGCAGGCGCTGGGCACCGCCATGGGTTCGTTCTATTCGTCGAACATCTTCGAACTGGCCGAGTTCGACCACATCGAGGTACTGCGCGGTACTGCTGCGTTGTATGGTGGCTCGGGTGACCCGGGTGGCATCATCAACATGGTGCGCAAGCGGCCGACTTCCTTTAACCAGCTGAAGCTGACCCTGTCGGCCGGTAGCTGGGACAACTATCGCCAGGAGTTCGACCTGTCCGGCCCGCTGGGCTGGGATGGCCGCGTGCGTGGTCGCCTGGTGATGTCCAACACCGATCGCCAGTATTTTACCGACAACCGCGCCACCGAGCGGCCGTTGGTGTATGGCGTGCTGGAGGCGGACGTTACGGACGACACCATGCTCACCTTCGGTGCTCGCTACAACAAATCCCACGAAACCGGCAGCAACAGCGCGGTGCCGCGCTACAGCAATGGTGCTGACCTGAACCTGCCACGGCATACCGGCCTGACCAAGAAGTGGGCCTACCTCGACGCCACCGCACGCGAGTACTTCGCCAAGGTGGACCACCGATTCAACGACGACTGGAAGCTCAACCTCAGCTACACCAACACGTGGGACCTTGGGCTGTTCAAGACGGCGACCACCCTGAATGCAGTAGACCCGGTGACCAATAGCGGGGCGACCTGGTACGGCACCTCGACCCGCCAGGAGAACGAGCAGCACCTGTATGACGGTAACGTCTCTGGCCACTTCCAGGCCTTTGGTCTGGACCATGAAGTGGTCTTCGGCGCCGACTACCAGAAGATCGACAGCCGGTGGCTGGGCACTGCGCCTTATGCCGCCTCGGGCGCGCCGGCCAACGTGTTCGACCCCGACAGCTCGGCATTCGACGACCCCGGCAACGGGCGTGACTACAAGCGCGACTACAGCCCCAACTCGCAACGTCAGTACGGCCTGTACGGCAGCCTGCGTTTGCAGCTGGCCGAGCCCCTGCACCTGATTGTCGGTGCGCGTGCACAGCGTTTCCACTTTTGGCAGACCTACACCAACAACCTGACCTCGCCAGCAAGTATCTCCAGCCCGGAGCAGCGTATAGGCACGAAGGTCACCCCGTTCGGTGGCCTGGTCTACGACCTTGACGATCAATGGTCGACATACGTCAGCTATTCGGAAATCTACAAACCGCAGTCCAGCCGAATCAGCGGCCCTGCGCAAAGCGGTTCGCCGCTTGAGCCCATGACCGGCAAAACCTACGAAACCGGCCTCAAGGGTGAGTTGTTCAATGGCGCGCTCAACGCCAGCGTGGCGCTGTACTACAGCACCCGCGAAAACGAAGCGGTGCAAGACCCGAACTTCCTGGCCACCAACGCCGGCTTCTCGGGCAGCTGCTGCTATGTGTCCAACGGTAAGGTGGTGAGCAAGGGCATCGACATGGAGCTGTCTGGCGAGCTGCTGCCGGACTGGATGCTGGTGGGGGGCTACACCTTCAACCTGAACCGTAACCGCAGCGCCGATGCACCGCTGAGCACGGTGATGCCAAAGCACCTGTTCAAGCTGTACAGCACCTACCGGCTGCCGGGTATCCTCAGCGACTTCAAGGTCGGCGGCGGCGTGCAGGTGCAAAGCGCCACGTACATGAGCGGTACAGTGAATCGCTACGACAGCAGCGGCGCGCTGGTTGAGCGAAACGTACCGTTCGACTTCGACCAGAGCGGCTATGCGATCTGGAACGCGTTGGTCGAATACCGTGTCGATGATCACTGGAACGTCACGCTCAACGGCAACAACCTGTTCGACAAGAAGTACTACGAAACCGTGGGTACTTCGACCTATGGCAACTACTATGGTGAGCCACGCAACTTCATGGTGACCCTGCGCGGCACCTATTGAGGGTTTGGAAGCGGGGCAGGGCCTGGGTTAAGGTCGTAGGCTGTCCCGTTTCTCTCAGGAATCCCCTTTGCCCGCTTTCTACCTGAGTATCAGCCTGCTGCTGTATTTGCTCGCCCTGTTCTTCGATGGTGCGCTGATGAGCGGCGAGCGTCATATGCCGGCCCTGCAGATGCTGCTGTACGGGCCATGGGGCATGCCGTTCGGCTTGTACCAATGGTTTGCCAATCCGCTGCTGGCCCTGGCCATCCTGGCTCATCGGCGGTTTCGCCGGCTGGCCTTGCTGGCCGGGCTTGGGGCGGCGTATCTGGCTGCCAGCAGTTTTGGCATCGACCGCTTGCCGGATAACCGCAGCTACGAGTTTCATGACCTTACCGGTTTTGGTGCTGGCTTCTACCTGTGGCTGGTAGCAATGGTGGTGTTTTGCCTGGGGCAAGCCTGGTTTTGCTGGAAGGCGCGAAGGGCTGACGACATGCCAGGCTGGAACTGGCTTGATGTCGCCTTGATTGCCGCCCTGGGGGTAACGTTGTATGCAGCGACGCAAATGCCCTCGCTGCGCTTCGAGCCAGGCAAGGTGCTGATGCCTCCGGAGCAGCCGCAGACGCTTTGATACCCACAAGGAGGGTTAGCATGATCAAGCATTACCTGGCAGGCCTGGCACTGGCCTGCGTGCTACCGGTAGCGATGGCGGACGATTACACGGCGGCCTACGGGCAGTGCATGGACAAGGCCTCCAGCACCGTGGCCATGAGCGCGTGCATCGGGGCCGAAACGCAAGTGCAGGACCAGCGCTTGAACCGGGTGTACAAGCAGTTGATGGGCAAGCTGGATGCCGGGCAGCAGAAGAGCCTGCGGGATGTGCAGCGCAAGTGGCTGGCCTACCGTGATGGCAATTGCCAGTTCCATGTACAGGCCAGTGGCGGGACCCTGGCGCAGCTGGAAGGTGGCACCTGCATCCTGGACATGACCCGCGACCGCGCTGCGGAGCTGGAGCGGGTGCTTAGCCCTGGGCAGTAGCGCCTGTTCAGGCATGATTGGCCCACATTTGCAGGCGCGGGTTCAGCCGCGAACACCGGCTTTACCGGTGTCCTGCTCCGCGTTGCCTTCTTCGCGGGTGAACCCGCTCCTACAGGGCACTGCAGGGTGCTGGTTCTATTTGCGCGGTTCGCGCAGCGCCCGGGCCTTGAGGTACTCGCGCACTTCCACGGCATCCCCGGCAAACTCGATGCGCTCGGCCTTGGCTGCGCGCTGGTAGGCATACATCGGGTCGTAGTACTCGTTCAGCAAGCCTTCGATCCAGCCCCGGTGCAGGTCTACTGCGCCGCTGCGCTGCTGCTCTTGCAAGGCTTCGCGCAGCATCTCGGACAAGCGCTGATGGCGCTCTCCACCCAAACGCTTGTAGATATTGGCCATGCTCTGCAGCATACGTTCGGCAAACAGCCGGGGACCGTCTTCTTCGCCATGCACGGCCTTGAACTCGGCGCTCAGGTTGACCACGTAGTCGCGCAGGATGCGCTCCACGCGGTTGGTGAAGCTGTCTTCAAGCCACACCAGCGGGTAATGCTGCATGCCTTGGTACAACTCCAGCGGCACCGTGCAGCTGCCAACAATGCGGCCTTCATCTTCCAGCACAAACTGCCCGATACCGCGGGCGCGCTTTTTCAGCACGTCGATTGCCAGCTGGTTTTCAAAGTCGATCTGCGCCGGTTGCGCCGTGGCGCGCTTGCCGAAACTGGAGCCGCGATGGTTGGCGTGGCCTTCAAGGTCCAGCACGTTGTCCAACTGGTGCAGCACATCGGTCTTGCCGGTGCCGGTCAGTCCACCGACCAGTACGAAATCACATTGCTCCACCGCTTGCTGGGTAGTCTCCAGCAGGAAGGTACGCATGGCCTTGTAGCCGCCTTTGACACGCGGGTACTGAATACCCGCCTCATCGCGCAGCCAGCCCTGCACGATCTGCGAACGCAGGCCGCCACGGAAGCAGTACAGGTAACCGTCAGGGTGCGCCTTGGCAAACGCTGCCCAGGCCTCCAGACGGGCTTGCTTGGTGGTGCCACTGACCAGCTGGTGGCCCAGGGCGATGGCGGCGGCCTGGCCCTGCTGCTTGTAGCAGGTGCCGACCTTCTGCCGCTCCTGGTCGTTCATCAGCGGCAGGTTTACCACGCCAGGGAAGGCGCCTTTGGCGAATTCGACGGGGGCGCGCATGTCCATCATCGGCACGTCGTCGAAGAACAGCTGACGGAAGTCGGTGCAGTCGGGGCGCATCAGATCACCTCGACCGCATGGCTCTGTCGCTCGACCAGCTTGCCGATCGGAGACAGTTTCAGGCCCAGTTCGGCAGCCACGGCGAGGAACTCGGTTTCACCCTCCGGGGCAACAGCAACCAGCAAGCCACCGCTGGTCTGGGGATCGCAAAGCAGGTGCTTCTGGTCGTCGCTGAGGGCGCCGATCTTGTGCCCGTAGCTGTCGTAGTTGCGCAGGGTTCCACCGGGGATGCAGCCTTCGGCCAGGTAGTGGTCGACGCTAGGCAGGCGTGGCACGGCGGCGTAGTTCAGGTGCGCGGTGAGGCCGCTGCCTTCGGCCAGCTCGACCAGGTGGCCGAGCAGGCCGAAGCCGGTGACGTCGGTCATGGCCTTGACCCCGTCCAGCTTGCCGAAGCGGCTGCCGGGCGTGTTGAGGGTGCACATCCAGTCACGGGCCAGGCCTTGGTCTTGCACGCGCAGCTTGGCCTTCTTTTCGGCGGTGGTGAGGATGCCGATGCCCAGAGGCTTGGTCAGGTACAGCTGGCAGCCCGCGCTGGCAGTGTCGTTGCGTTTGAGGTGGTGTTTATTGACCACGCCGGTGACGGCCAGGCCAAAGATCGGCTCAGGCGCGTCGATCGAGTGGCCGCCGGCCAGCGGGATACCCGCTTCGGCACACACTGCGCGGCCGCCGCGGATGACTTCGCGGGCGACTTCCGGCGGCAGCACGTTGACCGGCCAGCCGAGGATGGCAATGGCCATCAGCGGGTCGCCGCCCATGGCATAGATGTCGCTGATGGCGTTGGTGGCGGCAATGCGGCCGAAGTCGTAAGGGTCATCGACGATCGGCATGAAAAAGTCGGTGGTCGAAACCACGCCGCGCTCGTCGTCCAGCGCGTACACTGCTGCATCGTCGCGCGAGGCATTGCCGACCCACAGTTTCGGGTCCAGGGCCTGGGTGCCGCTTTCGGCGAGGATCACGTCCAGCACCTTGGGGGAGATCTTGCAGCCACAGCCGGCGCCATGGCTGTACTGGGTCAGGCGAATCGGCTCGCTCATATGCACCTCTGCAGGTCAAATTGTTGCGCGATTGTAGCAAAGCTGGCCTTTAGGCCCTTGCCTCTTATAATTCCCGGTGTCGGCAAATGTGTCGGCACTTCCCCGCTATTGAACCGGAGAACACCCATGCTCAACCGCCCCCTGGCGCTTGCCGCCGGCCTCGTGCTGTCTTGCTGTGCCGCTGTCGTTCAGGCCGCCGAAACCCTGCGGGTCAGCGCCATCCCCGACGAAGCGCCGACCGAACTGCAGCGCAAGTTCAAGCCTTTGGGTGAGTACCTGGCCAAGCAACTGGGCATGGAGGTGAAGTTCGTACCCGTGGCCGACTACCCGGCGGTGGTGGAGTCGCTGGCCGCAGACCGTCTCGACCTGGCCTGGCTGGGGGGCTTCACGTTCGTTCAGGTGCACCTGAAGGACCCGACCGCCACGCCACTGGTACAGCGTGAGCAGGACGCACAGTTCACGTCCAATTTCATCACCGCCAACCCCGACGTGAAGAGCCTGAGCGACCTGAAGGGCAAGTCGTTTGCCTTTGGTTCCATTTCGTCCACCTCGGGCAGCCTGATGCCGCGTTACTTCATGCTCAAGCAGGACAATATCAAGCCTGAAGAGTACTTCAGCCGCGTGGCCTATTCTGGCGCCCATGATGCCACCGTGGCCTGGGTGCAGGCTGGCAAGGTCGAGGCTGGCGTGCTGAACGCCAGCGTGTGGCAAAAGCTGGTGGATGCCGGCAAGGTCGACACCACCAAGGTGAAGGTGTTCGCCACCACCCCGACCTACTTCGACTACAACTGGACCGTGCGCGGCAACATGGACCCGGCGTTGAAACAGAAAATCAAGAAAGCCTTCCTGGACCTTGACCCGAGCAACCCGGAGCACAAGGCGATCCTGGACCTGCAGGCCGCCAGCCGCTTCATCGAGACCAAGCCTGAGAACTACAAGGGCACCGAACAAGCTGCACGCGAGGCCGGCCTGCTCAAGTGACAGCTTCGAATGCGGCAATCCATCTTCACGGTGCCAGCCTGCGCCATGGCCAGGTACGCGCGCTTGACGCGGTGAGCCTGCGGATCGCGCAGGGCGAGCGTGTCGCCATCATCGGGCCGTCGGGGGCGGGCAAGTCCAGCTTGCTGCACCTGATGGCCACGGCCGTTCAGCCCACCAGTGGGCGCCTGGAGTTGCTTGGCGAGCAGCCTTGGGCGCTGTCGGCAAGGGCACGCCAGCGACTGCGCGCGCAGGTTGGCCTGGTGCATCAGGCGCCGCCTTTGCCACCGCGTCAGCGGGTAGTGACCGCAGTGCTGGCGGGTCGCCTGGGGCAGTGGGGTACGCTGCGCGGCTTGCTCAACCTGCTGTACCCCAGCGATGTACCGGGGGCGCGCCAGGCCTTGGCCGAACTGGGCCTGGCCGACAAGCTGTTCGTGCAGTGTGGGCAGTTGTCCGGTGGCCAGTTGCAGCGGGTGGGCATTGCTCGGGCGTTGTACCAGCGCCCGCAGGTGCTGCTGACCGACGAACCGGTGTCGGCCATGGACCCGGTGTTGGCCGACCACAGCCTGGCCTTGCTCAATCGCCATGCCCAAGCGACTGGCGTGACGTTGGTGGCGAGCCTGCACGCCGTAGAGCTCGCGCTGGCGCATTTTCCGCGGGTGATTGGCATTCGGGAAGGGCAGGTTGTGTTCGACTGCCCGGCCGAAGCGGTCACCGAGCATCTGCTGGACGCGCTGTATGCCAACGAACAACTGACTCCGCCGCCAACCCAAGGGCCGATCCTGACCGTGCAGATTCCGCGATGCTAAAGGCTGACGCCCGCGACCCGGCGCTGCTGCCACGGTTGCTGCTGGCCCTGTTGGCGGTAGCAGTACTGTGGCCGGCTATCCAGTCAAGCGAACTGAACCCCGGGGTGCTGTTGCAGGCGGACAACCGTCAGCAGATTGCCAGCTTTACCAGCGCCTTCTGGCCGCCGGCACATGATGCCGATTTTCTTGCACTGCTGTATGAAGCCACCTTGCAGACCCTGGCCGTGGCGACTGCCGGCATGGCGCTGGCGTTGTTGTTGGCGATCCCGGCTGGCTTGCTGGCCAGCCGTGCCTTGTCCTTGCGTGCTGCTTCACGCGGTGGGCGGGCCGGGTTCTGGTCGCGACTGTTGCGCCTGCCGGTGCGTGGGCTGCTGATTTTCCTGCGTAGCGTGCCGGAGATCGTCTGGGCGTTGCTGTTCGTGCGCGCCGTGGGGCTGGGACCGACGGCGGGCGTACTGGCTATCGCCATCACCTACAGTGGCATGCTCGGCAAGGTTTACGCCGAAATCTTCGAGTCGGTCGACCAGCGCCCGGCGCATGCCTTGTTGCAGGCGGGCAGTGGCCGGCTGGCGGCGTTTTTCTACGGCATCCTGCCCAATGCTGCCTCCGAAGTGGTGTCGTACACCGTGTACCGCTGGGAGTGCGCGGTGCGGGCTTCGGTGGTGATGGGCTTTGTCGGCGCTGGCGGGCTGGGCCAGCAGATCGACCTGTCGATGCGCATGTTTGCGGGTGCGCAAGTGGCGAGCATGCTGTTGACGTTCTTGCTGCTGGTGATCCTGGCCGACCTGCTCAGCCGCCTGCTGCGCTGGAGACTGGCATGAACCGGGTGATCAACTTGGTGCTATTGGGTGCCATCGTGTCAGCGGTGGTGGCCTCGTTCGCATACCTGGAGCTGGACCTGCACGCACTGGTCGGCAATGGCGGGCTGGGGCAGATGGGCGAGTACGCCGGGCGCTTCCTGCAGCCGGATCTGTCTGCGGGGCACCTCAAGGCGGTGTGGCGCGGGGCGCTGGAAACCCTGGCCATGTCTGGCATGGGCACCTTGTTGGCGATGGTATTGGGGATGTTGCTGGCACTGCCGGCGGCGGGCCGCTTCGGTTGGCCGTTGCAAGGGGCCGCGCGTTTGCTGCTCAATGCCTTGCGTGCCATTCCTGAACTGGTGTGGGCTGCGCTGACTGTGCTGGCGGCTGGGCTGGGGCCGAATGCCGGTACCCTGGCTTTGGCGTTGCACACCGCTGGCGTGCTGGGGCGGTTGTTTGCCGAGGCGCTTGAGAACGCCCCGCCCGAGCCGGCGGCAGCGATCCGTTTGCAGGGGGGCAGCCAGGTGGCGGCGTTCTGCTTTGGTACCCTGCCCAACCTGTGGCCGCAGTTGCTGGCCTACAGCTTGTACCGCTGGGAGAACAACATCCGCATGGCCAGCGTGCTTGGGTTTGTCGGGGCGGGCGGGTTGGGGCAGATGCTGTACACCACCTTGAGCCTGTTCCAGGAGGCCCAGGCCAGCACGGTGATCATCGGTATGCTGGTGTTGGTGTTGCTGGTGGATGTGTCGAGTGATGTGTTGCGTCAGCGCTATGTGCGGGCCTGACGGAGAGCCCGGGCTGCAAAGCAGCCCCTATATCTCTCAAGCGTCTACAGCCTCGGCACACTGCGCCTCCCGCTGCATCGACTCCAGGTTACGCTCGATCGTCTCGCATATGGTATCCATCTGGATCTGATGCTCGCTGAACCTGAACGGGCTCTGCAAGTCCGTGCCGATCCGCTCGATGGCCAGCAACATGAACCCTACCACCGTCGACGCCAGCGGCGTGAACCAGCCTAGCGACTCCACCAACCCCACGGGCACGATCAGGCAGAACAGGGTGATGAACAGCCGTGGGAAATACACATAGGGGTAGGGCAATGGCGTATTGGCAATCCGCTCCATGCCGCCCTGGGCGTTAGACAGGTCTACCAACGTTGACTCCAGCCGCGCCAGGCGAATGCTGTCCAGCCGCCCGGCCTGGTATTCCCGCGCCAGCAAGGCTGCCGAGCCGCCGAGAATGTCATTGGCGAAATTGTTCGAGCGGTTGCGCCGTTCGAACTCCGCCGGTGGGATGAAGGCCATCAGCTCCTCCGGGCAGCTTTCGCCTTTCAAGTGCGCCGCCAGGCAGTTCACATAGGCGATATGCCGGCGCAGCAGGGTGGCCTTGACCGGGTTCAGGCCGTCATCCGGGTCATCGATCAGCGTCAGCGTCTGCCGGGCGAAGCTGCGCGAACTGTTCACCAGCGCGCCCCACAGGGTGCGAGCCTCCCACCAGCGGTTGTAGGCGCTGCTGTTGCGAAAACTCACCAGCACCACCAAGGCTGAGCCCAGCAGGGTCAGCGGGATCAGTGGCAGGGTGAACTTGCTGTTCAAGAACAGCATGAAATCGATGGTGACCAGCACATCCCAGATCAGCAGCCAGAACAGCGACCAACCGATATAGCCGATGGTCTTCACCACCAGGCGGTACTTGCGGGCGATGACGTCTTTCACGTGGGGGCACCTCGAAACGCGGGGGATGCAGGATGGGACGCCGAGGCTCGTCGAAGGTTCGAGGGTTGAATGTTGCAAGGGATTATGTAGCTGAAACGAAGGGAAAACTCCGACCAGCCTATCAGACGTGCCTGAATTCCTGATTCAGCTCAAAAACGACAGAGCGGGTCGCTTCAATCCTTGAATGGGTGTATCCATAAGGATACGATTGGGTGACCACTTGATGTTTCTCGTTGAACAGACGGAAAGCTTTGCCGCTTGGCTATCGAGCTTGAGAGATTTGAGGGCCAGGTTGGCGATAGGTCGTAGGCTGGAGCGAGCAGCGGCGGGCAATCTTGGTGACATCAAGTGGCTTGGAGGCGGTATTGGTGAGCTTCGCATCGACGTAGCTGCCGGTTATCGCGTCGATTTCACGCAAAAGGGGCAGAGGTTGGTTTTACTGCTGGTCGGCGGCGACAAGTCCACCCAAGCCGCCGACATCCTCAAAGCCAGAAAGCTGCTGAAGGAGATGAAATGAGCGAAAAATTGATCCCGTTTGATATGGCAGCCTTGTTGAGCAGCGATGAGGCAATCAGTGAATACCTTAGCCAGGTGCTATCAAATGGCGATACCGAGGAAATCATTCGAGCACTTGGCCATATCGCTCGTGCACGGGGCATGACACATATTGCTACGGAGAGTGGGCTGGGTAGAGAAAGCCTGTACAAGGCGCTGAGCCCTGGCGCGAAGCCTCGTTTTGACACTGTATTGAGGGTCATTCGTGCTCTGGGGGTGGACCTTCTCGTTCAGCCACATGCAATGACCCGCTGATCCAGCTCGGTTAAGTCAGTATTTGCTTCATCTGCACCAACGCTACCCGCGTGCCGTCCCACGCCTGCCGCTCCTCGATGCCGAACGGTGTGAAGCCCAGCTGTGGATAAAGCAGCAAGCCTGCGGTGTTGTGATTGAAGCATGACACCCAGACCTCCCGGGCGCTGTACTGCTGGCGGGCGAGGTCGATCATTGCCGTTACCAGATAACGCGCTACACCAAGGCCGCGGGCGCTGGGGGCCACCACTACGTTGCCCAGGGCACATAGGCCGCCATGTTCGGCTTTGTAGAAATTGGCGAAGGCCAGGACAGCGCCGTTATCTTCCACTACCGTGGAGCCGCTGCGTTGGGCTATGGCGTCGCTCAGCTGGTTGGGGGTGAGGGGGTAGGTGGCTTTGGGGAACATGTAGAACAGTTCGTCCGGGCTCTGCGGGAAGCTGCAGATAACGGGGATGTCTTCAGGCCGGATGGGACGATGGGTCAGGTGCATGGCAGGTCCTTCTCGCGTTGGCTGGCAGGGCCTCTTCGCGGGTAAACCCGCTCCCACAGGTACTGCACAAGGCTCAGATCCTGTGCAGGCCCTGTAGGAGCGGGTTTACCCGCGAAGAGGCCATCAGCCTCACATCATAGGCCGCTTTCCATCCAACACCGCGCCCCGATTCACGGCTTGGCGGCCACCGCCACGTAGCCTTTGACCGCAGCCGGCGCCCTCGGCTTGGCCTTGTGCGCCAACAGGTACTGATAGCGCCGCCATTCCTTGTCGATCTCGCTAAACGACATGAACACGCTGATGCGATCTTTACCGGCCAGGTCCGGGCGCTTGCCGGCGTCGATCTCGCTGGTGGGAATGATGGCGACGTTGATGCCTACCACCGTGCCGTCATCGGCAAACACCGGCCCACCCGACATGCCTTTGGTGATCGGGCCGTCATGCACCGAGTAGAAAACACTGCCAGGCGTACCTTCAAGCCGTACCAGCGACGACAGGGCATGGCCCTTGCCCTGCATCGGTATCATGAAACTGTTGAAGCCCACCGCCGTCACGGCTTCCCCTGGCACGTACTGGCGCCAGTGCGGCACGCTGCTGGCTTTGTGCTTGAAGAACACTACGTCACCGAGGCCCTCGTGGACCACGTTGCGCAGGAAGGGGGTGTGTTTGGCGGTTACAGCGTAATCCTCGTTCCACTGGATGGCGCTGGCCATCAGCAACATCGGCAGAGGGGCACCAGAAGTGACCACGAAAGCCTGACTGTAGACGGGATCTGAAACGTACGACGTTGGCACTCCATTGCACCCACTGAGCAGCATCATTGCCGCCATGCAGGGCGCGATTGTTTTCATGTGTCACACAGGGCGTGGAAAAATGGGAACGCAACTATGGCTAAGTGCCATTACGCTAGCAATACTTTCGGCATATATCCGACGAATGACAGCTTAAGTGTTAGTCATGACGGCGGCCAATAGAATGCAGGTATGGCTACAGGTCCCAGAGCCATTGGGGCGGCGTCAAAGTGAAGGGATTTTTTTTCGGGCGGATCTGAGGGTGTGAACTGCATTGAGCTGCATTGGGCGACCACACTGACAAGCTACCTTTTTCAGGGCGACCTGTTCATAGTTGCCAGTCGACTTACCCTGAAAGGAATCAGAACATTGTTTAAGCTAAATCCCCCTGGTGCCGGAGCTGATTGTTTCTGATCTACCTCGCAGCCTGGCATTTTACTGCGGCGTACTCGGCTTCAAGATTGAATACGACCGGCCAGAAGAGCATTTTGCCTTTCTGTCTTTTGGCGGCAGCCAGCTGATGCTGGAGCAGGACTGGCAGAGTGAGTCACCCTGGCGGGTCGGCCCGCTGGAGCCGCCGTATGGTCGAGGCATCAACCTGTCGATCGAATGCGCTGATGCACTGGCCTTGGTCGCGTCGCTGGGGGTTGCGGGGCATAGCATCAGAAAGCCGATTGAAGAGTGTTGGTACCGCCAGGGCGGCATGCTGGTCGGCCAGCGCAATTTCCTGGTGCAGGATCCGGACGGCTACTTGCTTCGGTTTGCTGAAGATCTCGGCGTGAAGAGCGCCTGAGCCACGGGCGGACACACGAAAAATTGACCCCAGGTTGCGCTCGATGGTCTCGCAACGGGTATCCATCTGGATCGGGTGCTCACTGAACCTGAACAGGCTCTGCTAATCCGTGCCGATCCGCTCCATGCCTCCCTGTGCATTGGACAGATCTACCACCGTCGGATCCTGATGCCCTTGTCCACACTGAATATGTGGCAATGAAGTGTTGCCGCATAACGCTATGCACCCACACAGTTACTGAATCCGCAGCGCTTATTGCCCCCGCGCACTTTCGGAACTAAGCCAGCATCTTCGCCCGAACTAACTTCCCTCTTTCGAGTGTTGAGTGTCGCCATATCAACTATTTATGTCACTTGCGCGATAGTTTCAAAATGGCTGAACTAAGTATTTGCCCACAGCGCTTTTTCCCGAAGCGGGTCATCAACAAAATAGCCGCCCTTCAATTTTAAACATCAGCCTGACGCGGTGGCCGAAAGTTGGCCGCGGCGGCTGGCGGCCGGGTAGGTGGCTCGCCGCCTGAGCTGATGAACCCACACCGATTACCAGGAAAGGAAAGTGTCATGGGAATGACGAGGCGTAAATTTTTGATCGGCGGCGGCGTCGTGGCTATTGCAGGTGGCGCAGGCATTCTGACCCCCTTGCTGACCCGCGAAGGCAGGTTGATCCCCGGCAAACCGCGGTTTGGTTTTGTAGAAGGTAGCGAAGGTGCGCTTCCCAAACAGGCAGACGTCGTCGTTGTTGGCGCTGGTATTCTGGGGCTCATGACCGCAATCAATCTTGTCGAGCGTGGCCTCTCGGTAGTCGTCGTTGAAAAAGGTGAGATTGCCGGCGAGCAGTCATGCAGGTTCTATGGTCAGGTCATGACCTACAAGATGCCTGATGCGACGTTCCAGTTGCACCATCTTGCCAAACAACGGTGGCGCGAGATGAATGCCAAAGTGGGTGCAGATACCAGCTATCGCACACAGGGCCGGGTCGAAGTTCCTTTCGATGAAGAAGACCTGGAAAACGTCAGAAAGTGGATCGATGTCAAAAGCCGGGAAGTAGCAGCGGACAACCCCTTCAAGACTCGGATCATTCAGGGGAATGAACTCGAACAGCGGCTGCGCGGTGCATCCTCAAGCTGGAAAATTGCAGGTTTAGAGGAAGACTCCGGTAGCCTGGACGCCGAGCGCGCATCGTTTGTCATGGCGGAGTACGCCAAGAAAATGGGTGTGCGCATCTACACCCACTGCGCCGCAAGGGGCCTGGAAACCCAGGCGGGCGTCATCTCCGATGTGGTGACCGAGAAGGGCGCCATCAGGACTTCTCGCGTGGTCGTGGCAGGCGGCGCCTGGTCCAGGCTGTTCATGCAGAACCTGGGCGTCGATGTGCCTACCTTGCCGGCCTACCAGTCCCAGCAAATCATCAGCGCGGCGCCCCGTGCACCGGGGGGCAACGTTGCATTGCCAGGGAATATCTACTTCCGTGAGCAGGCCGACGGTACATACGCCACCTCGCCGCGCGTCGTCGTTGCCCCGGTGGTCAAAGAATCGTTCATGTATGGTTATAAATACCTGCCATTGCTGGCCATCCCCGACTTCCCGGTGCACATCTCACTCAACAAGCAACTGATCGATTCGTTCACTCAGCCCACCCAGTGGAGGCTGGACGAGGTATCGCCCTTCGAGAAAAACAGGCTGATGACGGCGGCCCCGGATATTCCAGAGCTGGATGCATCTCTGGAAAAGCTCAAAGTCGAGTTCCCTGCCTTCAAAGATGCGAAGTTGATCGATCAGTGGAGCGGTGCCATGGCCATCGCCCCGGATGAGAACCCGATCATTTCGCAGGTCAACGAGTACCCAGGCCTGGTCATCAACACCGCGACCGGTTGGGGTATGACGGAAAGCCCGGTGTCGTCCGAGCTGACGGCAGACCTGCTGCTTGGAAAGGCGCCGGTGCTGGACCCGAAACCCTTCAGTTTGTATCGATTCTAAATACGCATACCGCAATGGAATGACCCGTACACGCATAAACGGTGCGTGTACATTCTTGTGTAACCATCAGGAGAGAAATATGAAATGCGCTTTCAAGACCGTTGCAGCATTGGCGTTGGGAATAGCCGGTGGCAGCGTTCATGCACAAGATATCGTGCGCCATGGCGCAGGTAGTTTCCCTATCTCGTCGGCTGTAGAGATTCCTGCCGGGAAGTCGGTCGTCTATCTGAGCGGTTCCGTCCCGTCGGTGATCCATCCCGATGCGCCCAAGGATTCGCTGGAAGCCTACGGTGATACCAAGGCACAAACCATCAATGTGCTTGAAAGCATCCAGCAGCAGCTGAAAACGCTGGGTCTTGGCCTGACTGACGTGGTGAAGATGCAGGTTTTCCTGGTGGGTGGGCCGGAGAACGGCGGCAAGATGGATTTCGACGGTTTCATGGCTGGCTACACCCAGTTCTTCGGGCCAGCCGCCAAGCAGCCGGTGCTACCTGCGCGCTCGGCGTTCCAGATTGCAGGCCTGGCGCATCCTGCCTGGCGGGTTGAGATCGAAGTGACAGCGGTTCGTCCCTGAGAGGGCCTTGGCCCAGCCCGACAAAATCGTCGGGCAAAAAAAAACCGACCATAAGGTCGGTTTTTCCGGATTTGGTGCCCCGAGGGAGACTCGAACTCCCACTCCTTTCGAAAACGGATTTTGAATCCGCCGCGTCTACCAATTCCGCCATCAGGGCGTGGCGCGCAGTATAAAGAGGTGCCGCTGGTCGGTCAATCGGCTTTCATGGTCAATTTTCACACATTGGGCTAAACTTCCCGGCCCTGCCGAACCGAACATCATCATGCGCGTCGCCGATTTTTCCTTCGAACTCCCTGATTCCCTGATCGCCCGCCACCCGTTGGCCGAGCGCCATGGCAGCCGTCTGCTGGTGCTCGATGGGCCTACCGGCGCGCTGGCGCACCGGCAATTCCCCGACTTGCTCGACTATCTGCGCCCCGGCGACTTGATGGTGTTCAACAACACCCGGGTGATCCCGGCGCGGTTGTTCGGCCAGAAAGCCTCCGGCGGCAAGCTGGAGGTGCTGGTCGAACGCGTGCTCGACAGCCACCGGGTGCTGGCCCATGTGCGCGCCAGCAAGGCGCCCAAGGTTGGCGCGGTCATCCTCATCGATGGCGGTGGCGAGGCCGAAATGGTCGCGCGCCATGACACGCTGTTCGAGCTTCGCTTCACCGAAGAGGTGCTGCCGTTGCTCGACCGTGTCGGCCATATGCCGTTGCCGCCCTATATCGACCGCCCGGACGAGGGCGCCGACCGTGAGCGCTACCAGACCGTGTACGCCCAGCGCGCCGGCGCGGTTGCCGCGCCTACCGCAGGCCTGCACTTTGACGAGGCGCTGCTGGAAAAGATCGCCGACAAGGGCGTCGAGCGCGCTTTCGTCACCCTGCATGTGGGCGCCGGCACCTTCCAGCCGGTGCGGGTCGACAAGATCGAAGACCACCACATGCATAAAGAGTGGCTCGAAGTGGGCCAGGATGTGGTCGATGCCATCGAGGCCTGCCGGGCCCGTGGTGGTCGGGTGATCGCGGTTGGCACCACCAGTGTGCGTTCGCTGGAAAGCGCCGCGCGTGATGGTGTGCTCAAGGCCTTCAGTGGCGACACCGACATCTTCATCTACCCGGGCCGGCCTTTCCATGTGGTCGATGCCCTGGTCACCAACTTCCATCTGCCGGAGTCCACGCTGCTGATGCTGGTCTCGGCTTTCGCCGGCTACCCCGAGACCATGGCTGCCTACGCAGCGGCGGTCGAGCACGGGTACCGCTTCTTCAGTTACGGTGATGCCATGTTCATCACCCGCAATCCGGCGCCACGCGGGCCCGAGGATCAAGCATGAGTCGCACCTGTCGAATGTCCTTCGAACTGCTGGCCACCGACGGCAAGGCCCGTCGGGGTCGCATCACCTTCCCACGCGGCACCGTGGAAACCCCGGCATTCATGCCAGTAGGGACCTATGGCACGGTCAAGGGCATGCTGCCACGCGACATCGAGGCCATCGGCGCCGAGATGATCCTCGGCAACACCTTCCACCTGTGGCTGCGTCCGGGCACCGAGGTGATCAAGAAGCACAACGGCCTGCACGATTTCATGCAGTGGAAAGGCCCGATCCTCACCGACTCCGGTGGTTTCCAGGTATTCAGCCTGGGTGCCATGCGCAAGATCAAGGAAGAGGGCGTGACCTTCGCTTCGCCGGTCGATGGTTCCAAGGTGTTCATGGGCCCGGAAGAGTCGATGCAGGTTCAGCGTGACCTGGGCTCGGACGTGGTAATGATCTTCGACGAGTGCACCCCGTACCCGGCCGAGCACGATGTGGCACGCACTTCCATGGAGCTGTCGCTGCGCTGGGCCCAGCGCTCGAAGAACGCCCATGCCGACAACACCGCAGCGCTGTTCGGCATTGTCCAGGGCGGCATGTACCAGGACCTGCGCATGCGCTCGCTGGAAGGCCTGGAAAACATCGGTTTCGACGGCCTGGCCATTGGCGGCCTGTCGGTGGGCGAGCCCAAGCACGAAATGATCAAGGTGCTGGATTATCTGCCGGACCAGATGCCTGCTGACAAACCTCGTTACCTTATGGGGGTAGGCAAACCGGAAGATCTCGTTGAGGGTGTGCGCCGCGGCGTCGACATGTTCGACTGCGTGATGCCGACGCGTAACGCGCGCAACGGTCATCTGTTCGTTGATACAGGGGTGATCAAGATCCGCAATGCGTTCCATCGTCACGATGAATCGCCGCTGGATCCGACCTGTGACTGCTATACCTGCACCAACTTCTCGCGCGCCTATCTCCATCATCTGGACAAATGCGGCGAAATGCTGAGCAGCATGCTGAATACCATCCACAACTTGCGCCATTATCAGCGCTTGATGGCCGGTTTACGCGAGGCTATTCAACAGGGTAAATTGGCCGCCTTTGTCGACGCCTTCTACGCCAAGCGCGGGCTTCCTGTACCGCCCTTGGACTGACTGTCCGCATCCATTATTAGAAAATTACATTAGGAGTGCCCAATGAGCTTCTTCATCCCCGCCGCATACGCGGACGCTGCAGCACCTGCCGCTGGCCCAGCCGGTACCGGCTTCGAGTGGATTTTCCTGGTCGGTTTCCTGGTCATCTTCTACCTGATGATCTGGCGCCCGCAGGCCAAGCGCGCGAAAGAGCAGAAGAACCTGCTGAGCAACTTGCAGAAAGGTGACGAAGTTGTCACCAACGGCGGCATCGCCGGCAAGATCGTCAAGGTTTCCGATGACTTCGTGGTGCTGGAAGTGTCCGACACTGTCGAGCTGAAGTTCCAGAAGGGTGCCATTGCTGCGACCCTGCCAAAAGGTACGCTCAAGGCTATCTGAGTTACCGGTTTTATTTTCCAGTCGGGGCGCGCAACGCGCCCCGCGTCTTGAACGGGCGGCGTGATGCTGAACAAATATCCTCTGTGGAAATATGCACTGATCGTGCTGGTACTGGTGGTCGGTTTCATTTATTCCGCTCCCAACCTCTACCCGGATGACCCGGCGGTACAGATCAGCGGTGCCAGCTCGGCGCTGCAGGTGAATCAGGCCGACCTTGATCGCGTCAGCAAGGCGCTGGTCGATGCCAAGATCGCTGTCAAGGGCGCAAGCCTGGGTGAAAAGGGCAGCGGGCTGATCCGCCTGACCAATCAGGAAGACCAGCTGCCAGCCAAGGATGTAGTGCGCAAGGCACTGGGCGATGATTACGTCGTGGCCCTGAACCTGGCCCAGACTACCCCGCAATGGCTGCGCAACCTGGGCGCAAGCCCGATGAAACTGGGCCTGGACCTGTCTGGTGGTGTGCACTTCCTGCTGGAAGTGGACATGGACAAGGCCATGACTGCCCGCATGAAAGTCTACGAAGGCGAGGTCAAGACCTTGCTGCGCAAAGAGCGCGTCCGCTACCGCAGCCTGCCTCAGCAGGATGGCGGCATCATGCTGGGCTTCGCTGACGATGCCACCCGCGAACAGGCACGTGCCCTGATCCGCAAGAATTTCAATGATTTCGACCTGACCACCACCGATCGCAACGAGCTTGCGGTGCTGCGTCTGGCGCTGACCCAGGCGAAAGTCGCCGAGATCCGCGAATACTCGATCAAGCAGAACCTCACCACCGTGCGCAACCGCGTGAACGAGCTGGGTGTGGCAGAGCCTCTGGTACAGCGCCAGGGCGCCAACCGTATCGTGGTCGAGCTGCCAGGCGTGCAGGACACCGCCGAAGCCAAGCGTATCCTTGGTAAAACGGCCAACCTGGAGTTCCGCTTCGGTGCCGAACCGGGTGCATCCAAGGCCACTACCGAGGTGTTCGAGTTCCGTGAGGGCGGCCGCTCCGCCGCAGTCGAGCGGGGCCTGATCATCACGGGTGACCAGGTTACCGACGCCCAGGCCAGCTTCGACGAGCATGGCCGCCCGCAGGTGAACATTCGCCTGGATGGCCACGGTGGCGAGCTGATGAGCCGCGCAACACGCAGCAACGTCGGCCGCAGCATGGCGGTGATCTTCATCGAGCAGAAGCCGGTTACCCGCTACGTCAAGCAAACCGTCGACGGCGTCGAGAAGGACGTTGCCGTACAAAGCTTCGTCGAAGAGAAAAAAATCATCAGCCTGGCGACCATCCAGTCGCCGCTTGGCAGCCAGTTCCGCATCACCGGCCTGAACGGCCAGGGCGAATCGTCCGAGTTGGCCCTGCTGCTGCGTGCTGGTGGTCTGGCCGCGCCGATGTACTTCGCTGAAGAGCGTACCATTGGTCCAAGCCTGGGTGCTGACAACATCACCAAGGGTATCGATGCGTCGCTGTGGGGCATGCTGTTCGTCTCGCTGTTCATCATCGCCATCTACCGCGGCTTCGGCGTGATCGCCACCATCGCCCTGGCGGGCAACATGGTCCTGCTGCTGGCGTTGATGTCGCTGCTGGGCGCTACCCTGACGCTGCCGGGTATTGCCGGTATCGTGCTGACCATGGGTATGGCGGTGGACGCCAACGTGCTGATCTTCTCGCGTATCCGCGAGGAGCTGAAAGCCGGCATGTCGGTGCAGCGTGCCATCCACGAAGGCTTCAATCGTGCGTACACCGCGATCATCGACGCCAACCTGACCAGCCTGCTGGTCGGCGGTATCCTGTTCGCCATGGGTACCGGCCCGGTCAAAGGCTTTGCGGTTACCATGTCCCTCGGGATTTTCACCTCGATGTTCACCGCCGTCATGGTGACCCGCGCAATGGTCAACCTGACCTGCGGCGGGCGTGACATCAAGAAGCTGTGGGTTTGAGGGAGCTGCGATGAAAACCATCAACTTCATGGGCGTGCGCAATGTCGCGTTCGCCATTACCGTTCTCCTCACCGTGCTGGCGCTGTTCAGCTGGTGGCAGAAGGGCCTTAACTTCGGCCTGGACTTCACCGGTGGTACGCTGATCGAGCTGACTTACGAGCGCCCGGCCGACCTCAAGGCAGTGCGTGCCGAGTTGGTCGACTCCGGTTTCCACGAGGCGGTAGTGCAGAGCTTTGGCGCTACCACTGACTTGCTGGTGCGTATGCCAGGCGATGACCCGCAGCTGGGCAACAAGGTCGCTGCTGCGCTGCAAAAGGCCGGGGGTGACAACCCGGCCACGGTCAAGCGTGTCGAGTTCGTCGGCCCGCAGGTCGGTGAAGAGCTGCGCGACCAGGGTGGCATGGGCATGCTCCTGGCCCTGGGCGGTATCCTCATCTACCTGGCCTTCCGTTTTCAGTGGAAGTTCGCCGTGGGGGCGATCGTTTCGCTGATCCACGACGTGGTTGTGACCCTGGGTATCCTGTCGTTCTTCCAGATCACCTTCGATCTGACGGTGTTGGCAGCGGTGCTGGCGATCATCGGCTACTCGCTGAACGACACCATCGTCGTGTTCGACCGGGTACGTGAAAACTTCCGCGTCATGCGCAAGGCATCGCTGATCGAAAACATCAACGTTTCCACCACCCAGACCTTGCTGCGCACCATCGCCACTTCGGTTTCGACCTTGCTGGCCATTGCTGCGCTGCTGTTCTTCGGGGGTGACAACCTGTTCGGTTTCTCGCTCGCCCTGTTCATTGGTGTCATGGCCGGTACCTACTCGTCGATCTATATCGCCAACGTGGTGCTGATCTGGCTGAACCTGAACAGCGAAGACCTGATCCCGCCGACCAAGGCCGAGGGTGTGGATGATCGTCCGTAAGGGCTAGTCCATCACCGCCTGGCGGTGTAAAAGGCGCGAGTATTGAACTCGCGCCTTTTTTTTTGCTCCAAGGCTGGGAGAAGCGCGGGTTGATACCCGCTGGTACGATCAGGAGGTCCACGTGAACAAATCAATGCTGGTGGGTGCGGTGCTGGGTGCTGTCGGTGTGACTGCCGGAGGTGCTGTCGCGACCTACAGCTTGGTCAACAAGGGGCCTGAGTATGCCCAGGTCACCGACGTGCAGCCGATCAAGCAACAGGTGAAAACCCCGCGCGAAGTGTGCAAGGACGTTACCGTTACGCGCCAGGCGCCGGTCAAGGACCAGCATCAGATCGCCGGCACTGTCGTGGGTGCGCTGGCCGGTGGCTTGCTGGGTAACCAGATCGGTGGTGGCACCGGCAAGAAGATTGCCACGGTGGCCGGTGCGGTCGGTGGTGGTTATGCCGGTAACAAGGTGCAGGAAGGCATGCAGGAGCGTGATACCTACACAACCACGCAAACTCGCTGCAACACGGTCAACGACATCAGCGAGAAGGTGGTGGGCTACAACGTGACCTACTCCATCGGTGATCAGGTAGGCAAGGTGAAGATGGATCGCGAGCCGGGATCGACCATTCCGCTGGACAAGAATGGCAAGTTGATCCTGAGCGAAGCGGGTCAGTAATTTGCGTGGCCTGTGTCGGCCTTTTCGCGGGTAAACCCGCTCCTACAGGGGCAATGCGATCCATGTAGGAGCGGGTTTACCCGCGAAGAGGCCGGCACAGGCCGCGCAAAACCACCAGGCACAAAAAAGCACCTCAAGAGGTGCTTTTTGTTTGCCGCCAATCTGCGCTTAGCGCTTCATGCTTTCTGGCAGGTGCGGCTGGATGGCAGTCAGTACTGCCTTGAAGCACTTGATGTTGCCTGCAACGATGTGACCTTTGTCGAGGAAGTCGTGGCCACCGTTGAAGTCGCTCACCAGGCCACCGGCTTCCTGGATCAGCAGTACGCCAGCTGCCATGTCCCATTCGGACAGGCCCGACTCCCAGAAGGCGTCGAAGCGGCCAGCAGCCACATAGGCCAGGTCCAGGCTGGCGGAGCCGGCGCGGCGGATGCCGGCGGTCTGGCCGGTCAAGGCGCGGAACATGCCCAGGTAGTTGTCCATGTCCGCCATCTGGCCGTCACGGAACGGGAAGCCGGTGCCCAGCAGGGCGCCTTCCAGGCTTGTGCGCGAGCTGACGCGCAGGCGGCGGCCATTGAGTTGGGCGCCACGGCCACGGCTGGCGGTGAATTCTTCCTGGCGAACCGGGTCGACGATCACGGCGTGCTCAAGGCGGCCGCGGTATTTGCAGGCGATGCTGACGGCGAAGTGCGGGATGCCGCGCAGGAAGTTGGTGGTGCCGTCCAGCGGGTCGATGATCCACAGGTAATCTTTGCCTTCTTCGCCGCTACCCGCGTGCAGGCCGGTTTCCTCGCCCTGGATGGAGTGGTTCGGGTAGGCCTTGCGCAGGGCGTTGACGATGCTCTGCTCGGCGGCGCGATCGACTTCGGAAACGTAGTCCTTGGCCTCTTTCTCATCGACCTTGATGCTATCCAGGCGTTCGATGGAGCGGAAAATCAGTTCACTGGCGCTGCGAGCGGCGCGCAGGGCGATATTCAGCATAGGCTGCATGGGCGGGTCACCTGGAGATGTTAAAGAAGAAAGCCGATCATTCTAGCAGAAAACTTTGGCGGCAGAAGTGTCACATTTGCTTTCATGGCGTTACGTCTGTCGGTTCTGTAAGATCGAAGGCCCTGATTCCTGCATCTGTGAGCACAACACCTTGCTGCAAAATATTCGTGTTGTTCTGGTCAATACCAGCCACCCCGGCAACATCGGCGGCGCTGCGCGTGCCATGAAAAACATGGGCTTGTCGCGTCTGGTGCTGGTGCAGCCGAAAGAATTCCCCGCCGTGGATGCCAGTGCCCGTGCTTCGGGCGCCGACGATGTGCTGGATAACGCCCAGGTGGTCGACAGCCTCGAACAGGCGCTGGTCGGCTGCAACCTGGTGATGGGCACCAGCGCCCGCGAGCGCAGCATTCCCTGGCCGTTGATCGGCCCGCGTGAATGCGGTGCCAAGGCGGTGGAGCATGCCAAAGGCGGCGAGGAAATCGCCCTGGTGTTCGGGCGCGAGCACGCCGGCCTGACCAACGAAGAACTGCAGCGATGTCATTTCCACGTGCACATTCCCTCCAACCCCGACTTCAGCTCGCTGAACCTGGCGGCTGCCGTGCAGGTGCTCTCCTACGAGGTGCGCATGGCCTGGCTGGCTGCCGGTGAAGCACCGGGCAAAGTCGAGAAGGTTGACGCCGCTGAGCTGGCGACCATGGATGAAATGGAGCTGTTCTACGACCACCTGGAGAAAACCCTGGTGGGCATCGGCTTCCTCGACCCCGAAAAGCCCAAGCACCTGATGCCGCGCCTGCGCCGGCTGTATGGGCGGGTGGCGGTCGAGCGTTCGGAAATGAGCATTTTGCGCGGCATCCTCACCGAGACCCAGAAAGTGGTCCGGGGCGAGCCGCATAAACGGAAGGACTGACCAGATGTTCGAACGCCTGCGTGAAGATATTCAAAGTGTATTCCACCGTGACCCGGCTGCACGCACTGCCTTCGAGGTGCTCACCTGCTACCCCGGCATGCATGCCATCTGGCTGCACCGCCTGGGCAATGCGCTGTGGAGGCGTGATTTCAAATGGCTGGCCCGGCTGGTGTCGAACTTCGGTCGCTGGCTGACCGGTATCGAAATCCACCCTGGCGCCACCATTGGCCGGCGCTTTTTCATCGACCACGGTATGGGCATCGTCATTGGCGAAACCGCCGAGATCGGTGATGACGTCACCCTGTACCAGGGGGTGACGCTCGGTGGCACCAGCTGGAACAAGGGCAAGCGCCACCCCACCTTGGAAAACGGCGTGGTGGTAGGGGCGGGTGCCAAGGTGTTGGGGCCTTTCACGGTCGGCGCCGGGGCCAAGATCGGTTCCAATGCGGTGGTCACCAAGGCGGTGCCGGCCGGGGCTACGGCGGTAGGCATTCCGGGGCGGATCATCGTCAAGAGCGAGGACACCGAAGTCGAAGCCAAGCGTAAGGCAATGGCCGAGAAGATCGGCTTTGACGCCTATGGTGTCAGTGGCGACATGCCCGATCCGGTGGCGCGGGCCATCGGCCAGATGCTCGATCATCTGCAGGCCGTCGACGAACGGTTGGAGGGTATGTGTGGCGCGCTGACCAAGATGGGCAGTGACTATTGCGCCAAGGAACTGCCGGCCTTGCCGGAGGACGACTTCACTGAGGTTACCCAGGTGGCCCAGCGCGACACTCAGTCGCATTGATCGCGCCGCACTGAAGTCATGGTGGCATGTGGGGCGTGTGCTCGCGCCCCTCGTCTGCTACAATCGCGCCCGCCTCCCTGATGCAAACCCGACTAAAGCAGTAGGTCTAATAGTTGACTTAAATGCTCGGGAATCGCATACTCGCACACATCCTGAAACTCCCGTGGTACCCAATAGCCATGCGACTGACTACCAAAGGCCGATACGCCGTGACCGCCATGCTCGACCTGGCGTTGCACGCGAAGCATGGGCCGGTGTCTTTGGCCGATATTTCCGAGCGCCAGGGCATTTCCCTCTCTTATCTGGAGCAGCTGTTCGCCAAGCTGCGTCGCAGCAGCCTGGTTTCCAGTGTGCGCGGTCCAGGCGGCGGCTACCAGCTGTCGCGGGGCATGGAAACCATCCAGGTGGCCCAGGTCATCGACGCGGTCAACGAGTCGGTCGATGCCACCCGTTGCCAGGGGCTCGGGGACTGCCATGCCGGTGATACCTGCCTGACCCACCACCTGTGGTGCGACCTCAGCCAGCAGATCCATGAATTCCTCAGCGGCATAAGCCTGGCCGACCTCGTCAAGCGCCGTGATGTGCAGGAAGTCGCCCAGCGCCAGGACCTGCGCCGTGTCGCAGGACGAACCGCCCAGCTGGACAAGATTGAGACGTCTGCCGTCGATTGATCCCCTGGGACGACGAGCGACGCCACCGCCTGATAGGAGAGACAAATGAAGTTGCCGATCTACCTTGATTACTCTGCGACCACTCCGGTCGACCCACGCGTGGCCCAGAAGATGGCCGACTGCCTGCTGGTCGACGGGAACTTCGGTAACCCGGCCTCGCGCTCCCACGTCTTTGGCTGGAAAGCCGAGGAAGCGGTGGAGAACGGTCGCCGCCAGGTTGCCGAGCTGATCAACGCCGATCCGCGCGAAATCGTCTGGACCAGCGGTGCCACCGAGTCCGACAACCTCGCGCTCAAAGGTGTCGCGCACTTCTATCAGACCAAGGGCAAGCACATCATTACCTCCAAGATCGAGCACAAGGCGGTCCTGGATACCGCTCGCCAGCTGGAGCGCGAAGGTTTTGAAGTCACTTACCTGGAGCCAGGCGAAGACGGCATCGTCACCCCGGCCATGGTAGAAGCGGTGCTGCGCGACGACACCATCCTGGTCTCGCTGATGCATGTGAACAACGAAGTCGGCTCGATCAACGACATTGCTGCCATCGGTGAACTGACCCGTTCGCGCGGCGTATTGTTCCATGTCGACGCCGCCCAATCGGCCGGCAAGGTCGAAATCGACCTGCAAAAGCTGAAAGTCGACCTGATGTCGTTCTCGGCGCACAAGGTCTATGGCCCGAAAGGCATCGGCGCGCTGTACGTCAGCCGCAAGCCGCGTGTACGTCTTGAAGCCATCATTCACGGCGGCGGTCATGAGCGCGGCATGCGTTCGGGCACCCTGCCGACCCACCAGATCGTCGGCATGGGCGAAGCCTTCGCCATTGCCAAGCAGGAAATGGTTGCAGAAAACGCACGCATCAAGGCCCTGAGCGACCGCTTCTTCAAGCAGGTCTCAAACCTTGAAGAGCTTTACGTCAATGGCAGCCAGACAGCACGTGTACCGCACAACCTGAACCTGAGCTTCAACTACGTCGAAGGCGAATCGCTGCTGATGTCGCTGAAAGACATCGCCGTATCGTCCGGTTCGGCCTGTACCTCCGCGTCGCTCGAGCCGTCCTACGTACTGCGTGCTCTGGGCCGCAACGACGAGCTGGCGCACAGCTCGATCCGCTTCTCCTTCGGCCGTTTCACCACCGAAGAAGAAGTCGACTACGCCGCGCAGAAAGTCTGCGAGGCCGTCAACAAACTGCGTGAGCTGTCGCCGCTGTGGGATATGTACAAAGACGGCGTTGACATCTCCAAGATCGAGTGGGCCGCCCACTAAGCAGTCGCCGGCAAGAGCGGCTCCCTGATGAGGAAGGAATTGCACCATGGCATACAGTGAAAAGGTCATCGACCACTACGAAAACCCGCGCAACGTCGGCAAGATGAATGCCGAAGACCCGGATGTCGGCACCGGCATGGTCGGCGCCCCGGCCTGCGGTGACGTGATGCGCCTGCAGATCAAGGTAAACGAGCAGGGCGTTATCGAAGACGCCAAGTTCAAGACCTACGGCTGCGGTTCGGCCATCGCGTCCAGTTCCCTCGCCACCGAGTGGATGAAGGGCAAGACCCTGGACGAGGCCGAAACCATCAAGAATACCCAACTGGCCGAAGAGCTGGCGTTGCCGCCGGTCAAGATTCACTGCTCGGTACTCGCCGAAGATGCCATCAAGGCAGCCGTACGCGACTACAAGCAGAAGAAAGGCTTGATCTAAGTCGCCTGTTGCAAGGTAAGGAGTTCTGATGGCTATCAGCATGACAGAAGCCGCCGCCAACCACATTCGCCGCTCCCTCGACGGGCGCGGCAAAGGTGAGGGCATTCGCCTGGGCGTGCGCACCACCGGTTGCTCGGGTCTGGCCTACGTGCTGGAATTCGTCGACGAACTGGCGGACGAAGACCAGGTGTTCGAAAACCATGGCGTCAAGGTGATCATCGATCCCAAGAGCCTGGTCTACCTCGATGGCACCGAACTGGATTTCGTCAAGGAAGGGTTGAACGAAGGCTTCAAGTTCAACAACCCCAACGTGCGCGGTGAGTGTGGCTGCGGCGAAAGCTTCAACGTTTGAGGCTGGCTGTGGGTACTCCTTGTCATTACGCATTGTTTGACCTCCAGCCAAGCTTCCGTCTGGATCTCGACAAGCTGGCCACTCGCTATCGCGAGCTGGCCCGCGAAGTCCATCCCGACCGCTTTGCCGACGCCTCCGAGCGTGAGCAGCGGGTAGCGCTGGAAAAGTCCGCAGCACTCAACGACGCCTACCAGACCCTGCGCAGTGCGCCGCGGCGCGCCCGCTATCTGCTGGCCATCAGCGGCCATGAAGTGCCTCAGGAAGTCACGGTCCACGACCCTGACTTCCTGTTGCAGCAGATGCAGTGGCGTGAAGAGCTCGAGGAGTTGCAGGACGAAGCCGACCTTGATGGTGTCGGCGTGTTCAAGAAGCGCCTCAAGGCTGCCCAGGACACGCTGAACGAGGACTTTGCCGCCTGCTGGGATGCCCCAGGCGAGCGCGACAAGGCCGAGCGCCTGATGCGCCGCATGCAGTTCCTCGACAAGCTCGCCCAAGAAGTGCGCCAACTGGAAGAGCGCCTCGACGATTAACCCGGTGTTGCCCGTGATGACACCTAAGGTATTCAGATAAGCATGGCCCTACTGCAGATTGCCGAACCCGGTCAAAGCCCTCAGCCGCACCAGCGCCGCCTGGCGGTGGGGATCGACCTGGGCACCACCAACTCAATGGTCGCTGCACTGCGCAGCGGTCGTAGCGAGCCCCTGCCCGATGCGCAGGGTAACGTCATTCTGCCGTCCGCGGTGCGCTACCTCGAAGGGCGCAACGAAGTGGGGCAGGCCGCGCGTGATGCTGCCTCCAGTGACCCCCTGAACACCGTGCTGTCGGTCAAGCGCCTGATGGGGCGCGGCTTGGCCGACGTCAAGCAGCTGGGCGAGCAACTGCCATACCGCTTTGTGGGTGGTGAGTCGCACATGCCGTTCATCGACACCGTGCAGGGGCCGAAAAGCCCGGTGGAAGTGTCTGCCGACATCCTGAAGGTGTTGCGCGAACGTGCCGAAGCTACCTTGGGTGGCGAGCTGGTAGGCGCGGTGATCACCGTGCCGGCCTATTTCGATGACGCCCAGCGTCAGGCTACCAAAGATGCTGCGCGTCTGGCCGGCCTGAACGTGC
The DNA here is from genome assembly GCF_019691255.1 of Pseudomonas sp. USTB-Z. Taxonomy (NCBI): domain Bacteria; kingdom Pseudomonadati; phylum Pseudomonadota; class Gammaproteobacteria; order Pseudomonadales; family Pseudomonadaceae; genus Pseudomonas; species Pseudomonas sp. USTB-Z. The sequence goes on from NZ_JAECZP010000024.1 coordinate 34,074, forward strand.
TGCGCCTGCTCAACGAACCGACTGCGGCCGCCGTAGCCTACGGCCTGGACCAGAACGCCGAAGGCGTGGTGGCCATCTATGATCTGGGCGGCGGTACTTTCGATATTTCCATCCTGCGCCTGACCGCTGGCGTATTTGAAGTGCTGGCCACCGGTGGTGATACCGCCCTTGGGGGGGATGACTTCGATCACACTATTGCCGGCTGGATCATCGAACAGGCGGGTTTGTCGTCTGACCTCGACCCGGCTACCCAGCGCGCGCTGCTGCAAACCGCTTGCGCCGCCAAGGAGGCCCTGACCGACGCTGACGTGGTCAGTGTCAGCCACGGTGCCTGGCACGGTGAGCTGACCCGCAGCGCCTTCGAAGCCATGATCGAACCATTGGTTGCCCGCAGCCTGAAGGCTTGCCGCCGTGCCGTGCGCGACAGTGGCGTCGAGCTGGAAGAGGTCAGCGCCGTAGTCATGGTCGGTGGTTCTACCCGCGTGCCGCGTGTGCGTGAGGCCGTCGGTGCACTGTTCGGGCGCACCCCGCTGACCTCGATCGACCCAGACCAGGTGGTGGCCATCGGTGCCGCCATCCAGGCTGACACCTTGGCCGGCAACCGCCGCGAAGGTGGCGAGCTGCTGCTGCTCGATGTCATCCCGCTGTCGCTTGGTCTTGAGACCATGGGCGGGCTGATGGAGAAAGTGATCCCGCGTAACACCACCATTCCGGTGGCGCGTGCTCAGGAATTCACCACGTACAAAGACGGCCAGTCGGCCATGATGATCCACGTCCTGCAGGGCGAGCGCGAGCTGATCAGTGACTGCCGTTCGCTGGCCCGCTTCGAGTTGCGCGGCATTCCGGCCATGGTTGCCGGTGCTGCGAAAATCCGCGTCACCTTCCAGGTGGACGCCGATGGCCTGCTCAGCGTCGCTGCCCGCGAGCTGGGTTCGGGCGTTGAAGCCAGCATTCAGGTCAAGCCGTCCTACGGCCTGACCGACGGCGAAATCGCCCGCATGCTCAAGGATTCCTTCGAGCACGCCGGTTCCGACAAGCACGCCCGCCAGTTGCGTGAGCATCAGGTAGATGGCGAGCGGCTGCTCGAGGCGGTACAGGGCGCCCTGGACGCCGACGGCGAGCGCCTGCTCAGCAGTGACGAGCGCGACGCCATCGAATTCCAGATGCAAGAACTACGTGATTTGCTGGCCGGCACCGATGGCGCAGCCATCGAGCAACAGACCAAGCGTCTGTCGCAGGTGACCGATGCATTTGCCGCCCGTCGCCTTGATTCGACGGTCAAAGCCGCACTGGCCGGGCGCAACCTGAATGAGATCGAGGAGTAATCGATGCCGCTGGTGACATTCCTGCCGCATGAGAAGTTCTGCCCCGAGGGGCTGACCGTGGAGGTGGAGCCTGGGACCAACATCCTGGAGTTGGCCCACGACCACCACATCGAGATGGAAAGCGCTTGCGGCGGCGTCAAGGCCTGTACCACTTGCCACTGCATCGTGCGCAAGGGCTTCGATTCGCTCGAAGAGGCTGACGAGCTGGAAGAGGACATGCTGGACAAAGCCTGGGGCCTGGAAGCGCAATCGCGCCTTGGTTGCCAGGTTTTCGTCGCTGACGAAGACCTGACCATCGAGATCCCCAAGTATTCGCTCAACCATGCCGCCGAAGCACCGCACTGAGGGCCTGTACATGAGTCTGAAATGGGTTGATGTACTTGAGATCGCAATCCAGCTTGCAGAAAGCAAGCCTGAGGTCGATCCTCGTTATGTGAATTTCGTGGACCTGCACCGCTGGGTGCTGGCGTTGCCTGAGTTCAGCGACGATCCGTCACGCGGCGGTGAGAAAGTGCTCGAGGCAATCCAGGCCGCCTGGATCGACGAAGCCGACTAAGCGTCACTTGCAGGTTAGGCAATCCCCCGGAACCCGCGTATAATTCGCGGGTTTAATTTTTCGTAACACTCATATTCTGGAGTTTTCCATGGCTGTTCAACGTACTTTCTCCATCATCAAGCCTGACGCTGTTGCCAAAAACGTCATCGGCAAGATCACCACTCGCTTCGAAGAAGCCGGCCTGAAAATCGTTGCCTCGAAAATGAAGCAACTGTCCAAAGCCGAAGCCGAAGGCTTCTACGCTGAGCACAGCGAGCGCGGCTTCTTCGGTGACCTGGTTGCCTTCATGACTTCCGGTCCGGTCGTTGTCCAGGTTCTGGAAGGCGAGAACGCCATTGCCAAGAACCGTGAGCTGATGGGTGCTACCAACCCTAAAGAAGCTGCTGCCGGCACCATCCGCGCTGACTTCGCCGAGTCGATCGACGCCAACGCCGTTCACGGTTCGGACTCCGAAGCTGCTGCTGCTCGCGAAATCGCTTACTTCTTCGCTGCTACCGAGGTAACCACTCGCTAAGCGAAAGCTTACGGGTGAGGGTGAATCCATGACGACATCTACTGGCAAAATCAACCTGTTGGGTCTGACCCAGCCGGAAATGGAACAATTCTTCGACTCTATCGGGGAGAAGCGCTTCCGTGCCGGCCAGGTGATGAAATGGATTCACCATTTTGGCGTGTCCGACTTTGCGGCCATGACCAACGTAGGCAAGGTCTTGCGCGAAAAGCTCGAGGCCGTTGCCGAAATACGCCCACCGGAAGTGGTCAGTGAAGACATTTCCGCCGACGGCACCCGTAAGTGGGTGATCCGCGTTGCCTCCGGCAGCTGCGTCGAGACCGTCTATATTCCAACCGACGACCGCGGCACCCTGTGCGTATCGTCGCAAGCCGGCTGTGCCCTGGACTGCAGCTTCTGCTCCACCGGCAAGCAAGGCTTCAACAGCAACCTCACTGCCGCCGAAGTGATCGGCCAGGTGTGGCTTGCCAACAAATCCTTCGGGACCGTTCCTGCCAAAGTCGACCGCGCGATTACCAACGTGGTGATGATGGGCATGGGCGAGCCCTTGCTGAACTTCGACAATGTCATTGCCGCCATGAAAATCATGATGGATGACCTTGGCTATGGCATTTCCAAGCGCCGTGTCACCTTGTCCACCTCGGGCGTGGTGCCGATGATCGACGAGCTGGCCAAGCACATCGACGTGTCGCTGGCCCTGTCGCTGCATGCGCCGAACGACGAACTGCGCAACAAGCTGGTACCGATCAACAAGAAGTACCCGCTGAAAGTGCTGCTGGAATCGTGCATGGGCTACATGTCCACCCTGGGTGGCAAGCGCGTGCTCACCGTCGAGTACACCCTGCTCAAGGACGTCAACGACCAGCCCGAGCATGCTGCGCAGATGATCGAACTGTTGCGCGATGTACCCTGCAAGATCAACCTGATCCCGTTCAACCCGTTCCCGCATTCGGGCTACGAGCGACCGAGCAACAACGCCATTCGTCGCTTCCAGGATCTGCTGCACCACGGTGGCTTCAACGTCACCACCCGTACCACGCGCGGCGACGACATCGACGCTGCCTGTGGCCAGCTGGTCGGCCAGGTCAATGACCGTACTCGCCGCAGTGAGCGCTACATCGCTGTTCGCCAGCTTTCTGCGGACGTCGAACTGCCAGACAGCGCCGCCAGCCACTGACAGGTACCTTGCCCATGAGCCTGCGCGCCGCGCTGTCGATCCTTGCGCTTTCGCTGCTGGCCGGCTGCGTGTCGGGCGGCGCGAGCGACCCCTTGGCCAGCCGCCAGGGCAGGGTGGAGGCGGGGCGGGCTTATGTGCAGCTTGGCTTGGGTTATTTGCAACAAGGTTTGACCGAACAGGCCAAGGCGCCGCTGGGAAAGGCCCTGGCGCTGAATGACCAGGATGTCGATGCGCACGCCGCCCTGGCAGTAGTGTTTCAAGCCGAAGGCGAGCCGGCGCTGGCCGAAGCACACTTTCGCAAGGCCTTGCTGATAAGCCGCGGTGACACGCGAATTCGCAACAATTACGGCAGTTTCCTTTATGCTCAGGGGCGATTTGCCGAAGCCAAGCAGATGTTTCGCCAGGCCAGTGCCGATACCCTGTATCCTGAGCGCTCACGCGTGTACGAAAATCTGGGCCTGACCGCCCTGAAGCTCGAACGCCGCGATCAGGCGCACGCGTATTTGTTGAAAGCGTTACAACTCAACCCGCGGCAACCAAAAGCGTTGCTGGAAATGGCTGAGTTGTCCTACGAAAACAGGCATTATGTGCCGGCCCGGGACTACTACGATCGTTTCAGCCAGTTGAGCGACCACGACGCCCGTAGCCTGCTGCTGGGCAGCCGCCTTGCCAGGGTGTTCGACGAGCAGGGCGCACTGGCCGAACTGGGCCAGCAATTACAACGACTTTATCCCGGTACGCCGGAATACCAGCAATACCTGTCGGAGCAACGATGAACGCCGCGCACCCCGAAGTAGCAGTAGCGCCTGGCCAGAACCCCGGTGAGCTTTTGCGCCTGGCCCGTGAGAAACGGGACTGGTCTCAAGCCGAGGTGGCCCGCAAGCTCAACCTCACTGTCAGTTCGTTGAACCACGTGGAAACCGGCGCCTTCGACAAGCTGCCCGGGCATACTTTCGCTCGTGGCTACATTCGTGCCTACGCCAAGCTGATGGACCTCGACCAGGCCGCCCTGGTAGACGCCTTCGACCGTTACACCGGTACCCACGCCAAAGGCAGCGACGTGCATTCGCTGGGCCGTATCGAAGAGCCTGTGCGTCTGTCGCACAACATCCTGCGCGGCGTCAGTCTGCTGTTGCTGGTGGCTGTGGTCGGTGGTGGCTTTTTCTGGTGGCAGGACCAGGGCAGCCTGCGGGGCAAGGACCTGGCCAAGATTGCCCTGGAGCATGTCGAGGTCGAAAGCGCCGACGGCACCACACAGATTCACCCGCTCGATGAGCCTGAAGACCAGGCCGTTTCCGCTGGCCAGCAAGTTGAAAGTGCGCCACTGGCGCTGGAGCAGGGCGCTGCCGAGCAGCCTGCTGCCGCTGAACAAGCACCGGTAAGCTCTGAGGCCGCCATTGCCGCAGCGCCTGCTCCAGCACAGCAAGCGCCGGTGCAACCCGCACCTGCTGCTTCGCCTGCACCGGTTACGCCTCCGGTACAAGCCACTGCTGCACCTGCACCGGCACCGGCCGTGGCGGCCACCGAGCCTGCCGCAGTGCCAGCTGGCAGCGCCAAGGTCGCCATCCAGTTCACCGCCGATTGCTGGACCCAGGTCAGCGACGGCAACGGCAAGGTGCTGTTCAGCGCCATCAAGCGCAAGGGGGACAACCTCGAGCTGACCGGCAAGCCGCCATTCGCGGTACGCCTGGGCTTTGCCCGGGGCGCCCAGGTCAGCTACAACGGCCAGGCCGTCGATGTTGCCCCATTCACCAGTGGCGAGACTGCTCGCCTGAAGTTGGGACAGTAAGTCATGCACGGCGAATCTCCGATCAAACGTCGCGAATCCCGCAAAATCTGGGTTGGCAATGTGCCGGTGGGTGGTGATGCGCCCATCGCGGTGCAGAGCATGACCAACACCGACACCAACGATGTCGCTGCCACCGTGGCGCAAATCCAGCGTCTGGTCGACGCCGGCGTGGACATTGTGCGTGTCTCGGTGCCGGACATGGACGCCGCCGAAGCGTTTGGCAAGATCAAGCAACGGGTCAGCGTGCCGCTGGTCGCCGACATCCATTTCGACTACAAGATTGCCCTGCGCGTTGCCGAGCTGGGCGTTGATTGCCTGCGGATCAACCCGGGCAACATCGGCCGTGAAGACCGTGTGCGCGCTGTGGTCGATGCCGCCCGCGACCGCGGCATTCCGATTCGTATCGGGGTCAACGCCGGTTCGCTGGAAAAAGACCTGCAGAAGAAGTATGGCGAACCGACCCCGGCCGCACTGGTCGAGTCGGCCCTGCGCCACGTCGAGCATCTCGATCGCCTGGATTTCCAGGACTTCAAGGTCAGCGTCAAGGCCTCGGACGTGTTCATGGCTGTCGAAGCCTACCGTCTGCTGGCCAAGCAGATCGTGCAACCGCTGCACCTGGGCATCACTGAAGCCGGTGGCCTGCGTTCGGGGACGGTGAAGTCCGCCGTCGGCCTCGGTATGCTGTTGGCCGAGGGTATTGGCGATACCATCCGCATCTCGCTGGCGGCCGACCCGGTCGAAGAAGTGAAAGTCGGCTACGACATCCTCAAGTCGCTGCATCTGCGTTCGCGTGGCATCAACTTCATCGCCTGCCCGAGCTGCTCGCGGCAGAACTTCGATGTGGTCAAGACCATGAACGAGCTGGAAGGGCGCCTGGAAGACCTGCTGGTGCCGCTGGATGTGGCGGTGATCGGTTGCGTGGTCAACGGCCCGGGTGAAGCCAAGGAGGCCCATGTCGGGTTGACCGGCGGCACGCCGAACCTGATCTACATCGACGGCAAGCCTGCGCAGAAACTGACCAATGACAACCTGGTCGATGAGCTGGAAAAGCTCATCCGCCAGAAAGCGGCCGAAAAGGCCGAGGCCGACGCGGCGCTGATCGTCCGTGGCTGACACACCGAATTCGTAAGGACTTTTCGTGAGCAAATCGCTGCAAGCCATCCGTGGCATGAACGACATCCTGCCAGAACAGTCGCCGCTGTGGCGCTACTTCGAAGGCACCGTGGCCGGGCTGCTGGACACCTACGGGTACAGCCAGATCCGCACGCCGATCGTCGAGTTCACCGAGCTGTTCAAACGCTCGATCGGTGAAGTGACCGACATCGTCGAAAAAGAGATGTACACCTTCGAGGACCGCAACGGTGATTCGCTGACCCTGCGCCCTGAAGGCACCGCGGCCTGCGTGCGAGCGGTGCTCGAGCACGGCATCACCGGCAACGGTCAGGTGCAGAAGCTGTGGTACATCGGCCAGATGTTCCGCCACGAGCGCCCACAGAAGGGCCGCTACCGTCAGTTCCACCAGATTGGCGTGGAAGTGTTCAACCTGGACGGCCCGGACATCGATGCCGAGCTGATCATGCTGACCTGGCGCCTGTGGGGCCTGCTGGGCATTCAGGACGCGGTCAAGCTGGAGCTCAACAGCCTGGGCACCAGTGAAGCCCGCGCACGCTACCGTGACGCGTTGGTCGAGTTCCTCTCGGCGCGCCTGGAGCAACTGGACGAAGACAGCCAGCGCCGCCTGAAGAGCAACCCGCTGCGCATCCTCGACAGCAAAGACCAGAACACCCAGGCGGTGTTGGTCGGGGCGCCGAAGCTGGAAGACTACCTGGACGAAGAGTCGCGCGTGCACTTCGAAGGCCTCAAGGCCCGCCTGGACGCAGCCGGTATTCCGTTCGTAATCAACACCAAGCTGGTACGTGGCCTGGACTATTACAGCAAGACCGTGTTCGAGTGGGTAACCGACAAGCTCGGCGCCCAGGGCACGGTGTGCGCGGGTGGCCGTTACGACGGCCTGGTCGAACAGATGGGTGGCAAGCCGACCACTGGCGTTGGTTTCGCCATGGGCATTGAGCGCCTGATCCTGCTGTTGGAAACCTTGGGCAAGGTGCCGGAGTCCATCAGCCGCCAGATCGACGTTTACCTGTGCGCGTTTGGCGAGCAGGCGGAGCTGGCAGGCCTGCGCCTGTCCGAAGGCTTGCGCGACCGCTTGCCGGGCCTGCGCCTGGCTGTCAACGCCGGGGGTGGCAGCTTCAAGAGCCAGTTCAAGAAGGCCGACAAGAGCGGTGCACTGTTCGCCCTGATCCTCGGCGACGACGAGCTGGCCAAGCAAGAGATCGGCTTGAAGCCCCTGCGTGGCCAGGGCGAACAACAGAACATTGCCTGGGATGCTCTTGCAGAGCACCTGGAAACCGCGATCGCGCAGGCGTAACGCGGTTCAACAAGCGAATAGGCGAAAAGGAGTATTGGGGTGTCGAGTACCGATGATGATGACCTGGCAGGGGTCAAGGACTGGTGGAACCGCAACGGCAAGCCGCTGCTGACCGGTGCATTGCTGGCTGGCGTGGTGGTGTTGGGCTGGAATACCTGGCACAAGTACCAGACCAACCAGTCGCAAGGTGCCTCGCAGTTGTATCAGGCGCTGATTGAAACCAGCCTGACACCGACCGGCCAGCCGGACGCCACCAAGGTCGCGGAACTGGCCGGCAAGCTCAAGAGCGAGTTTGGCGGCACCGCTTACGCCCAGTACGGCAGCCTGTTCGTGGCCAAGGTCGCGGTCGACAGCGGCAAGCTCGATGACGCCGCAGCCGAGCTGAAAAGCGTGCTGGACAAACCGGCCGACGTTACCTTGGGCGAGATTTCGCGTCAGCGTCTGGCGCGCGTACTGGCAGCCCAGAACAAGGCCGAGGATGCCCTCAAGCTGCTCGACGGCGACGCCGACAAAGCCTTCCTGGCCAGCCGTGAAGAGTTGAAGGGTGACCTGCTGGTGCAGCTGGGTCGCGCCGACGACGCACACAGCGCTTACGAAAAAGCCAAGGCTGCGCTGTCCGATGACGCGGCGGTCGGTGGCCTGCAATTGAAGCTGGATGACCTGGCTAAAGGGGACGCGTAAGTGATCGGTTGGAAACATGCAGCAGTGCTGACCCTGGCCGTACTGGCCGCAGGTTGCAGCAGCAACAGCAAGAAGGAACTGCCCCCGGCCGAGCTGACCAAGTTCACCGAGGAAGTGGTGCTGAAGAAGCAGTGGAGCCGTTCGATCGGTGACGGCCAAGGTGAAACCTACAACACCCTGGTACCGGCCATCGAGAACGACCGTATCTACGCTTCCGACGTCAACGGCGAAGTCTTCGCCCTCGACCGCATCACGGGTGACGTGGTGTGGAAGAAGGACCTGGAGCTGCAGGTTTCCGGTGCAGTTGGCGTAGGCTATGGCCTGGTCATGCTCGGCACCCTCAAGGGTGAAGTCATTGCTCTGGACTCCAGCACCGGTGAAGAGCGTTGGCGCTCGCGCGTGACCAGTGAAGTGCTGGCCCCGCCTGCCAACAACGGTGACGTGGTGGTGGTGCAGACTCAGGACGACCGCCTGATCGGCCTGGATGCCGCCACTGGCGACCGCCGCTGGATCTACGAAAACTCGCCGGCCGTGCTGACGCTGCGTGGCACCGGTGCGCCGATCGCCACCAACCGCCTGGCGGTTGCCGGCCTGTCCACCGGCAAAGTGGTCGCGGTTGACATCAACAACGGTGTGCCGGTGTGGGAAAGCCGCGTGGCCATCCCGAAGGGCCGTTCCGAGCTGGACCGTGTGGTTGATATCGACGGCGGCTTGCTGCTGTCTGGTGGTACCCTGTACGTCAGCACCTACCAGGGCCGTGTAGCGGGCCTGGACCTGGAAAGCGGCCGCGAGCTGTGGCAGCGCGATGCTTCCAGCTATGTGGGTGTCGCCCAGGGCTTCGGTAACGTCTACGTCAGCGAAGCTTCGGGTACCGTGGAAGGTGTGGATGAGCGCTCTTCCAGTGCCCTGTGGAGCAACGACAGCATGGCTCGCCGCCAGTTGACCGCCCCTGAAGTGTTCAGCAGCTACGTGGCTGTGGGTGACTTTGAAGGTTACCTGCACCTGCTGAGCCAGGTGGATGGCCGCTTCGTCGGCCGTGAGCGTATCGACAGCGATGGCCTGCGCGCCCGCCCACTTGTGGTCGGCGACACCATCTATGTCTTTGGCAACAGCGGCAAGCTCGAGGCACTGACCATCCGCTGAAGCTATGCTTGAAGCCTTGGCGGGCTTCAAGCCGCGGCGTAGGACACGCCGCCCAAACTCCGGCCGCTGCCTTGCAGCGGCCTTTGCATTTTCAAGAATTCGAGAGTGGAGAGCCGATGGTTCCCGTAATTGCCCTGGTGGGCCGCCCGAACGTCGGCAAATCCACCATGTTCAACCGCCTGACCAAGACCCGCGATGCCATCGTCGGTGACCTGTCGGGCCTGACCCGTGACCGCCAGTATGGTGATGCCAGCTGGCAGGGTCGTTCCTTCATCCTGATTGACACCGGTGGTATCACCGGTGACGAAGTGGGCATGGACGAAAAAATGGCCGAGCAGTCGCTCATGGCCATCGAAGAAGCCGACTACGTGCTGTTCCTGGTTGATGCCCGAGCGGGCATGACCGCAGCAGACCAGATGATCGCCGAGCACCTGCGCAAGCGGAACAAGGCCGCGATCCTGGTTGCCAACAAGATCGACAACATCGACCCCGACGTTGCCCGCGCCGAATTCTCGCCAATGGGCATGGGCAACGCCATTCCGGTGGCAGGCTCCCAGGGCCGGGGTATCAGCGCCTTGATGGAGGCCGTGCTCGGTCACCTGCCGCGTGATGCCGAAGACGAAGCCCTCGAACAGGACGTTGCTGAAGGTGAGGAAGCCGTGCGCATTCCTGGCCCAAGCGAGAAGGATGGCATCAAGATCGCCATCATCGGCCGCCCGAACGTTGGCAAGTCGACGCTGGTCAACCGCATGCTCGGCGAAGAGCGTGTGGTGGTCTACGACGAGCCGGGTACTACCCGTGACAGTATCTACATCCCGTTCGAGCGTGATGGTGACAAGTACACCTTCATCGACACCGCCGGTGTGCGCAAGCGTGGCAAGATCCACGAGGAAGTCGAGAAGTTCTCGGTGGTGAAGACGCTGCAGGCAATCAAGGACGCCAACGTCGTCATCTTCGTCATGGATGCCCGCGAAGGTGTGGTCGACCATGACCTGAACCTGCTGGGCTTTGCCCTTGAAGCCGGTCGCGCCATCGTCATTGCCCTGAACAAGTGGGATGGCATGGAGCCGGCTGAGCGCGCCTACGTGAAGACCGAGCTGGAGCGTCGGCTGTTCTTCGTCGATTTTGCCGACATCCACTTCATTTCTGCGCTGCATGGCACGGGCGTGGGCAACTTGTACAAGTCGGTGCAGGCTGCGTTCCAGTCCGCGGTCACCCGCTGGCCGACCAGCCGCCTGACGCAGATCCTCGAAGATGCCGTGAGCGAGCACCAGCCGCCGATGGTCAATGGTCGCCGCATCAAGCTGCGCTATGCCCACCTCGGCGGTGCCAACCCGCCGCTCATCGTGATCCACGGCAACCAGACCGACAGCATTCCCAAGTCGTACTCGCGTTACCTGGAAAACACCTATCGCCGGGTGCTCAAACTGGTCGGTACGCCGATTCGTATTGAGTACAAGGGCGGCGAGAACCCGTACGAGGGTAAGAAGAACACCCTTACCGATCGCCAGGTCAACAAGAAACGCCGCCTGATGTCGCACCACAAGAAGGCCGAGAAGAAGCGTCGCGACAAACGCTAAGTGGTGCCATGTGGGGGCGAGCAAGGCTGCCCCCACAGACGCCCTTTGATCCAGAGCAATCCCCCTATTGTTTCAACCTTTTTCCTGACCGCTCGATCCGCTATGCTCGGACTCCACCCCGTGCCGGATATACCCCAGGAAAGAGGGCTCCATGATCCGCAGCAAACTGCCGAATGTCGGCACGACCATCTTCACCACCATGTCCCAGCTCGCCGTGCAGACTGGCGCGCTCAACCTGTCCCAGGGCTTTCCTGACTTCAATGGCCCGCAGGCCCTGCTCGATGCAGTGGGCCGGCACGTGGCTGCCGGGCATAACCAGTATTCGCCGATGACCGGCCTGCCGGCTTTGCGCCAGCAGGTAGCGGCCAAGGTCGAGCGGCTGTATGGGGCCAGGGTGGATGCCGATCAGGAAGTGACTATCACCCCCGGCGCCACCGAGGCTATTTTCTGTGCCATCCAGGCGGTGGTGCATGCCGGTGACGAAGTGATCGTCTTTAACCCCTGCTACGACAGTTACGAGCCGTCCGTGGAGCTGGCCGGTGGTCGCTGTGTACATGTGCAGTTGAGCGACGGCGATTTCCGTATCGACTGGCAGAAATTCAGCGATGCTTTGAGCCCGCGCACGCGCATGGTCATCCTCAACTCGCCACACAACCCCAGCGGCGCGTTGATCACCCGCGAAGACCTCGACCAGTTGGCCGCACTTATTGCCGACCGCGATATCTACCTGGTCAGCGATGAAGTGTACGAGCACCTGGTCTACGACGGTGTACGCCACGCCAGTGTGCTGGCCCATGAGCAGTTGTACTCGCGTGCCTTCGTGGTTAGTTCCTTCGGCAAGACGTACCACGTTACCGGCTGGAAGACCGGTTACGTGATCGCGCCGCCTGCCCTGAGCGCCGAGCTGCGCAAAGTGCACCAGTACGTCAATTTCTGTGGCGTGACGCCGCTGCAGTGTGCCTTGGCCGACTTCATGGCCGGGCACCCCGAGCATATTGATGAGTTGCCAGCCTTTTACCAGGCTAAGCGCGATCTGTTTTGCGGTTTGCTGGACGGCTCGCGTTTTAACTTTACCCGCACGACGGGCACTTATTTCCAGTTGGTGGACTATTCGCAAATCCGTCCGGACCTGAACGATGTCGACATGTCGCTGTGGCTTACCCGCGAACATGGCGTGGCAACCATTCCGGTATCGGTGTTCTACCAGCAACCCATCCCCGAGCAACGCCTGGTGCGCCTGTGCTTTGCCAAACGAGAGGAGACGCTGCGTCAGGCAGCGGAAAGACTATGCGCGATCTGAGTACACTGCCGAACCTGAAAGTCGCCCTGGTGCAAACCACCTTGGCCTGGCACGACCGCGAGGCCAACTACGCGCACTTCGAGGTGCTGCTGGAGCAGGTGGGCGAGGTTGACCTGGTGATCCTGCCGGAAATGTTTACCACCGGTTTTTCGATGCAATCGGAAAGCCTGTGCGAGCCGGAGAACGGTCCGACCTACAAATGGCTGAAGGCACAGGCCAAGAAGCACAACGCGGTGATTACCGGCAGTGTGATCATCCAGGCCGCCGATGGCAGCCACCGCAACCGCCTGTTGTGGGCGCGGCCGGACGGCGAGATTCTGCACTACGACAAGCGCCACCTGTTCCGCATGGCCGGTGAGCACAAACATTACACCCCAGGCGAGCGGCAGGTGCAGTTCGAGCTCAAGGGCTGGCGGATTCGCCCGCTGATCTGCTACGACCTGCGCTTCCCTGTGTGGAGCCGTGACGCCCAGGACACTGACCTGCTGCTGTACACCGCCAACTGGCCGGCCGCGCGTCGCCAGCACTGGAACCGCCTGCTGCCGGCGCGGGGCATCGAAAACCTGTGCTATGTGGCGGCGGTGAACCGGGTGGGCACGGACGGTAAAGGCTTTGCTTACTCTGGTGACAGCCAGGTGCTGGATTTCCAGGGCGAGAGCCTGCTCAGTGCCGGGGAGGCGGACGGGGTGTTCACTGCAGTACTGAGCGCGGCGGAACTGGCGGCGTACCGGGCCAAGTTCCCGGCCAACCTGGATGCCGATACCTTCGAGTTGCACTGACAGCAGGGCCGGCTTCTTCGCGGGCTTGCCCGCGAAAGGGCCGGGCCTGCTGGCCAATTTCCACCTGTCGTTCACCATTGCCGCCGCCACCGTATTCGCGGGTAAACCCGCGCCTACACACGCATCGGTGGTTGGTCACAGGCCGTTGTGTAGGAGCGGGTTCACCCGCGAAAGGGCCGGCCCTGCTGGCCAATTTTCATGCGACGTTCACCATTGCCGCCGCTACCGTATTCGCGGGTAAACCCGCGCCTACACACGCATAGGCGGTTGGTCACAGGTCGTCGTAGGAGCGGGTTCACCCGCGAAAGGGCCGGGCCTGCTGGCCAATTTCCATCCGACGTTCACCGTTGCCGCCGCCACCGTATTCGCGGGTAAACCCGCTCCTACACACCGATCAATACACATCCCGCCGATACCGCCCATCCTCGATCAACTGCTGTACAGCAGCTTCACCCAGCATGCCTTTGAGCGCCGCATCCACCCCCGCCGCCATGCCCTGCAGGCTGCCGCAGACGTACACGCAAGCCCCGTCGGCCACCCAGCGCTTGAAGTCCTCGGCCTGCTCCAGCATCACGTCCTGCACATACACCTTCTCGGCCTGATCGCGCGAGAACGCCAGGTCCAGTCGTGCCAGGTCGCCGTTGTCCAGCCAAGCGTGCAGCTCATCGCCACACAGCAAGTCATGCGCCCGATTACGCTCGCCGAACAACAGCCAGTTGCGCTGCTCACCGGCATTGACCCGCGCGCGCAACAGGCTGCGAAGACCCGCCAGGCCAGTGCCGTTGCCGATCAGGATCATCGGCGCAGCGGCCTCAGGCAGATGGAAGCCACTGTTACGCCGCAGGCGCAGGCTCAGGGTGCCATTCATTGGCAGGTATTCGGTCAGCCAGCCAGAGCCCAAGCCAAGGCTGCCGTCGGGGTGGCGTTCCTGGCGCACGATCAGCTCCAGCACACCATCGCTGGCGATCGAAGCAATGGAGTACTCGCGGCAACCGATTGGCACCAGTGCATCGACCAGCGCTTGTGGCTGCAAGCCGATCAGGTGGTCGCGGCGCGTCGGCAGTTGGCGGCCAGCGAGTGCCTGGGCAAGGGTTTCACTCAGGCCATTCACCTGCACCTGGCTGCCGGCGTCCAGTGCCATGCCCTTGAGGAACGCGTCGATCCGTGGCTGCCCATTCAGCGGCAGTATCTCTACCAGATCGCCGGATTCCCAGCTCGCAGGTTCTGCAGCCTGCAGGCCAAGCAGGTACACCGGTTGGCCTTGGCTGCCGGGGTTGAGCAGTTTGCGGCGCACCAGCGACCAGTTGGCAAAGGTTGGCGGCTGCCAGGCGGCCACCGGCTGGACGCCCGTCAGTTGCGCCAGTTCCTGCTGCCATTGCTGCAGGGCGGCCTTGTCGGCGTTGTCCACTTCCACCGGGCTGAATGCACTGCTGGCACCGCGCTCCCCCAGCCACGCCTGGAGACGACGAGCGAAACCGCAGAAGTGCGGGTACTGACGATCACCGAGGGCGAGCAGGGCATAGTTGAGGTTGTTCAGTGCCCAAGGCTGGCCGAGCACCTTGCGCTCGAAGGCGCGAGCGCTGTCGGGCGCTTCGCCGTCGCCGAATGTACTCACCACGAAGAGCGCGCGATGGGCCTGGCGCAGGTCGTTTTCACCCAGCTCGGCAAGGGCGCGCACCTGAACGGGCTGGCCAGCTGCCTGCAGCTGCTCGGCACTCTGCCAGGCCAACTGTTCGGCAAAGCCACTCTGGCTGGCGAAGCCGATCAGCCAGCCGTCGCCAGTGCCGCTGTTGGCGACGTTGCCACGGGCTGCGCGCACCTGACGTTTCTTGCGGCGGCGGTCGAGGTACAGCAGCCAGCCGGTGACGAAGAACAACGGCATGGTGAGGCTGGCGATGGTGACGATGATGCGCCCGGGCAAGCCGAAGTATTCGCCGACGTGCAAGGCGTAAACACTCTGCAGCAGTTGCGCCTTGAAGGACTTGTCGGTGTAGCGGTCGTGCTTTTTAACCTGGCCGGTGGCCGGGTCCAGGACCAGGGTATTGAAGGCACGTGGGTGCGCGGCGTTGTCGAGCAGGTAGAACAGGTTGGCCGGCTGACCGCCAGCAGGCGGCAGGCGCAGGTTGTAGGTGGACAGGCCTGGGCCTGCGGCGTCCTTGAGGTTGGCCCAGATGGCGTCGTAGTCCACCACCAGCGGTGGCGCATTCTTGTCGACTTTTTGCGGCCCGTGCCGGCCACGGCCTTCACCACGTTTTTGCTGCTGGCCCGCGGCCGGCGCGTCGGCCAGCAGCTTGTTCAGGCCTTCACGGTACCATTCATAGGACCAGAACAGCCCGGTCAGGGCGAACAGAAGATAGAACAGCAGGCACCAGGTGCCGGCAACGGCGTGCAGGTCCCAGTTGAAGGCGCGGCCTTTCTTGGCCCAGTCGAAGGTCAGCCAGGTGCGCCAGTCCAGCGCTTTACGCGGCCAGCGCAGGTAAAGGCCGGACAGGCAGAAGAACACCAGCATCAGGGTGCAGGCCCCGGTGATTTGCCGGCCAGTATCGCCCATGGCGAGGAAACGGTGCAGCTTGAGCATGAGGTTGAAGAAGCCTTGCCCGGCCGCTTCGCCCTTGAGTTCGCCGGTGTACGGGTCGGCATAGCGCAGCTCGCCACGGCGTTCGCCCGGTGCGGGCATGAAGAAGATCCGTGCAGCGTTGCCTTCGCGCACGTCGACCCACAGCATCGAGACTTTGTCGTGTTGCTGGGCTTCGACCCGCTTAACCAGCTCGGCCGGCGGTAGCACGCCTTCGGCGCGTACTTCTACCTTGAGTACATCGGCATTGAATGCGCGCAGCAGTTCTTCCTGGAACGAGTACAGCGCCCCGGTAATGCCCATCAAGGCCAGCACCAGGCCAGCGGTGATGCCAAAGAACCAGTGCAATTGGAACAGCGTCTTCTTCACCACGTTTCTCACCTTGAGTTGCTGCCGCGACCAGCGCGGCGTGCATTATGCCTTGATACGCAAAAGCCCCGCTCAATGACCGGGGCGGGGGTGGGCTTCTTTTGGTGGAAGCTTGTACCGGCCTCTTCGCGGGCTTGCCCGCTCCCACAGGTACACCACAGGGTTTGAAGGTTGTGGTGGACTTGTGGGAGCGGGCAAGCCCGCGAAGAGGCCGCCACAGGAGCAGCCCTTCTAGCGGATCAACCCAATCCCGACATCAGAAGTGGACGCTGGTGGTCAGCAGTGCCGTCCGCCCAGCCGCCTGGTTGGCGAAGTGGGTGGAGAAGGCCTTGTCGTAGTACACCTCGTTGGTCAGGTTCTGCACGTTCAGTTGCAGGTCGACGTTCTTGGTCAGCTTGTAGGCGGCCATGGCGTCGTAGCGTACGTAGCTGTCGACCATGGTGGTGTTGGCCACGCTGCCGTACACGTCATCCACGTAGAACGCACCACCGCCAACGGTCAGCTTTGGTGTGATCGAGTAGGTGGTCCACAGGCTGGCGCTGTTGTTTGGCGTGTTCGGCAGCTGGTTGCCGTCGTTGGCCTTGCCCACCGGGCCGCCGTCGATCTGGCGAGCCTGCATGTAGGTGTAGCCGGCGAACACCTGCCACTTGTCGGTCAGCTTGCCGCTGGCCGACAGTTCGATACCTTGAACCCGGGTCTCGCCAATGTTCTCGTAGGTATTGGTGTTGACCTGGACCCGGGCGTTTTCCTTCTCGGTGCGGAACAGCGCGGCAGCCAGCGACAGACGCTGGTCAAGCAGGTCCCACTTGGTACCGATCTCGTAGTTGGTGGTTTCTTCCGGCTCCATGTCGCTGCCCAGCAGGTTGCCGTTACGGTCTGGCGTGCCGCCCAGCGGGTTGCCTTCGGTACCTTCGCCAAGCATGGCGCCAGGTGGTGTGGCGGAGGTGGCATAGGACACGTAGATGCTGCCGTTTTCGGCCGGCTTCCACACCAGGCCCAGCTGGCCGGTGACGAACTCGCTGACATCTTTGCCTTTGGCGGTGGTGGTGCCAGCGGCGTTGTAGGTCTTGTAGTCGGTGTCAAAGTGGTCGTAGCGCAGGCCCATGTTGACCAGCCACTCCGGGGTAAGCTCCAGGGTGTCGAACACGTAGATTGCACGGGTCTTGCTGTTGGTGGTGGTGCCGGCATAGTTGCGCGAGATGGCGCCGTTCCACGGATCATCCGGGTTCGGGTTGCTCAGCGAAGTGCAGTTATAGCCACTGGTGGCGCCGATCATGCCTGGGGTGCAGTTGCTGTTGGCAGACCCGCCTGGCACGGTGTCGGTGTCGACGGTGTAGCTTGAGCGCTCGCTTTCTTCACGGCTCAGTTCGATACCGGTCGAGAAGCTGTTTTTCATGCCGCCAACGTAGAACTCGCCGAACAGATCGGTCTGGTTGGTGGTAGTGGCGGTGTTGCCGACACGGGTGTTGGCGCGGCGCCAGACACTGCCGTTGTTGACGTTGCCCTTGCTGTCGTCGGGCTGGGTCAGGATGTAGTCCTGCATGCTGTTGCCGTGACGCAGGGTGTTCTTGATGGTCAGCGAGTCGGTCAGGTCGTGCTCGACGGCGAAGGTTGCGATATCCACTCGGGTCTTGCGGAAGTCGCGGCCGGTCAGGCCATAGAAGTTATCACTGTCGCCGCCATCATTCGGCTTGCTCGGGTGTGCCGAGGTGCGCCCGGCGCTGCCGTTGGTCGGGATGGTGTAAGGGATACCCGAATCCGGCAGGTCGTCACTTTCCAGGTGGTAGTAGTCAAGGTTGACGCGGGTCGGCGTGCCCAGGCCAAAGGCCAGCGACGGGGCGATACCCCAGCGGTCGTAGTTGACCTTGTCGCGGCCGGCGACGTTGCTTTCGTGGGTCATCAGGTTCAGGCGACCGGCAACGGTATCGCTGAACTGGTAGTTGCCATCGAAGGTGTAGCGCTGGGTCTGGTCGCTGCCCCAGGTCCAGGCGCCGTCCAGCGAGTTGCCCAGATGCGCGCGCTTGCTTACCAGGTTGATGGTACCGCCGGCCGCGCCGCGGCCACCGATGGCCGAGTTCGGCCCCTTGGCCACTTCAACAGATTCGATGGCGAAGATTTCGCGGGTTTGGGCGCCAGTGTCACGTACGCCGTCCAGGTAGGTATCGCCCTGGGCGTCGAAGCCACGAATGAACGGGCGGTCGCCTTGCGGGTTGCCACCTTCGCCGGCACCGAAGGTAATGCCGGGTACGGTGCGCAGGGCATCCTGCAGGGTCAGGGCGTTGGTGTCCTTGATCACTTGCTGCGGGATCACGGTTATCGAGCGCGGGGTGTCTACCAGCGGCGCGGTGTACTTCTGCGAGGCGGCCTTGTCCACCTTGTAATCGGTGCTGGCTTGTTCAGCCTTGCCGTTGACGCTGGTGGCATCGAGGGTGATGGCGCTGCTGGCGGCCGGATCGGCGGCATAGGCCGACGAGGCACTCAGGGCGACACCGATGGCAGACACGATCAGGCGTGGCGAACTCACAGCAGATGGTACGTACTGGCGCATTGCAAAGAACCTTCCCCAAGGTATTGAGGCGGTGGATCTTAATGTAAGCAATTTTGACTAACAATTGAGACTCGTTACCATTCGTGAAGAATTTACAATCTTTACAATTTGTCTTTACGGTTTCATGCCGCTGAAACGTCTTAAGTGGCGAATGGGGCTTGTGTAGCGCAAAAGGGAATCAATATCATTGCGCCTTTACATTTCCTAACGGTGCCGTTGCCATGCTGCTTCACATCCCAGGCCTGTTCGACGCTGATGAACTGGCCCGTATCTGCGAGGCGCTGGAGCGGGCCGACTGGGCCGATGGCAAGGTTACGGCGGGTTATCAGTCGGCCAAGGCCAAGCACAACCTGCAGTTGCCGGAAGGCCATGCGCTGGCCAAGGAAATCGGCAGTGCGCTGATCGACCGCCTGTGGAAAACCCCACGCTTCATGTCGGCAGCCTTGCCGCACAAGGTGTTCCCACCGCTGATCAACTGCTACCGCGAAGGCGGCAACTTCGGTTTCCACATCGACAACGCCCTGCGCCAGCCCAAAGGCAGCCCGGAGCGGGTGCGTACCGACCTGTCTTCCACGCTGTTCCTCAGTGACCCGGAAAGCTACGACGGCGGTGAGCTGGTGATCCAGGACACCTATGGCGTGCAGCAGGTCAAGCTGGCCGCCGGTGACATGGTGCTGTACCCCGGCACAAGCCTGCACAAGGTCAACCCAGTGACCCGTGGCCAACGCTATGCCGCATTCTTCTGGACCCAGAGCCTGGTGCGCGATGACAGCCAGCGGACGCTGCTGTTCGAGATGGACAACGCCATCCAGCAACTGACCGCCGATGTGCCGGACCATCCTTCGCTGTTGCAGCTGACGGGCACCTACCATAACTTGCTGCGCCGCTGGGCTGAGGTCTGAGCCGTGTCCTACCTGCTGCGACGTGAGGAAGTAGTGGATGTGGCCGGCTTGCAGGCCATGCTCGAGGAAACCCCTGGCAAGGCCGCCCAGGCGATTCTGGCGGCAGCGGGGCAGGGCGCGGTCGAGGCGCAGTTGCTGCTGGGGCAGATCCTGCTGGATGGGCGTGGCATCCAGCAGGATGCCACGGTTGCCCGGCGTTGGTTCGGTATCGCTGCACAGGGTGGCAGTGCCATGGCGCACAACATGCTCGGGCGTTGCCTGGAGCATGGCTGGGGCGGCGAGGTGAGTTTGGTGCAGGCGGCCGTTCACTACGCCCGTGCGGCCGATTCGGGTTTGGACTGGGGCCTGTATAACCTGGGCAACCTTCTGGCGACCGGGCGTGGGGTGCCGGCCAATCAGGCGCAGGCACTGATGTGCTACGAGAAGGCTGCGCAGCTGGGGCATGCCAAATCGATGAACCTGTATGGGCGTTACCTGGAGCAGGGCATTGCCACGGCGCCCAGCCCGGCGCGGGCGGTGCGCTGGTATCGGCGTTCGGCCGAGGCGGGGGATTTTCGTGGGATGTTCAGCCTGGCGCTGGTGCTGGTCGAACGTGGCCAGGTGGCGGAGGCCGCGCCTTGGCTGGAGCGGGCGCGGATCGAGGGCAACATGAACTTCCTGCGTGCGGCGCTGGTGACCTTGCAGGAGGCGGGGCCGGTGCTCATGGCCTTTGCCGGGCGCTATGCCGAGGAGATCGAACGGCGTGGTGGTTGACTGTGCTGGCCAATTTCCACTGGTCGTTCACCGTTGCCGCCGCCGCCGTATTCGCGGGTAAACCCGCGCCTACACACGTATCGGTGGTTGGGCGCAGGCCGTTGTACGGTTTATCCACAAAGAGGCCAGCACCGACAGCACGCACATGAAAACGGGGCCTTTCAGCCCCGTTGTGCATTACAGGTAGTAAGCCTTCAGCGGCGGGAATCCGTTGAATTCCACTGCGCTGTAGCTGGTGGTGTAGGCGCCGGTCGACAGCCAGTACAGGCGGTCACCGATGGCCAGGTTCAGCGGCAGCCCGTACTTGTAGTTCTCGTACATGATGTCGGCGCTGTCGCAGGTCGGGCCGGCGATGACCACTTCCTCGGCTTCGCCTTTCTTCTCGGTCCAGATCGGGAACTTGATGGCTTCGTCCATGGTTTCGATCAGGCCGGAGAACTTGCCCACGTCGGTGTAGATCCAGCGCTCGACGGCGGTACGCGACTTACGTGCGACCAGCACCACTTCGCTGACCAGGATGCCAGCGTTGGCGATCAGCGAACGGCCGGGCTCGAGGATGATCTCCGGCAGTTCGTCACCGAAGTCTTCCTTGAGGAAGCGGATGATTTCTTCGGCGTAGGTTTCCAGGCTGTTGGTACGGGTGATGTAGTTGGCCGGGAAGCCACCACCCATGTTGATCAGCTTCAGTTCGATGCCGTCTTCTTCTTTCAGGCGTTCGAAGATTACCTTGACCTTGGCGATGGCGGCGTCCCACACGCTGATGTCGCGTTGCTGCGAGCCCACGTGGAAGGAGATGCCATAAGGCACCAGACCCAGGTCGCGGGCGAGGATCAGCAGGTCCATGGCCATGTCGGTCTGGCAGCCGAACTTGCGGGACAGCGGCCAGTCGGCAGTGGTGGAGCCTTCAGTCAGAATACGCACATACACTTTCGAGCCCGGTGCGGCCTTGGCGATGTTGCGCAGGTCGGCTTCCGAGTCGGTGGCGTACAGGCGCACGCCCTTCTCGTAGAAGTAGCGGATGTCCTTGGACTTCTTGATGGTGTTGCCGTAGCTGATACGGTCGGCGCTGACACCGCGGCCCATCACTTTGTCCAGCTCGTAGATCGAGGCGATGTCGAAGCTCGAACCTTTCTCTTTGAGCAGGTCGATGATTTCCACGGCCGGGTTGGCCTTGACCGCGTAGTAGACCTTGGCAAATTCGAAACCGGCGCGCAGGTCGTCGTACGCCTGGCTGATCATCTGGGTGTCGATGAGTACGAACGGGGTTTCCTGCTTGTCAGCGAACGCCTTCATTTTCTGGAAGGTTTCACGCGCGAAATAGTCTTCGACCTGGATCGACATGCTCAGGGACTCCATGGGCAAACTGAAAGATTAAGTGGCTGCAAACTGAACGTCCTCCGTATCCCCACTTTGGTTCGCCTACTCAGTACTTGAGCCGGATGGATCGTTTCCAGCATGGACGTTCGGCGCGCACTTTAGGGCGTGAAGAATGCAGAATCAACAGGCAATCCGGGCGTGATCGACGTGGATCGACGACCAGCCATTTGAATAACCGACTCGTGTGACCGGCTGATGTTCCCTGCGATCTTTCAAGCGTAAAAAATTGTGGAATGGAGCGTGTTGGGCCCTTCGCGGGCAAGCCCGCTCCTACAGGGGATACGCGTTCCATGTGGGGGCGGGCTTGCCCGCGAAAAGGGCGGAGGTGTTCATATTTATGGCCACATTTTCCTGGTACCTCCGTACAGGAAACCGCCCATAAATTTTTTGTTACCGACTGGCGGATTTGCTGCTTTTGATGCGAAACATTACTATTCGCACCCTTATCTGCCTCCCTGATGACCCCGACCGTGTCCGGACACAAAGGCTTCCTCGACCACTACCATGAGCTGATCGGCACCTGGACGCGCAAGCTGCGCAGTCGTCAGCAGGCCGAAGACCTCACCCACGATGCCTTTGTCCGGGTACTGGAAACCCCGCGCGAGCAGGTTGAGCAGCCACGCGCCTACCTGCATCAGGCTGCGCGCAACATCGCTGTGGATGGCTTCCGTCGCGAAGACCGGCGCCAGGCACTGGAGCGGGAAGCCTTCGACGAAGGCGCAACCGGCAGTGGCGACCCGGAAGCCTACGTGCATGCCCTGGAGCTGGCCGACAGCGTCGAGCGGGCGCTTGCCAAGCTGCCACTCAACTGCCGGCAGGTGTTCATCTGGCAGAAGCTCGAAGGCCTGACCCAGGCCGAGATTGCCGAGCGCATGGGGTTGAGCAAGAACATGGTCGAAAAGTATATGATCCGCACGCTTCGGCACCTGCGTGAGCACCTGGATGTGTCGGCATGAAGAGTCAGGAGGCCTTTTCGATGAAACAGCACGGTACCGATGCCGTCCGCGAGCAGGCGGCCGCATGGTTCGCCCGCGTGCAGGATGCGCCTCGGGATGCCGGGCTGCACAAGCAGTTGCATGCCTGGTTGGCGAGCGACGAGCACCACCGGGAAGAATATGAGCATCTCTGCCGCGTGTGGCAGGCCGCCGACTTCATTCCACGTCAGCACCTGGAGGCACTGTGCCAGCCAGACTCGGTGCCGCAGCTGCCAAGACGGCGTTTCATGCGCCAGGCGTTGGCCGCCAGTGTCGCGGTAGTGGCGCTTGGCCTGGGCTGGGGCGGCTGGCACCACCTGCAACTGAACCATCAAGGCAGCCTGCAGACGGCCTTCAATGAGCGCCGTCAGGTCGAACTGCCGGATGGCTCGCATCTGGAGCTCAATGGCAACACGCAGGTGCAGGTCGAGTTCAGCGCCGGCCGGCGGCACGTGCGCCTGAACGCCGGTGAAGTGATGTTCAGCGTCGCCCATGACAGTAACCGGCCATTTGTGGTCGACACTGCCCAGGGCAGTGTGATCGTCACAGGTACCCGCTTTGACGTCCGCCTGGACCCAGCCAGCACCCGTGTGGCGGTGGAGCAGGGGTCGGTGCGGGTGCAGGGCAAGGGCGACTCGCTGGCGCAACTGACGGCCGGGCAGGGGTCGCATATAGATGTACAGGGCCTGGTCGCCGCACCCTATGCGGTCAACACCGGCGCCATGACCGCATGGCGACAAGGCAAGCTGGTGTTCGACAACGCAACCCTCGCCGAAGTAGTGGCCGAAACCTCGCGCTACCGTCGCCAGCCATTGCGGGTCGCCTCTGGGAAAGTCGCCCGGCTGCGCCTGTCCGGTACCTTCAGTACCAACGATACAGACGCTCTGCTGCGGGCCTTGCCGAGCATCCTCCCGGTGGCCATCAAAGCCTATGAAGACGGCTCCAGCGAAATAATCGCCAAATAGATTCAGGTTTTTTTTCACTCGTTCGTCTTCCTCGCCAGCTGCAACTGCCAAGCATTTCCATTTGCACGCGGTTGGCGTTTATTCCGCATTCCAGGATGTTTCGACGACGTGAACAACAACAAACCTCTCCCACGCTTTCGCGCCCTGGCGCTGGCCCTGGCGGTCAGTACTGTGGCCCTTGGCAGCCAGGCCGCAGAGGCCGCTAATGCCCTCCACATCCAGGCCCAGCCGTTGGGTTCGGCGCTGAACCAGCTCGGCCAGCAAACCAGCCTGCAGCTGTTTTTCAGCCCCGAGCTGGTCGCCGGCAAACAGGCCCCGGCGGTATCGGGCAACCTGGCGCCGGTGCAGGCGCTGCAACAGCTGTTGCAAGGCAGCGGGCTCACCTACGAGATGTCCGGGGACACCGTTGTGGTGAAGCCTCTGCCGACTACCCTTGACCTGGGCAGCGGCAGCCTGGAGCTGGCACCCACCGACATCAAGGTGGTCGGTGACTGGCTGGGTGATGCCCAGCAGAGCGTGGTACAGAACCACCCTGGGGCACGCACCGTGGTACGCCGCGAGGCAATGGTGGAGAAGGGCGCAATGAACGTGCGCGACGTGCTGCGCGGCATCCCCGGCGTGCAAGTGCAGGACTCCAACGGGACCGGTGGCAGCGACCTGTCGCTGAACGTGGGCGTACGCGGCCTTACTTCGCGCCTGTCGCCGCGCTCCACGGTACTGATCGATGGCATCCCGGCCGCCTTCGCGCCGTATGGCCAGCCACAGCTGTCGATGGCACCGATTTCTTCTGGCAACCTCGACAGCATCGACGTCGTGCGCGGTGCCGGCTCGGTGCGCTATGGCCCGCAGAACGTGGGCGGCGTGATCAACTTTGTAACCCGGGCGATTCCGGAAAAGGCCTCGGCAGAGCTGTCCACCACCCTGGAGACCTCCCAGCACGGTGGCTGGAAACATACCGAGTCAGCCTTCGTCGGTGGCACGGCCGACAATGGCATGGGCGTGGCGCTGTTGTACACCGGGGTGAATGGCAACGGTTACCGTGAAAGCAACAACGGCAACGACATCGACGACGTAATCCTCAAGACGCATTGGGCGCCAACCGATGTCGATGAGTTCTGGCTGAACTTCCATTATTACGATGGCCGTGCCGACATGCCGGGTGGCCTGACCCAGGCCCAATACGACAGCAACCCGTACCAGTCCCTGCGCGATTACGACTACTTCGCGGGCCGGCGCAAGGATGTGTCGTTCAAATGGCAGCGGCAGCTCGACGATGCCACCCAGTTCGAAGTGCTGACCTACTACACCGACAGCTTCCGCGGCAGCACCATCGCCTCGCGGGACATGAAGACGTTGTCGTCGTACCCGCGCAACTACCACACCTTTGCCATCGAACCCCGTGTGTCGCGCATCTTCTTTGCCGGCCCAACCACCCAGGAAGTCAGTGTCGGTTACCGTTACCTGAAGGAAGCGATGCGCGAACAATCGACTCGCCTGGCGCTGATCGACAACGTGCCGACGGTGACCCCGACTTCCGACGGCCACGTGTTCCAGGACCGCAGTGGCGGCACCGAGGCCAGCGCCTACTACATCGACGACAAGATCGACGTGGGCAACTGGACCATCACCCCTGGCGTGCGCTTCGAGCACATCAATACCGACTGGCGCGACCGCCCGGTGCTGGACGCCAACAACCGCCCGGTAGCCGAGAAGAACCGCAGCATCACCAGCAACGAGCCTTTGCCGGCACTGAGCGTGATGTACCACGTTTCCGATGCCTGGAAGGTGTTCGCCAACTACGAGACGTCGTTCGGTAGCCTGCAGTACTTCCAGCTGGGCCAGGGCGGTTCTGGCAACAGTACGGCCAATGGCCTGGAGCCGGAAAAAGCCAAGACCTACGAAATCGGTACCCGTTATGACAATGGCGGCTTTGCCGGTGAGCTGACGGCGTTCTACATCGACTTTGATGATGAGCTGCAGTACATCAGCAACGACGTGGGCTGGACCAACCTCGGTGCGACCAAGCACCAGGGCATCGAGGCTTCGGTGCGTTATGACCTGGCCGGGCTGGACCCGCGCCTGGACGGGCTGTCGGTGAGCGGTGGCTACACCTATACCCGCGCGACCTATGAAGGGGATATCCCAGGGTTCAAGGGCCGAGACCTGCCGTTCTATTCACGCCAGGTGGCCACTGCCGGGGTGCGTTACGCAGTTAACCGCTGGACCTGGAACCTGGACGCCTATGCCCAATCGAAGCAGCGTGCGCCGGGAACCGGGATCAATGCCGATGGCAGCTTCAATGGCGATTACATTACCCAGCCAAGTGCTGACGGGCAGTATGGCGATATTCCGGGTTATGTGACCTGGCATGCCCGCGGTGGGTACGAATTCGGGCCTGAACTGTCCAACCTGAAGCTGGCGGCGGGGGTGAAGAACCTGTTCGACAAGCAGTACTTCACCCGCTCCAGTGACAACAATGCCGGCCTTTACGTGGGTGAGCCGCGAACCTTCTACGTGCAGGCCAGTGTTGGGTTTTGATCGAGATTGCCGGGGCCGCTTTGCGGCCCTTCGCTCGCTCCTACACATGATCGGTGGTGGACATACATCGGGGATTGAACACAGGCCGTTGTAGGAGCGGGTTTACCCGCGAAGGGGTGCAAAGCGCCCCCGACGATTACGAAACCACCGCCTCGGCCGGCGAAACGATACTGCTCTTCGCCCCCCGCGATCTCCCCGAGCTCAGGTACGCGGCAATCGACTCCTGCGTCACCTCGCCCAAGAACACCTGCTCGGCATCCAACACTGGCAACCACGCGCGGTTGAACTCGTACATGCGCGACAGCAGGATGCGCAAGTGCTCATCGTACGAGGCCGTGGCATTGAACGGCCGCAGGAAATCACCGCAAGTGCCTTGCTGGCGGTGCATGTCGCGCCGGCGCACATAGCCCAAGGCCTTGTTTTGCGCATCGGTCACCACCACGTAGCGGCGGTCGTGCTCATCGAGCAGCTCCAGCGCGTCGCCCACCGGTGTTTCCGGGCTCACCGACGGCGCGTTGTCCGCTGCATCCTCGGCACGCACCAGCAACAGGCGTTTGAGGGTGCTGTCCTGGCCCACAAAGTTGCTGACGAAATCATCCGCCGGGTGCGCCAACAGGGTATCCGGGTGATCCAGCTGCAACAGCTTGCCGGCACGGAAGATGGCAATCTTGTCGCCCAGTTTGATCGCTTCGTCGATGTCGTGGCTGACCATGATTACCGTCTTGTTCAGCGCCCGCTGCATTTCGAAGAATTCGTTCTGGATCATCTCGCGGTTGATCGGGTCGACCGCGCCAAATGGCTCGTCCATCAACAGCACGGGTGCATCTGCTGCCAGGGCGCGAATCACGCCGATACGCTGTTGCTGGCCGCCAGACAGCTCGCGCGGGTAGCGTTGCAGGTACTGCTTGGGTTCGAGCTTGATCATGTGCATCAGCTCGCGAGCCCGCTCGTGGCATTTCTGCTTGTCCCAGCCAAGCAGGCGCGGGACCACGGTAATGTTCTCCTCGATGGTCATGTTGGGGAACAGACCAATCTGCTGAATCACATAGCCGATGTGCCGGCGCAGGGTAACTTCGTCCAGCCCGGTGGTGTCTTCGCCATTGATGAACACCTGGCCCGAGGTGGGCGTGATCAGGCGGTTGATCATTTTCAGCGTGGTGCTCTTGCCGCAGCCCGACGGGCCGAGGAACACGCAGATTTCCCCTTCATTGACGGTGAGGCTAACCGAGTCGACGGCTTTGACGTCCTTGCCGTTGACGTTGAAGGTTTTGCTGAGGTTCTTCAGTTCGATCATGAGCGCAGTCCTTCTGGAGTCAGGGCACGTTGCAGGGTTTGCAGCAGCAGGTCGGCGATGATCGCCAGCAGGCTGACCAGTACGGCGCCGACCAGCAGCATCGACATGTCGCTGCGGCTGATGGAAGTCAGGATCAGCACGCCGAGGCCGCCGGCGCCGATGGTGGCGGCAATGGTCATCACACCGATGTTCATCACCACGGCGGTGCGCACGCCGGCGAGGATCACCGGTACGGCGATGGGCAGCTCGACCATGCGCAGGCGCTGGCCGAAGGTCATGCCGATGCCACGCGCGGCTTCACGGATACCGGGCTCGACATTGGTCAGGGCCAGGTAGGTGTTGCGCAGGATGGGCAGCAGCGAATAAAGAAACACGGCAGTGATCGCCGGCAAGGGGCCCAGCCCCTGGCCGAACTTGGAGTAGAACGGCAGCAGCAGGCCGAACAACGCAATCGAGGGGATGGTCAGCAGCACTGTGGCGCTGGCCTGCAGCGGGCCGGCCACCGCCGGGAAGCGGGTCATCAGGATGCCCAGCGGCACGCCAACGAGGATCGCCAGGCCGACGGCGATGCCGACCAGCATGATGTGCTGCCAGGTCAGTTGCAGCACCTGGGCCCAGTCGAGGTGGGCGAACGTGTCGAGCAGGCTCATGGCTGTACCTCCTTGAGGGGATGCTCTCGCAGGAATGCGGCGGCCACTGCGGACGGGTTCTGGTGGTCCACGTCGACCTTGGCATTGAGCTGGCGCATGGTCTCGTCATCGAGCTGCTCGGCCAGTGGCTTGAGCAGGGCGACCAGTTGCGGGTTGGCGTCGAGCACGGCCTTGCGCACCACCGGGGCGGCGGTGTAGTCGGGGAAGTAGTGCTTGTCGTCTTCGAGCAGCTTGAGGTTGAACGCGCTCAGGCGACCGTCGGTGGTGTAGACCAGGCCTGCGAACACCTGGTTGTTGTGCATGGCCGTGTAGACCAGGCCCGCGTCCATCTGGCGGATGTTGGCGCGGCCGACCTGCAGGTCGTACATTTCCTTGAGCCCGACCAGGCCGTCGGGGCGGTTGGCGAACTCGGTGTCCAGAGCCACCAGGTGGTTACGCTTGCGCTCGTCGCGCAGCACCTGGTTGAGGTCGCTGATCGAGTTGATCTGCGGGTAGGCCTCGGCGACCTGCTTCGGCAAGCCGAGGGCATAGGTGTTGCTGAATTTCGACGGGGTCAGCCAGATCAGGTCTTTTTTGGCATCCAGCTCCTTGACCTTGGCGTAGGTGGCCTCGGCACTGGGCATACGCTCATCGATGTGGTTGTAGGACACCAGCGACACCCCGGTGTATTCCCACATCAGGTCGAGCTGGCCGGTTTCCTGGGCCTGGCGAGCGATGCTGCTGCCAAGGCCGGTGGTGACGCGTACGTCAAAGCCGTTGGCGCGCAGGTACTGCGCGGTGATTTCGGCGAGCACGGTCTGTTCGGTGAACACCCGCGCGCCGATGCGCACCAGGGGTTTTTCCGCTGCCTGGGCAACTCCTGCGAACAGCAGGGCCGCGCCCAGCAGCAAGGCGATTCTCTTCTTCATACGTTTCCTATCCTTATTGGGCCAGGCCACGTTCCAGCCAGCGCCTGCTGGAGAAACTCACCGCCGCGTCCAGCACCAGTGCCAGCAGCGCGGTGCAGGCGGCACCCAGCAGCAGCTGCGGCTGGTTGTTCAGGGCGATGCCGGGGAAGATCAGGCTGCCCAGGCTGTTGGCGCCGATCAGGAATGCCAGCGGTGCGGTGCCCACGTTCAGCGCCAGGGCCACGCGTACGCCGCCGACGATGATCGGCACGGCGTTGGGCAGTTCCACCTGCCAGAGTTGCTGGCGCGGGGTCATGCCAATGCCGGTAGCGGCTTCCTTGAGCGATGCGGGGACGTTTTTCAGGCCTTCGTAGGTGTTGCGCACGATGGGCAGGAGGGACGCGAGGAACAGTGCGAAGATCGCAGGCCCGGCGCCGATGCCCAGGATACTCAGGGCGATGGCCAGAACGGCCAGAGGGGGGATGGTGTTGCCAACGTTGAAGAACTGCATGAAACGCTCGGCTTTGTCGACCCGGTGCGGTCGACTTAACGCAATGCCGGCGGGGATGCCCACGGCCAGCGCCGCCGCCATCGAAGCCAGCACCAATACCAGGTGCGCTTGCAGGTAGAACCCAAGATCGTCGCGATAACGCGCGATCGTGTCGATG
Organism: Pseudomonas sp. USTB-Z; assembly: GCF_019691255.1. Taxonomy (NCBI): domain Bacteria; kingdom Pseudomonadati; phylum Pseudomonadota; class Gammaproteobacteria; order Pseudomonadales; family Pseudomonadaceae; genus Pseudomonas; species Pseudomonas sp. USTB-Z. Next base: position 63,843 of record NZ_JAECZP010000024.1, read on the forward strand.
CCGATCCAGTGGACCAGCAGGGCCAGGATGACGAGCACGGCGGCCCATCCCAACAGCCCCTTTCCGTAGCGTTTAGCCACAGGCGGACTCCTTGTGTTGTCGGCGAGCACACTTCTTGGAAGCCGGCCAATCCTGGCGGCGGGTGGTGTGTTCGCGAGTAGCAGCGAGATGCAAGCCGAAGGCTGCGATCAGGCCATGAGCCGAACCCCGTCGGGCCCGAAAATGCTGATGAAACCAGTCCCCAACCGAAGCGGGTTGCAGGGGAGTGGACGTCTCCGTGGGCGTAAAGGTTCCCATCTGAGGCGGCATTTGGCCAGCGCTAATCGCTGGGTGGCAGGATTTTTGGCGAGAAAAAACAGCGACTTAATGCGCTGCAGGCGTTGAAATAACTGCGCTTTGGGCATTTGTCGTGATAAATCGATTGCCTGTTGGATTTCTTTTGTCTGTGCCGGCCTCTTCGCGGGTAAACCCGCTCCTACAGTGACTGCACCGCATCCGAACCCTGTGTCGTACCTGTAGGCGCGGGTTTACCCGCGAAGATCCCGGCACAGGCGCCATTCATTCGGCAGATTTTGGTCCAGGCCCAACTTCAGGTATGATACTGCCCCTTTCAAATCCCCCAGTCAGGCGATTTCCCATGACCAACCAGGCCGCCGAAGTCGCGAAGCGCCGCACTTTCGCAATCATTTCCCACCCCGACGCCGGTAAGACCACCATCACCGAGAAGCTGCTGTTGATGGGCAAGGCCATTGCCGTCGCCGGTACCGTGAAGTCGCGCAAGTCCGACCGCCACGCCACCTCCGACTGGATGGAAATGGAGAAGCAGCGCGGCATCTCCATCACCACCTCGGTGATGCAGTTCCCGTACCGCGAGCACATGATCAACCTGCTCGACACCCCCGGCCACGAAGACTTCTCGGAAGACACCTACCGCACCCTGACCGCGGTGGACTCGGCGCTGATGGTGCTCGACGGCGGTAAAGGTGTAGAGCCGCGTACCATCGCCCTGATGGACGTGTGCCGCCTGCGCGACACGCCCATCGTCAGCTTCATCAACAAACTCGACCGAGACATCCGCGACCCGATCGAACTGCTCGACGAGATCGAAGCCGTTTTGAAGATCAAGGCCGCGCCAATCACCTGGCCGATCGGTTGCTACCGCGACTTCAAGGGCGTGTACCACCTGACCGGTGACTACATCGTGGTGTACACCCCGGGCCACGGCCACGAGCGCACCGAAGCCAAGATCATCCAGAAGCTGGACTCGGACGAAGCCCGCGCGCACCTGGGCGACCAGTACGATTCGTTCGTCGAGCAACTGGAGCTGGTGCAGGGCGCTTGCCACGAGTTCAACCAGGAAGAGTTCATCAACGGTCAGCTGACCCCGGTGTTCTTCGGTACTGCGCTGGGCAACTTCGGTGTCGACCACGTGCTCGACGCCGTGGTCGACTGGGCGCCGCGTCCGCTTGGCCGTGTGGCCCACGAGCGCACCGTGGAGCCTGTGGAAGAGAAGTTCACCGGCTTCGTGTTCAAGATCCAGGCGAACATGGACCCGAAACACCGCGACCGTATCGCCTTCATGCGCATCTGCTCGGGCAAGTACGAGAAGGGCATGAAAATGCGCCACGTGCGCTTGAACAAAGACCTGCGTATCGGCGATGCGCTGACGTTCTTCTCCTCCGAGCGTGAGCAGCTGGAAGAAGCCTTTGCCGGTGACATCATCGGCCTGCACAACCACGGCACCATCCAGATCGGCGACACCTTCACCGAAGGCGAGGCGCTGGGCTTCACCGGTATTCCGCACTTCGCGCCGGAGCTGTTCCGCCGCGTCCGCCTGAAAGACCCGCTGAAATCCAAGCAACTGCGACAAGGCCTGCAGCAGCTGGCCGAAGAAGGTGCTACTCAGGTGTTCTTCCCTGAGCGCAGCAACGACATCATCCTGGGTGCGGTCGGTGTGCTGCAGTTCGACGTGGTCGCCAGCCGCCTGAAGGAAGAGTACAAGGTCGAGTGCGCCTACGAGCCTATCACCGTCTGGTCGGCGCGCTGGATCAGCTGCGATGACAAGAAGAAGCTCGAGGAATTCCAGACCAAGGCCATGGAAAACCTGGCCATCGACGGCGGCGGTCACCTGACCTACCTGGCGCCGACCCGGGTCAACCTGGCGCTGATGGAAGAGCGCTGGCCGGACATCAAGTTCCGCGCTACCCGCGAGCACCATTAAGGCCTGAAATCGGGGCCGCTAGGCGGCCCCATTTCAATTTCCGGCTTTGATACTGGTCCAGATTCGCGTACGAATACGGTCGATCTTCGCCGGCATCGCCTCCAGCGCATACAGCTTGCCCATCACCTCGTCGCTCGGGTAAATCATCGTATTACCCTTCATCGCCGGGTCCACCAGCCCGTCTGCCTTTAGGTTGCCGTTGGCGTACTGGACGTGGTTGCTGATGTTGGCCATCACCTCCGGCTGCAGCAGGTAGTTCATGTAGGCATATCCGGCCTTTTCATCCGGCGCATCGACGGGCATGGCGACCATGTCGAACCACATCGGCGCGCCCTCCTTGGGTATCGAATAGCCCACCTTCACGCCATTGTTCGCCTCATCGGCGCGGTTCTTCGCCTGCAGCACATCCCCCGAGAACCCCACTACCACGCAGATATCGCCGTTGGCCAGGTCGCCCGTGTACTTGGACGAGTGGAAATAGCTGATGTAAGGCCGCACTTTCATCAGCAGGTCCTTGGCCTTCTCGTAGTCCTTGGGGTCTTGGCTGTGATGGGGCAAGCCCAGGTAGTGCAGGGCGATCGGCAGCAGTTCGGGGCCATTGTCCAGCACCGCGACGCCACAGCTTTTCAGCTTGCTCATGTACTCGGGCTTGAAGATCAGGTCCCAGGAGTCCACGGGCGCGTTGTCGCCGAGCACCGCCTTGACCTTGTCGATGTTGTAGCCAATACCGGTACTGCCCCACAGGTACGGGAAGCCGTACTGGTTGCCCGGGTCGTTCACCTCCAGCGCCTTGAGCAGCACCGGGTTGAGGTTGTGCCAGTTAGGCAGCTGGGATTTGTCCAGGCGCTTCAAGGCCTTGCCCTGGATCTGCCGGGCCATGAAATGGTTGGAGGGGAACACCACGTCGTAGCCGGAATTGCCGGTCATCAACTTGCCATCGAGGGTTTCATTGCTGTCGTACACGTCATAGGTCGGCACGATGCCGCTGGCTTGCTGGAAGTTCTTCAACGTATCGGGGGCCACGTAGCTGGACCAGTTGTAGATCTTCACCGTTTCAGCGGCGCTGGCCACGCTGGCGGCCAGCATCAGGGGGGCGAGGAGGAAGGTGCGCATGTCGGGTTTACCTTGCTTTGTCTGTTGTTATCGAAGGCAGGCGATCAGCGGATCAGAAAATAAGCACGTAGGTCTTGCGCACGGTCTCCAGGATGTCCCAGGTGCCGGTGCTGTTGGCCGGTAGCATCAATGCGTCTCCGGCTTCTATGACCAGGGGCTCGCCACCGTCGGGGGTGAACGTGCAGCGGCCCTTGATGAAATGGCAGAACTCCTGTTGCACGATCTGCCGCCGCCAGCGCCCTGGGGTGCATTCCCAGATGCCGGTTTCAACGCCATCGCTGCGCTCCACGCAGGTGACTGACGTGACTGCCACGGGTTCGCCGAGCGGTACCGCGACCGGGTTGGAGCTGTCGAGCACGGCAAATTCGGTGTTCTTGAACTGGGTGATGCTCATGACCGGTGGATCCTGTACGAGTGAAAAGGGAAGTCAGTGCATGAAGCCTTCCATGAAGTCCGCAACCGAGATGGCCAGGCGCCGCCTCCACGGCGCACTGGCGGGGTTGGCGAGGGTCCGGTCCTCATGGACGAAGCTCTGGATGATCGCGTTGTAGCCCAGCCAGCGGCAGGGCTCGGGGGGCCAGCTGGCCAGGCTCGATAGCGGGCGGTTGTCGAGCACCCAGGGTTGCGCCGTCAGTTCGTTGCGCTGGTTGAGGATCAGCGCCGCCAGGGTGCGCCCACCCAGGTTGGTAGCCCCCACGCCTTCGCCGCCGTAGCCGCCGGCAAGGGCGATGCCGCGCTGGCGGTCGCAAAGCATGTGTGGGCGGAAGCGTCGCGCCATGCCGAGGTTGCCGCCCCAGGTATGAGTGATGCGTACCTGTTTGAGCTGCGGGAACAGTTCGCCGAACAGGTAGCGGCGCAGTTCGACTTCGTGTTCGTCGAGGTTGAAGTTCTCGCGCAGACGCCCACCGAAGCGGTAGCCACCGCGAGCACCGAAGACCAGGCGGTTGTCGGCGGTGCGCTGGCCGTAGGTGACCTGGCGGCTGCTTTCACTGAAGGCTTGGCCCTTGCTCAGGCCAATTTGCTCCCAGGTGGCCTCTGGCAGCGGCTCGGTGGCCACCAGCAGGCTCTGTACTGGCAATTGGTGTTTGCCCAGTGGCGGCAGGCTGGCGGCGTAACCCTCCACGGCAGGCACCATCCACTGGCAGCGAATCTGTGCCAGCGGGGTACGCACCTCGCTCGGCTGCCAGTCGATGGCCGGGGTGTTTTCGTAGATCGATACGCCCAGCGCCTCCACTGCCCGGGCAAGGCCGCGCACCAGCTTGGCTGGCTGGATGGTCGCCGTGTGCGGGCTGTAGATGGCTCCAAACGCATTGCTGACCCGTAACTGGTTACCCAGCTGCTCGGGGCTCAGCCAGCGGTAGTCGTCCTCGGTCATGCCTTGGCGATACAAGTCGTCGAGGTAGGCGCGCAGGCTGCGTTCCTGCTCCGGGTAGCGCGCTGCGCAATAAAGGACGCCGCCTTTGCGGTAGTCGCAGTCGATGCCTTCGCTTTGCAGCACGCGATGCACTTCATCCGGGATGCCGTGCAGCAGGTCGATGCTGGCGCGGCGCTGTTGCGGCGAGAGGGTGCCGAGCAGGCGGTCTTCGCCGAGCAGGTTGCCCATCAGCCAGCCCCCATTACGGCCGGAGGCGCCGAAGCCGGCGATTTGGGCTTCGATCACCGCAATGTTCAGCTGGGGGGCCTGGCGCTTGAGGTAGTACGCGGTCCAAAGGCCGGTATAGCCGGCACCGATGATGCACACGTCAACGTCGAGGTCATTGCGCAGTGCCGGGCGCGCGCACAGCGGCTCGTCGAGCTGGTCCATCCACAGGCTGAGCGTGCGCAGGGGTTGCATCGGGTTCGGCTCCACATCCGTCAAGGTCTGTGGGCGATGCTAGTGGTGTCAGTGGGCGGCTGTCTTACGTGCGTGCACGCAGGGAAATTTGCTTCAGGTAGGCCTTTGGCGTGAGCCCGGTGTGTTCGCGGAAGCACTTGTAGAACGCCGACAGCGAGTTGAAACCGGCACTGAAGGCCAGCTCGTCGATCGTCGCCTCGACGCTGTCGTCGCCGAGGCTGGCCATCAGGTGCTGCAGGCGTGCCTGGTTGACGTAGCGGTAGAAGCTTTGCCCCAGCACCTGGTTGAGCAGGTAGGAAATCTGGTTGCGGCTGTAGCCGCTGGCGTCGGCGACCTGTTGCAGGTCGAGCTCCGGGTCGAGGTAGGGGCGTTGACGCTGGAAGTAATGCTCCAGGTCCTGGGCCATGGTCGACAACTGCCGAGGCGACAGGCCCAGGCGGCTGGTGGCGGGGCGCGGACCGCTGTTGGCGTGGCCTGTGCCGTTCCGGCGGACCAGCGTGGCGTATTCGTTGACCCGCCAGATCAGCCCGTCCCTGACGGTGATCGCCTCGCTGGACTGGAACGCAACCAGGCCGTCGCCGCCCTGGACCGTGACCTGATACTGAATGAATGCGGTGCAGCCATCGACGCGGATGCGGTCGCTGTGGACGATGTCCTCGCCAGCTTCATGGGGCAGGCAAGCGCGTACGTAGTCGCGCAGTTCCTGGTGGCCAAGCACGCGGTTCTGGAAGAAGTCGTGGTACTGAATATCGGGGTGGTAGAGCGCCATGACGCCATCGAGGTCGCGGTGCTTCCAGCAGAGGTGGTAGCGCAGCACGATTTCGGCGGTAAGCGGCGTTTGCTCGGGGCCGTCGGGGAGGGTGGTGGCGATCATGGGTGGATAGTGCATTGCAGAACACCCAGGTGCAAGGGCGTGGATCCTGCATATTGCACGGTTTGCTCAGGCGGCTTGGAGGGTAAGCCGTTGATTCTTATGAATGTAGTTTTTTGATACAACTGGCATGGCGGCTGCACCTTTCTTTTCACCATCGAACAAGGAGAAAGGCCATGCGCTCGATACTGCTTTGGATGATTGGGGTGCCGATTCCGGTGATCATTCTGATCTGGTTCTTTATGCATTGAGATTTTGGGGGCCGCTTTGCGGCCCTTTTGCTACAACTCTTCGCTACAAAAGGCGTGTGCAAGGCAGGGCCCGGATGCCGGCTTGAGATCAATAAATCCAATTTGGTGTTCTGATGAACACCAAAGGTCTCGTTGAATTAGTAATATTTAGTGTAGTAAGTGCAAGTGGAGTGTTGTCTGAAAGTTCCTACAGTATTCTCTTGGCACTTGCCGCTATCTCTACAGTACTAACTAACTCGTTAATAATGTTGCTAGGCTGGTGGACGTGCCGAAATACGTTAGTCTGTAGATTCTTGTCAAAATAGGTGTTTGATTTCTGCTGTTTTCCCGATTACTGTCTGAGGAGGTTCAGGAATAATTCATAATTAAGGACCATTGCTATGGACGTATTCATGGGGTTGCTGGCTGCGGTGTTCTGGGGGTGCACCGACTTCTTGGTCGGCGTGAACGCAAGAGCGGTTGGAGTAAAACGGGCGGTATTTTTCGGTCAGTTGCTAGGGCTTTTCTTGATGGCAATCATTATTGCCATTTCAGCCGATCAGTGGCAGAAATTTACTTCTGCGCCCTGGCTCACGATAGGGTTAGGAATTGTCGCCTCTCTATGCACCGTAGTAGGAGCGCTGGCGCTTTCAAAAGCTTTCGCTATTGGCAAGACAGCCATCGTGGCGCCCCTGGTCACTTCGTATGGTGTTTTTACAACGCTGTTGGCATGGCTGGGTGGTGATGCCCTTTCCGCTTGGCAGGTGGTCGGTATCCTTGTCTGCTTTTTCGGCGTGCTGTTGGCCTGCCGCAGCGATAATGGTGGTTTCGATCGTAAGGTCACCAGCGTAATGTCTGTGTGGTTTGCTTTGTTGGCGGCCATGCTTTACGGCATCAGCTTCTGGATTCAGGGGAAATTCACCTTGCCGGCGCTGGGACCGGTGAACATGCTGGCGCTAGGGTATGCGGTGGGGGTCATTTTTTTGATCCATGAAGCCGTCAGGTTTCTGCGGGACCATACGACAATAATGCTGAAGACCTATGGCTCACTGTGCGGGGCAAGTCTTTTCAACTTGGGAGGGTTTTCTGCGTTTTCTTGGGGGGCTCTAAATGGCTCGGTGTCCGTTGTCACCGTCATCAGCACGTTGTCGGGTGGTATTGCCGCGATCCTGGGGTACTTCTTTTTTCGCGAGCGGCTGTCAGTCATCCAGATCGGTGGTGTTAGCCTAGTGTTGTCAGGCGCTTTGCTTCTGCACCTGTATGGGTGACATTTTCTTCGGTATAGAAATTCTAGATTTTGTGGGTGTGCCAATGGCGTATTTCTTCGCTGTGGGGCTGTAGATATGAGTGCTCATAGTAATGGACTATCAAATCTATCTTGCGAAAGTCATGTTGATATGTTGCCTTGCATGGCAGCATTTGCGGTAGTGGTTGAAACTGGAAGTATTGTAGACGCATCTGCCCGATTAGGCTTGACGGCGTCTGCAGTCAGCAAGCAGGTATCAAAGCATTGAAAATGCCTTGTCCCGTACACAAAAAACTGACACTTCCCTGATGGTCGAATCCCGGTATCCGTCCGGCCAACACATCTTCCTGACGGAACCGGCGAAGGCCATGGTGTCCACCTAAAAGTGGACACCATTTCTGACCCATCAAGCGCATTTTCCAGGCCTCAGCGCCGTACCTACAATAAACCTTTCAAAGCCCAGAGTGCGACGAGCCCGGCGCCTCCATCGCAAACATCGCCTTGGACTACAGCCTCAATGGCAACCTCGTCCACAAATGGATTCAGCTCCACAATCAAAAAGCCTTGGTACTTCAGCTGGGCAGCGCAGCAAGCTGCGGTTTTTCGCATTGAGGGCTGCCCAGTTTTCTAACAGTTAAAGAAACTGCTCCGCATAGTGGCACGCAACCTGCCGCGTACTCACCTGCCTCAGCGCCGGCACCTCCTTGGCACACCGCTCGGTCGCATACGGGCAGCGTTTGTGGAACGCACACCCATCCGGCGGGTTCAGCGGGTTGGGCAGCTCCCCGACGATACGAATTTTTGGCTTCAACGGGTCTGGATGAATCGCCGGTGTCGCCGACAGCAGCGCCTGGGTATAGGGATGCAGCGGCTTGTTGTAGATGTCCTCCTTCGGCCCCATCTCCGCCGGCCGCCCCAGGTACATCACCAGTACCTGATCCGCCACATGCCGCACCACCGCCAGGTTGTGCGAGATGAACACGTAGGCGGTGTTGAACTCCTTCTGCAGATCCATGAACAAGTTCAGCACCTGCGCCTGAATCGACACGTCCAGCGCGGAGGTCGGTTCGTCGGCCACCAGCACCTTGGGTTGCAGCATCATCGCCCGGGCCAGGGCGATACGCTGGCGCTGGCCGCCAGAGAACATGTGAGGGTAGCGCTGGTAGTGCTCGGGGCGCAGGCCGACCTGCTCCATCATCTTCTGCACTTTGTCGCGGCGCTCGGCCTTGCTCAGCGAGGTGTTGATCAGCAGCGGTTCGGCCAGTTGGTCACCGATCTTCTGCCGTGGGTTGAGCGAGGCGTAGGGGCTCTGGAACACCATCTGCACATCGCGGCGCAGTTGTTTGCGCTCTGCCTTGCTGGCGCCCTTCACCTCGGTGCCGGCAATTTGCAGCGAGCCGGACGACGGCTCTTCGATCAGGGTCAGGGCGCGGGCCAGGGTCGACTTGCCGCAGCCCGACTCGCCGACCACGGCCAGGGTCTTGCCGGCCTCCAGTTCGAACGACACGCCATTGAGCGCGCGCACCAGCGCATGGCCCTTGAACAGCCCGCGGGAGACTTCGTAGTGCCGGGTCAGCTCCCTGGCAGATAGAACGACGGCCATCACGCCACCTCCTGGTTCAGCGGGTAGAAGCAACGCACCAGGCTGTGGGCCTGTGGGTCGAGGGGCGGGCGCTGGCGCCGGCAATTGTCCTGTACATAGGGGCAGCGTGGTGACAGCAGGCAGCCGACCGGGCGGTCGTAGCGGCCGGGGACGATGCCAGGCAGTGTGGCCAGGCGCTCGGCGCCAATGCTGTGCTCGGGGATCGCGGCGAGCAGGGCTTCGCTGTAAGGGTGGGCGGGCACATCGAACAGTTCTGGCACCTGGCCCACTTCCACGGCTTGGCCGGCGTACATCACGCACACCCGCCTGGCGGTTTCGGCGACCACGGCGAGGTCGTGGGTGATCAGGATGAGCGCCATGTTGCGCTCCTTCTGCAGGTTGACCAGCAGTTCCATGATCTGTGCCTGGATCGTCACGTCGAGGGCCGTGGTCGGTTCGTCGGCGATCAGCAGCTTTGGCTCGCCGGCAATGGCCATGGCGATCGCCACACGTTGGCTCATGCCGCCTGACAGCTGGTGCGGGTAAGCGTCCAGGCGGCTTTCGGCGGCCGGAATCTCGACCTTCTTCAAGAGCTCCAGAGCACGCTGGCGGGCAGCCTTGCCCTTGAGGCCCAAGTGCTGGCGCAGCACTTCCTCGATCTGGAAGCCCACGGTGTAGCTGGGGTTGAGCGCGGTCATCGGGTCCTGGAAGACCATGGCGATGTCCTTGCCCACCACCTTGCGCCGCTGACGGCCGCTGAGCTTGAGCATGTCGGTGCCGTCGAAGGTGAGGGCGTCGGCGGTGATGCGCCCGGGCGCATCGATCAGGCCCATCAGGGCCATCATGGTGACCGACTTGCCCGAGCCAGACTCGCCGACGATGGCCAGGATTTCGCCGGCATCCACCGCCAGGTCCAGGCCATCGACCACCGGTACCGCGTTGGCGTCGCCGAAGCGCACATTCAGGTTGTTGATCTGCAACAGTGACATGGCGTTCTCCTCAGGCGGCGTTCTTGAGTTTCGGGTCCAGCGCATCGCGCAGGCCGTCGCCCATCAGGTTGATTGCCAGCACACTGAGCAGAATGGTCAGGCCGGGCAGGCTTACCACCCACCAGGCGCGCTCGATGTAATCCCGGGCCGAAGCCAGCATGGTGCCCCACTCGGGGGTAGGCGGCTGCACGCCGAGGCCGAGGAAACCCAGCGCAGCAGCGTCGAGGATCGCCGAGGAAAAACTCAGGGTCGCCTGCACGATTAGCGGTGCCATGCAGTTGGGCAGCACGGTGACGAACATCAGCCGGGGCAAGCCGGCGCCGGCCAGGCGGGCAGCGGTGACGTAGTCGCGGTTCAGTTCGCCCATCACCGCGGCGCGGGTCAGGCGCACGTAGGACGGCAGGGAAACGATGGCGATGGCGATCACGGTGTTGATCAGGCCAGGGCCGAGGATGGCGACGATGGCCACGGCCAGCAACAGCGACGGCAGCGCCAGCATCACGTCCATCAGGCGCATGATCGACGGGCCGAGCAACTGCGGGAAAAAGCCGGCCAGCAGGCCAAGGAGAATGCCCGGGATCAGTGACATCACCACTGACGACAGGCCGATCAGCAGCGACAGCCGTGCACCTTGAATCAGCCGCGAAAGCAGATCACGGCCCAGTTCGTCGGTGCCCAGGATGAACTGCCAGGTGCCGCCTTCCAGCCACACCGGCGGGGTCAGCAGGAAGTCGCGGTACTGCTCGCTCGGGTCATGTGGGGCGACCCAAGGCGCGAACAGCGCGCAGAATACCACCAGGCACATGAAGGCCAGGCCCATGACCGCGCCTTTGTTGCGCGCGAAGGCTTGCCAGAATTCTTTGTACGGGGAGGGGTAGAGCAGGCTCTGGTCCACCGGGCTGGCCGGTGACACGGATTTTGTAATCGGGCTAGTCATGGCAAGGGCCTCAGCGCTGATGACGGATGCGTGGGTTGGCCAGGCCGTAGAGGATGTCCACGACGAAGTTGACCAGAATCACCAGGCAGGCGATCAACAGGATGCCGTTCTGGACCACGGGGTAGTCACGGGCACCGATGGCTTCGATCAGCCATTTGCCGATGCCCGGCCAGGAAAAGATGGTTTCGGTCAGCACCGCCCCGGCCAGCAGCGTGCCGACCTGCAGGCCGAACACGGTCAGTACCGGGATCAAGGCATTGCGCAGGCCATGCACGAACACCACACGGGCCGGCGACAGGCCTTTGGCGCGGGCGGTGCGGATGTAGTCTTCGCGCAGTACTTCGAGCATCGACGAGCGGGTCATGCGGGCGATCACCGCCAGCGGGATGGTGCCGAGCACGATGGCCGGCAGGATCAGGTGCATCACAGCGTCCTTGAACGCGCCTTCTTCATCGCTGAGCAGGGTGTCGATAAGCATGAAGCCGGTTTTCGGCTCGATGTCGTAGAGCAGGTCGATGCGCCCGGATACCGGGGTCCAGCCAAGGCTCACGGAGAAGAACATGATCAGGATCAGGCCCCACCAGAAAATCGGCATCGAGTAGCCGGCCAGTGATATGCCCATGACCCCGTGGTCGAACAGCGAACCGCGCTTGAGTGCGGCGATTACACCGGCCAGCAGGCCGACGACGCCGGCGAACAGCAGGGCGGCGAAGGCCAGTTCCAGGGTGGCCGGGAACAGGGTGAGGAACTCGCGCCACACGCTTTCGCGGGTGCGCAGCGATTCGCCAAGGTCACCCTGGGCAAGTTTGCCGACGTAGTCCAGGTACTGGACCGGCAGTGGCTTGTTCAGGCCCAGGCGTTCCATGGCCTGGGCATGCATTTCGGGGTCGACCCTGCGCTCGCCCATCATCACTTCCACCGGGTCGCCGGGGATCAGGCGTATGAGCGCGAAGGTCAGCAAGGTGATGCCGAAAAAGGTCGGTATCAGCAGGCCAAGGCGCCGGGCAATAAAACTCAACATTGTCGGGGTTACCTCATCAGGCCGTGGGGCGATCAGCCCGGTACGGCAGAGCCGCCGGTCCCCGTGTGGGTGGCCGGCGGTCGTTGTTGTTCTACTTCACCTTGGTGGTGGCGAAGTTGTTGTTGGTCAGAGGGTTGATCACGTAGCCCTCCACGTTGTCACGCATGGCGGTGAACATCTTTGGATGAGCCATGCTGATCCAGGGTTGTTCGTCATCGTACACTTTCAATGCCTCGTTATAGAGCCTTGCACGCTCGTCGTTGTCGATCACTTCGCGGGCGCGGCTGATCAGCTCCTGGAACTTGGGGTTGCACCAGCGCGCATAGTTCTCGCCACTTTTCACTGCATCGCAACTGAGCAGCGGGCTGAGGAAGTTGTCCGGGTCGCCGTTGTCGCCGGCCCAGCCGGTGGACACCAGGTCGGCTTCGCCGTTCTTCGCTCGGCGCAGCATCTCGGCCCATTCCATGACGCGGATATCCAGCTTGAGGCCGATCTGTTTGAGGTCGGCTTGCAGCATCTCGGCGGACAGGCGCGGGTTGGGGTTGGTCGGGCCGCCGCCGTTGCGGGTGAACAGGGTGATTACCGTGCCCTCGGGTACACCGGCCTGACTGAGCAGTGCGCGGGCTTTGTCGAGGTCGCGCGTTGGGTTCTGGTTGTGGGTGTTGTAGCCGATCATGGTGGGTGGGTAAGGGTTTACACCTACCAGCGCGTTGCCTTTGCCAAACAGTTGGTCGACATGGGTCTGGCGGTCGAAGGCCATGTTGATGGCTTTACGCACGCGCACGTCGTTGAGGTATTTGTGCTGGGTATTCATGGCGATGTAGCCGGTGACCAAGGCCTCGATTTCTTCAACCTTGAGTTTCGGGTCTTGCTTGATCGACGGCACGTCATCGGGCTTGGGATAGAGCGCCACCTGGCACTCGTTGGCGCGCAGTTTTTGCAGGCGCACGTTGCTGTCGATGGCGATGGCGAACACCAGCGCATCGGCCGGCGGCTTGCCGCGGAAATAGTCCGGGTTGGGCTTGAAGCGGACCTGGGCGTCCTTGTTGTAACGCTGGAAAATGAAAGGGCCGGTGCCGATCGGCTTGCTGTTCAGCTCGGCGGTCTTGCCAGACTTGAGCAACTGGTCGCCGTATTCGGCGGAGTAGATCGAGGTAAAGCCCATGGCCATGTCGCGCAGGAACGGCGCTTCCGGTCGGCTGAGGGTAATCACCACGGTGTGCTCGTCAGCCTTGCTGACTGACTTGAGCAGTTCCTTGAACCCCATGCTCTCGAAGTACGGGTAGCCGACGCTGGTCTTGTCATGCCAGGGGTGGTTCGGGTCGAGCTGGCGATTGAGGCTCCACAGCACGTCATCGGCGTTGAAGTCACGAGTTGGCTTGAAGTAGTCGGTGGTGTGGAACTTCACCCCCTGACGCAGATGGAAGGTGTAGGTCAGGCCGTCGGCTGAAATGTCCCAGCGCTCGGCCAGGGCCGGCTGGATCTCGGTGGTGCCGGGTTTGAAGTCGACCAGGCGGTTGAACACTGTCTCGGCCGAGGCATCGGCGGTGACTGCGGTGGTGTACTGGACGATGTCGAACCCTTCCGGGCTGGCTTCTGTACACACCACCAGCGGTTTGGCCGCCAGTTGCGTGGCGCCGCCCAGAAGCAGCGCGACCAGGGCTAGGCGCAACGGCCGCGATTTCATGAAAGCTCTGTGCATGTGTTGAAAACTCCCTGCTTGCATTGGTTCCAGCGTAGCCGCCCCGGCCCGCAGCGAAACGGGCCAGGGCGCCGACGGTCAGAGAATGTTGAACGGAATGGTGGTGACCACGCGGAACTCATCCAGGCTGCCATCGCCCTGGGCCTTGCTGGCGCGATGGGTGGTGTAGGTGGCGCGTATGCTGGTGTCTTTCAGCGGCCCGCTCTGCAGCGCGTAGCTGGTGCCGATACCCCACTCGTAGTGGGTTTCGCCATCCAGGCCATTCACGTCGTAGGCAGTGCCGCGGTAGTGAGTGCCGTCGATACCCCAGCCGCGGGCGTTGTACAGGTTGAACTTCAGGCCAGGTACGCCATAGGGCGCCATGTTCAGCACATAGGAAATCTGCAGCGATTTCTCGTTGGGGCCGTTGAAGTCCGACAGCAGCGAGTTGGCCAGGAAGATGCCGTTGGTTTCGTGCAGGTAGTCGAAGTACTCATTGCCGTTGACCTGCTGCCAGGAGGCGCTGAGGGTGTGGGCCTGATGGGTCAGGCCCAGTGACAGGCTGTAGGTGTCGTTGTCGATCTTGCCCATTTTCTGGCTGCCGGCGTCGACGGTCTTGTAGTAGTTCAGGCCGGTGCTCAGGCTGAGCACTGCGCTGTCGCCGAGCACATGGTTGGCGCCGAAGTAGTACTGGTTCCAGAAATCGTCGACCTTGGTGGCGTACAGGCTGGTACTCAGGCTCTTGAACGGCTGGTAGTTGATGCCGGCGGTGCTGGCGCGGTCGGTTTCCACGCCGGTGGCGCTGTACTCGCTGCGGAACTTGCTGAGGCTCTGTTCGGTACGTGGCGAGACGCGGTCGAAGGTGCCCAGGTCGAGGCTGAGGTTGTCGAATTCAGCGCTGTGCAGGAACGCGCCCTGGAAGCTCGAGGGCAAGGCGCGGTTGCCGATGTAGGCGATCATCGGCGTGTCCACCGACTGGCGGCCAAGGGTAAGGGTGGTGTTGGACACGCGCGCCTTGATATTGCCCAGGCCCAGTTTGCTCCACTGGCCGACGGGGTCGCCGTCGCTGTGGGTGAGGGTGCGGTTGTTGGGGCCGGCAATGGCTTCGCGGCTCTGCTGCAGGGCGATGGCGTTGTAGCCGGCAGCCTCGACGGCGAAGCCCACGGTGCCCTGGGTGAAGCCGGAGCTGTAATTGAGGATGGTGCCCTGGACCCAGTTTTCACGGCTGTGGGTGTCGTGGCGGGTGCCGTCGTTCTTGTAGTACTTCCACAGCGGCGCGCGTGCTGCACGTTCGCGGGCATACCAGTTGCGGGTACTGCCGGACAGGCTTTGGCCGTCGATGAAGCCGCTGGCTTGCGCTTGCTCGCTGCTGCTTTTGAGGGTGAGCGGGAGGTAGTCCTGGCTCTGCGGATCTGCCTGGGCCACCGTGGAAAAGGCACCGATGGATAACGCCAGTGCGGTCAAGGTGAATACTTTCAAGGTTAAAGCTCCCTTTCTTTTCTAGTTATGGCCGGCCTTGTGGGCCGGGTGATTGCTGCGGTGTTGCCAGGGGTGCCGCGGGATCGCCGGGCAGAATCGGGGCGTTGTGTTGGCCGTTCTGGCCTCGTCGCGGGCAAGCCCGCTCCCACAGGTAGGGCGCAGTGTCCGAACCTGTCGAGATCCTGTGGGAGCGGGCTTGCCCGCGAAGAGGCCGGTACTGGCTAACGCTTAATCAACACTCACACCGGAAAAATCATTGCGCCCAAACGGGCTGACCTTGAACTGGGAAACCTTGACGCTAAGCGGCTGGCTCACGGTGGAATGCGCCACCGGCGTAATCGGTACCTGCTGCTTGAGCCGCTGCTGGGCCTGCTGGTACAGGGCGGTGCGTTGCGTACGGTCGGTCACTTGCTTGGCCTGCTTGACCAGGCTGTCGTACTGCGGGTCGCACCACTGCGAGTAGTTGTTGCTGCCGATGGCATCGCAGCTGTAGAGGGTGCCCAGCCAGTTGTCCGGGTCGCCGTTGTCACCGGTCCAGCCGATCAGGGCGATGTCGTGCTCACCGTTTTTCATGCGCTTGAGGTATTCGCCCCATTCGTAGCTGACGATGCGCACCTTGAAACCGAGTTTGCTCCAGTCGGCCTGGAGCATTTCGGCCATCAGCTTGGCATTGGGGTTGTACGGGCGTTGCACCGGCATGGCCCACAGGGTGACCTCGGTGCCAGGTTTGACACCGGCCTGCTGGAGCAGCTGTCTGGCCTTTTCGGGCGCGTACGGGGCGTCCTTGATGCTGTCGTCATAGGACCACTGGGTTGGTGGCATGGCGTTGACCGCCCGTTGGCCGGCGTCCTGATACACCGCCTGGAGGATGGCTTTCTTGTTGACCGCCATGTCCATTGCCTGGCGCACTTCCAGGCGGTCGAATGGCGGGTGCTGGGTGTTGTAGGCGATGTAGCCGAGGTTGAAGCCTGGTTGCTGGAGCACCTGCAGTGTGCTGTCGGCCTTGAGCGCCGGCAGGTCGGCCGGGCGTGGGTGCAGGGTGACCTGGCATTCGTTGCGGCGCAGTTTCTGGATACGCACCGAGGGGTCGGTATTGATCGAGAACACCAGGTTGTCGATCTTCACCTCGTTCGCTGCCCAATAGTCCTTGTTGCCCTTGTAGCGGATCTGCGAATCCTTCTGGTAGCGCTGGAACACGAACGGCCCGGTACCGATAGGCTGCTGATTGATGTCGCTGGGGCGTCCACTGGCCAGTAGCTGTTCGGCGTATTCAGCGGAGAGGATGGAGGCGAAACTCATGGCCAGGTTCTGGACGAACGCGGCATCGACGGTGTTCAGGGTGAACACCACGGTCAATGGGTCGGTCTTCTCGACGCGGGCGATGTTCTTGTCCAGGCCCATGCCGTTGAAATAGGGAAACTCGGTAGGGTAGGCCTGACGGAACCGATGCCCCTTGTCGAGCATGCGGTTGAAGGTGAACAGCACATCGTCGGCGTTGAACGTGCGGCTCGGGCTGAAGGCCTTGTTGCTGTGGAACTTGACCCCTTCACGCAGGTGGAAGGTGTAGCGCAGGCCGTCGTCGGACACCTCCCAGTGCGTCGCCAGGGCCGGGTGCACGGCGGTGCCGCCACGTTCGAACTCGACCAGGCGGTTGTAGATGGGTTCGGCGGCGTCGTTGTCGGTGGCGCTGGTGTACTGGGCGGTGTCGAAGCCAGCTGGGCTGCCCTCGGAGCAGAACACCAGATTGTTGGCCAAAAGGGACGGGGATTGGCTGATCAGGCCCAGGGCCAGCAGGGTCGAAAGGCGTTTGACGTGGCGCATGGCAGTTCCTTTTTCATCTGTTTGCGCCGCCTCGGGGTGCGAGTGGCGGCAACAGTTAGCCGACCCCGCAGCGGATAGCCGCAGGACGACATGAAAGGGTGGCAAGGAGGGAGGGGCACCCGCCGCTCAGCGGGTGCCACGGTCAGCCTATTTGTCCACGCTGACGCCGTAGAAGGCGTTCAGCGCGAATGGGCTGATCTTGAAGTCCTTCACCTTGGCGCTCATGGGCTGGTAGACGGTGGAGTGGGCGATCGGGGTGATCGGTACCTGCTCCTTGAGGATGTGCTGCGCCTTCTGGTACAGCTCGGTACGTTTGGCCTGGTCGGACGTGGCCTTGGCCTGCTTGATCAGATCGTCGTAGGGCTTGTAGCACCACTTGGAGAAGTTGTTGCCATCGACGGCATCGCAACCGTAGAGGGTACCCAGCCAGTTGTCCGGGTCACCATTGTCGCCGCTCCAGCCGATCAGCATGGCACCCTGTTCGCCGCCTTTGGAGCGCTTGATGTACTCGCCCCATTCATAACTGACGATCTTCGCCTTGATACCGATCTTGGCCCAGTCGGACTGGAGCATTTCGGCCATCAGCTTGGCATTGGGGTTGTACGGGCGTTGCACGGGCATGGCCCACAGGGTGATTTCGGTGCCTTCCTTGATGCCGGCTTCCTTGAGCAGTTGCTTGGCTTTCTCGGGGTCGAAGGCGGCGTCCTTGATGCTGTCGTCATAAGACCACTGCGTGGGCGGCATGGCGTTGACCGCCAGCTGGCCGGCGCCCTGGTATACCGACTCGATGATCTTTTTCTTGTCCACGGCCATGTCCAGCGCCTGTCGGACTTTCAGCTGGGCCATGGGGTTGGCCTCGTTGCTACCCTTGATCTTGTCCATCACGTTGTAGGCGATATAGCCGAGGTTGAAGCCGGCCTGCTGCGGCATTTGCAGGTTCTTGTCGGCTTTTAGCGGCTCGATGTCGGCCGGGCGTGGGAACAGGGTGACCTGGCACTCGTTCTTTTTAAGCTTCTGCATGCGCACCGAGGCGTCGGTGGTGATGGCAAAGATCAGGTTGTCGATCTTCACGTCCTCGGGCTTCCAGTAGTCCTTGTTGCCCTTGAAGCGGATCTGCGCGTCCTTCTGGTACTTGCTGAACACGAACGGGCCGGTGCCGATCGGCTTCTGGTTGATGTCGGCGGCCTTGCCATTCTTGAGCAACTGGTCGGCGTATTCGGCGGACTGGATCGAGGCAAAGCTCATGGCCAGGTTCTGGATGAATGCGGCGTCCACCTCGTTGAGGGTGAACTTCACCGTGTGCTCGTCAAGCTTCTCCACCTTGGCAATGTTCTTGTCCATGCCCATGTCGGTGAAGTATGGAAACTCGGTGGGGTACGCCTTGCGGAACGGGTTGTCCTTGTCGAGCATGCGGTTGAAGGTGAACAGCACGTCGTCGGCGTTGAACGGGCGACTGGGCTTGAAGTAGTCGGTGGTGTGGAACTTGACCCCTTCACGCAGGTGGAAGGTGTAGGTCTTGCCGTCGTCGGACACTTCCCATTTGGTCGCCAGGCCCGGGATGACCGCAGTGCCGCCGCGCTCGAACTGGGTCAGGCGGTTGAACACGGTCTCTGCCGAGGCGTCGAAGTCGGTCCCGGTGGTGTACTGCCCCGGATCGAAGCCGGCTGGGCTGCCTTCGGAGCAGAACACCAGGTTGGATGCGGCGACGGCCGACGGTGCGCCGCTGAGCAAGCCTGCACCCAGCAGGAACGGAATGACTGCGTGTTTGAGCATGGTGGCCTCATTGTTGTCATTTTTTGGATGAGGTGGCCTCGTGAGCCGACCTGCGGATACTTATGCAGGGGGTGTTCCCAATGCAACAGGTACAAGGATAGTTGGCGTCAGAAAAGTGGTACGACCGTACATGGATGTCGCATCGGTATAACTTTTGGCGAAGTTAAACGTTTGCGTAGGCAAAATGATGGCGTTTTGCGCGATGTTTCTAGGCAAGGGTAAACGTAGGACGCACCTTGATGGTGCGTAAGAAAGGTCTGAAAATCGTGAAAATGGCGCGTTCACCTGTAGGAGCGGGTTTACCCGCGAACACGGGCGAAGCCCGTGCCATCCACCGCCGTGTCTTGCTCGCGGGCTCCCACAGATGATGCGTGGACGCCTTATGGCATCTGCACTTCGATCAGGCCATCGGCATTCATGCTCACTTCACTGGTGCCCGCCTCGATATCTGGCGCCGGTGCTGCTTCATCAGCCCCCATGGCCTTCATCGCCATCGGCGCGCTACGCAAGTACGGGCGCGGGTAGCCGCTGCTGTTGAGGTTCAGGCTCACCACTTTGTAGCCTTTGCCACCCAGCGCTTCAGTCGCCAGTTGCGCGCGTGCCTTGAAGGCATCGACCGCATCCTTGAGCAGAGCATCCTCGCTGGCCTTGCGCGTGGCCGGGGCGATGGAGAAGTCCATGCCAGCCATTTTCAGCTCTTGCAACAAATCGGCGGTAAGCTGGGACAAGGCCGGGAAGTTGGCGCTTTCAAGGCGCAGTTCGGCGCGTTCGCGCCAGCCGGTAATTTTCTGGCCCTTGCTGTCATACACCGGGTAGCTGTTGCGGCTGCCTTGGCTGATCTTCACGTCCTTGACCTGGCGTGACTGCTGCACGGCCTTGTTCATGGTTTCGGTAATCTGCTTGGCGAGCTTGCCCGGGTCGCTGTTCTGCGCTTCGCTGTACAGGGTCACGACCATCAGGTCGCGCGCCACTTCCTTGCTGACTTCGGCACGCAGCGATACCTGGTTGAAACGCGGTTCATCGGCGGCCAGTGCCGGCAGGCTGGCGAGCAGGCCGCAAGACATGATCAGAGCAGCGCCGCGACGTGGGATTTGCATGTGGTACTCCTTGGCATTTGAAGGCGTGGGGGCTGGTCATCCATTCCACGCATGGCCCATAGGACCGGCAACAGTGTAGTGGGTTCAAAAGTGCCATCATGAACCTGTGACAAAGTGTGGCGCTTTGCCGCATCGCTGCAGCGAGGCGCCCGGCTTCGGTATACTCCAGCCGATTTTTCTGGAGCACTCATCAGGAGAGCTCATGCTCGCCGCCGTACAACCGTTGTCCGCTACCCGCCAGAACCTCTGGCGCCTGACCGTCATTCGGGTCCTGGTCCTGGCTGCCCAGGCCGGCTCGGTGGGCGTTGCCTACTGGACCGAACTGCTGCCGTTGCCCTGGCTGTCACTGGCCGGCACCTTGGCCTTGTCTTCGTTGCTGTGTGCCTTCACGGCCCTGCGCCTGCGGCTGTCGCTGCCCGTCACCGAAATGGAGTACGCCCTGCAGCTGGCCTGTGACCTGCTGATCCACAGTGCCTTGCTGTATTACTCCGGCGGCTCGACCAACCCGTTCGTGTCGTATTACCTGGTGCCGCTGGCGATTGCCGCGGTGACCTTGCCGTGGCTGTATTCGCTGATCCTGTCGGGCATTGCGCTGACGGCCTACAGCTTGCTGCTGGTGCAGTTCTACCCGCTCGAAGGGCTGCCGATGGCGCGGGACAAGATGCAGGTCTACGGCATGTGGCTGAGCATTGCCCTGGCGGCGGCTGTGATCACCTTCTTTGCCGCGCGCATGGCCGAAGAGCTGCGCCGCCAGGAGCAGCTGCGTTCAGAGCGGCGTGAAGAAAGCCTGCGCGACGAGCAACTGCTGGCTGTGGCTACCCAGGCCGCCGGTGCCGCCCATGAACTGGGTACGCCGCTGGCGACCATGAGCGTGCTGATCAACGAAATGCGCCAGGACCACACCGACCCGCTGTTGCAGGAGGACCTGCAGATCCTCCAGGACCAGGTAAAGCTGTGCAAAGAGACTTTGCAACAGCTGGTGCGCGCAGCCGAAGCCAACCGGCGCCTGGCCATCGTGGAGCAGGATGTGACCGCCTGGCTGGACGAGGCGCTCAACCGCTGGCACCTGATGCGCCCGGAAGCCAGCTACCGCTTCCAGCGCCTGCGTGACGGTAAGGTGCCGCGTCTGGCGCCGCCGCCAGACCTGACCCAGGCGTTACTGAATCTGTTGAACAATGCCGCCGATGCCTGCCCTGATGATCTGGAGGTTCGCCTGGACTGGGACGCCCAGGACATCGTCATCAGTATCCACGACCATGGTCCTGGTGTACCGCCAGCCATTGCCGAAGCCATTGGCAAACCTTTTATTACCACCAAGGGCAAAGGCTTCGGCCTGGGCCTGTTCTTGAGCAAGGCCAGCGTGACCCGTGCGGGCGGCTCGGTGAAACTCTATAGTCATGAACAGGGTGGCACCCTGACCGAACTGCGCCTGCCCTATGGCAAGCGAGGAGATGAATGATGAGCGAAGAAAACCAGGTCGAAAGCGAAGAGCTGCCGCACCTGCTGCTGGTGGATGACGATGCCACCTTCACCCGGGTCATGGCCCGGGCCATGAGCCGTCGCGGTTTCCGTGTGAGCACTGCCAGTTCTGCCGAAGAAGGCTTGATTCTGGCCCAGCAGGACCTGCCGGACTACGCCACGCTGGACCTGAAGATGGATGGCGACTCCGGCCTGGTGCTGCTGCCCAAGCTGCTGGAACTGGACCCAGAAATGCGCGTGGTGATCCTGACCGGGTACTCGAGCATTGCCACCGCAGTGGAGGCGGTCAAGCGCGGTGCCTGCAACTACCTGTGCAAGCCGGCTGACGCTGATGATGTGTTGGCAGCACTGCTGTCGGAGCACACCGACCTGGATACCCTGGTGCCGGAAAACCCGATGTCGGTCGATCGCCTGCAGTGGGAACACATCCAGCGCGTGCTGAACGAGCATGAAGGCAATATCTCGGCCACCGCGCGGGCGCTGGGCATGCACCGACGGACGTTGCAGCGCAAGCTGCAGAAGCGGCCGGTTCGGCGCTGATTCTGTATTGATGATGTTGGCCTGTTCGCGGGGGCATCCGCTCCTGCAACTGTGAGCGCGGGCTTGCCCGCGAAGGGCTGCAAAGCAGCCCCCATCAAGGCGAGCACGATGAAGGTACTGTTGGTCATCCTTGCGCTGGTTGCAGGTAGCGCCAAGGCGGAGGACTGGCCTGACCCGCAGTGGCAGAACGACCCCGCCACCCTCGACTGGCAGGCCGTCGACGCTTACGCCTTTCCTGCACGCTCCCCCTCGGAGCGCAGCGGCATCCGCACGGACGCTCTGCTGATCATCCGCGACGGGCGTATCCTCCACGAGCGCTACACCGCGCCCACCCGTGCCGCCACCGCGCACCTGACCTGGTCGGTAAGCAAGAGCGTACTGGCCACGATAATGGGCGTGGCCCAGGGCGAAGGCCGCTTCCAGCTGCAAGACCCGGTCAGCCGTTTCTATCCACCCATGCGCGCCCACCCAGGCGTGCGCGTGGCCGACCTGCTGCACTGGGCCAGTGGCCTCGAGTGGCAGGAAGACTACGAATACGCGCCGCTGAAGTCCTCGGTGGTGGCCATGCTGTATACCCGTGGCCGCGCAGACATGGCTGCCTACGCGGCGGCGCAGGGTGCCGCCGCCAGCCCCGGTCAGCGATTCCTCTACTCCAGCGGCGACAGCAACCTGCTGGCCGCCGCGCTGCGCGGCATGCTCGATGCCGGGCAGTACCCCGACTACCCCTGGCACGCACTGTTCACCCCGTTGGGTATCGGCAGTGCGGTGTGGGAGCGTGACCGGGCAGGCACTTATGTAGGCTCTTCCTATCTCTACCTTAGTGCCCGTGATTTGGCCCGTATTGGCCTGCTGATGTTGCGCGACGGGCGCTGGCAGGGCCGACAATTGCTGCCCAAAGCCTGGGTGGCCTTCAACCGCACCCCGTTTGCCCAGGCCCAAGCGCTGCCTGGTGAGGCCGTCCCGGGTGGCCATTGGTGGCTCAACCAGCCGCTGGCTGGCGCCGAGCGGCCTTGGCCCAGTGCACCGGCAGACACCTTCGCCGCCCTTGGCCACTGGGGGCAGGCGTTATATGTGCTGCCTGAGCAAAAGCTGGTGATCGTGCGCTACGCCGATGACCGCGACGGCAGCTATCGACACGACGAACTGCTCAAGCGGGTGCTGGCGGTACTGGCCGGGGAGGGGGCATGAAGCGGCTATTGCTGCTGGCGCTGGCAGGGCTCCTGTTCTGGGCATGGCAGGAACGCCAGGCGCTGGCGGACTTCCCCGGCATACTCTCGGCCTACTCGGCCAAGGAATACTGTTCCTGCCGCTTTGTCATGGGCTTCGACAAGGTGTACTGCCAAGGGTACGTGAAGCAGTGGCTGCCACTGAACCTGCTGGAGGAAAACAGCCAGCAGCAGCGAGTCACCGCTGAAGGCCTGGGGCGGCGCAGCCAGGCGGCCTGGCAAGGCGCGCGTGAGGGCTGCCGCTTGCTGCCATGAATGCAGGCGGGTAAGGTTGGCGGCCTGGTTTCACGAGATCTGTCATGTTCAAGTTGCCCCGTCTGCTGCCTGCCTTATTGCTGGCTTTGTGCCTGCCCGCTCATGCCAATTGGCACTTGGATGGCGAATCTTCACGGCTGTCATTCATCACCGGCAAGAACGGCGACACCGCCGAAGTGCATCGCTTTCTGGTGTTGCATGGCACGGTCGATCGCAAGGGTATGGCCGGGTTGAGGATCGAGATGGACTCGGTGAGCAGCGGTATTCCGCTGCGTGACGAGCAAATGCGCGACAACCTGTTCGAGGTCGAGCGCTTCGCCGAGGCCACAGTGAAGGCGCAGATCGACCTGCAGCCGATCAATGACCTGGCCGACGGTGCTCAGATCGAATTGCGCCTGCCGCTGACGGTCACCTTGCATGGCCAGTCGCACAGCTACAATGTCCTGTTGCTGGCCACCCGCCTGGATGCGCGGCGTTTCCAGGTGGTGACCCTTGAGCCTCTGGTGCTGCGCGCCGAAGATTTTGGCTTGCTGCCGGGGCTGGAAAGCCTGCGCAAGTTCGCCAGGTTGAAGTCCATCAACCCGTCGGTACCGGTTAGCGCGGTGCTGATCTTCACTGCGCGCTGACATGGCGGGGCCGGTCTTCCCCTGGCGGGATGGCAATCAGTTCGAACTGCTTATCGACGGCCCTGCGTTCTTTCCGCGCATGCTCCTGGCGATCATGCGTGCCGAGTTCCAGGTTGACCTGGAGCTGTACCTGGTCGAGGCCGGTGCCTGTGCCGAGGCGGTGGTCGACGCGCTGGAGCAGGCTGCCCGGCGTGGCGTGCGGGTGCGGTGCCTGTTTGATGACTACGGTTCATTGGCCTTCAACAGCGCGTTGCGTCAGCGCCTGCTGGACGCTGGCGTGTACTTGCGCTGGTATAACCGCCTGCGCTGGAAGCGTGGCCTGCGTAACCTTTACCGTGATCATCGCAAATTGCTGCTGGTTGACGAACGTTGGGCCGTGGTGGGGGGGACGGGCGTTACCGACGAGTTCTGGACGCCCGGTGAGGCGACCAGCGAATGGCACGAAGTGATGGTGCAGATGCAGGGGCCGGTGGTGAGCGACTGGCAGTTGCTGTTTGACCGTCAGTGGCAAGCCAACAACCGCCGCACCGCCTGGCGCCCTGCTGAAGGCTTTGGCCTGCCGCGTCTGCCCAAGGTGCCTGCGCAGGGGCAGGGCATGGGCCGGGTCGCTTATGCCGACGCCCGCCAGCACCAGGACATCCTGCACGCGCTGGTACGGGCGCTGAACAGCGGCAAGAAACGGGTGTGGCTGGCCACGCCGTACTTCCTGCCGACCTGGAGCGTGCGCCGTTCATTGCGTCGGGCCGCCAGCAAGGGCCTGGACGTGCGTCTGTTGTTGACCGGTCCGCGCACCGATCACCCCTCGGTACGCTACGCCGGGCATCGTTACTACCCGCGTCTGTTGCGCGCGGGCGTACGGATTTTCGAGTACCAGCCGTGCTTCCTGCACCTGAAGATGGCTGTGGTAGACGACTGGGTCAGCGTCGGTTCGTGCAACTTCGACCACTGGAACCTGCGCTTCAACCTTGAAGCCAACATCGAAGCGCTGGACCCGCCGTTGACAGCGGCGGTGGTGGCCAGCTTCGAGCGCGACTTCGCCCAGAGCGAGGAAGTCGACCTCGCCCACTGGCATGCGCGCCCTTTGTGGCGCAGGGTGAAGCAACGGATCTGGGGCTGGCTTGATCGGTTGGTGGTCAACTTCCTCGACCGCCGTGACTGACAGCGGCTATCGTGCAGTGACTATTCACAGTTAACCGAAGGAGTGGGCGAGATGACGGCGAAGAAAATTCTCATGCTGGTGGGCGACTACGTCGAAGATTACGAAGCGATGGTGCCGTTCCAGGCCTTGAGCATGGTGGGCCACACGGTGCATGCGGTGTGCCCGGAAAAGCTGGCGGGGCAGACCGTGCGTACCGCGATTCATGACTTTGAGGGTGAACAGACCTACAGCGAAAAGCCAGGGCACAATTTTGCCCTGAATTATGATTTCGTGCGGGTGCGGCCCGAGAGTTATGACGCGCTGCTGATCCCAGGTGGCCGCGCGCCGGAGTACCTGCGCCTGAATGAAAAGGTGTTGGACCTGGTGCGGGCGTTCGACCAGGCCGGCAAGCCGATTGCGGCGGTCTGCCATGGGGCCCAGCTGCTGGCAGCGGCAGGGGTGCTGGAGGGGCGTGAGTGCAGCGCGTACCCGGCATGTGCGCCAGAAGTGCGCCTGGCGGGTGGCACGTTCATCGACATCGCGGTGGACCAGGCGCATGTGGATGGCAACCTGGTGACCGCACCGGCATGGCCCGCGCACCCGGCCTGGCTGGCGGCGTTCCTTCAAGTGCTGGGCACGCGTATTGTCTGACAGGCTTGATTGAATTGGCTGCGGGTTGCTTCAGGCAACCTGCTCAACCCAGTCATTGAGGTTGTAGTAGTTGGTCACCCGGGCAATCTTGCCACAGTGAATATAGAAGAACGCCCCCGCCGGCAGCACATAGGTCTGGCCGTTTGCTGTCGGCAACCCTTCGTCATCGGCCAGGTATTGGCCATGCACGGTGAACTCCGCCGCCGCGCGGCTGCCATCGGCGTTCTGCATCACCACGATGTCGGCCAGGCGCTCGCGGTAGCAGCGGTTCATCTTGTCCATGAACGCGGCGAACCTGGCCTTGCCCATCTGACGCTCGCCCTGGTTGATGTCGTGGATCACGTCTTCGCTGAGCAGCGCCAGAAACGCCGGCATGTCACCCGCGTTGAAGGCGGCGTAGTAAGCATTTACCAGTTCGGTTGCGGTCATGGAACATTTCCTGTCGTGTAGGGAAAAGGCGGGTCGTTAACTCGGATGATAGGGTTTCCCCTCAAGCCCGGCTTAGCCGAGCGCGTCATCCACATCGACAAAACGACCGCCAAACATGGAAATACGCCTGTTGCACGGTGCCGCTATCGCGCCTTACATCGATGACCTCGCTCGCCTGCGCCTTACTGTGTTCCGCGAGTTCCCCTACCTGTACGACGGCACCCCGGAGTACGAGGCCGACTACCTGGCCAACTATGCCCGCTCCGGGCGCAGCCTGGTTGTGCTGGCGCTGGACGACGGCAAGGTGGTCGGCGCCTCTACCGGCCTGCCGTTGGTGGATGTCGCGCCCGAATTCCAGCAGCCATTCCTGGCCCAGGGGCGCGACCCGGCCAGTGTGTACTACTTCGGGGAGTCGCTGGTGTTGCCGGCATACCGCGGACAGGGCCTGGGGGTTCGCTTCTTCATCGAGCGCGAGTCCTACGCACACAAACTGGCCGAGTTCGATTACTGCGCGTTCTGCGCGGTCGAGCGACCCGGTGCGCACCCGCGCCGGCCAGCCGAGTACAAACCCCTGCACGGCTTCTGGCGCAACCGCGGCTTCCTGCACGACCCATCGCTGCGTACCACCTACGCCTGGCGCGACCTGGACGAGCAGGAAAGCTCCGACAAGCTGATGTCGTTCTGGCTCAAGGCACTGCCGATATGATCCGCCTGGCAGCCTGCCAGTACGCCATCGAGCTGCACGAAACCTGGGACGCCTACGCCGACCACCTGCAAGGCCTGTGCGCCGAAGCGGTGGAGGCGGGGGCACGCTTGCTGCTACTGCCGGAGTACGCCGGGCTGGTGCTGAGCGGCCAGCTGAATGCCGGGCAGCGGGAAGACCTGAAGGCATCGATTGCCGGCATCCAGCCGCTGATCGAACCCTGGAAAGCGTTGTGCGAGAGCCTTGCCCGACGCTGGGGGATCTACCTGCAACCGGGCAGTGTGCCGGTGCTGGACAACGATGGGCGCTACCGCAACCGTGCCTGGCTGTTCGGCCCCCAGGGTGTGCTGGGTTATCAGGACAAACTGATGATGACCCGCTTCGAGCGCGAGCAGTGGGACATCGCTGCAGGCCAGGGGCTGCAGGTGTTCGAAACCGAACTGGGGCGCTTGGGCATTCTGATCTGCTACGACAACGAGTTCCCGATGCTGGCCCGCCGCCTGGCCGAGTGTGGTGCCGATCTGATCCTGGCGCCAAGTTGTACCGATACCGAAGCCGGTTATCACCGGGTGCGTATCGGCGCCCAGGCGCGCGCCCTGGAGAACCAGATTGCCGTGTTGCAGAGCCCTACGGTGGGGGTGGCGCCCTGGTCGCCGGCATTGGACGAGAATATCGGCCGGGCAGGCTTGTTCGTGCCGCCGGATCACGGGATGCCGGGGGATGGGGTGGTGGCGTTGAGCGAGCAGTTGAACCCGGACTGCAGCCAGTGGCTGGTGTGTGAGGTAGATCTGCAGGAAGTGCGTCGGGTGAGGCGGGAAGGGCAGGTGTTTACCTGGCGGGACTGGCCGGAGCAGTTCGAGAGAGTCCTGTGATGACAGTGCGGCCTCTTCGCGGCCAAGGCCGCCCCCACAGGTAACGCGTAGCCTTCTGGCTTGCGCTGTACGTGTGGGAGCGGGCTTGCCCGCGAAGCCGCCGCCGCAGTTACATCAGGTTACTTCACTTCGACGGCCAGGCTTTCGGCAATCTTGCTCTGCCACAGGGCAGGGCCAGTGATGTGTACCGACTCGCCGTTGCTGTCCACAGCGACGGTCACCGGCATGTCCTTGACCTCGAACTCGTAGATCGCTTCCATGCCCAGCTCGGCGAAGGCCAGTACCTTCGACTTGCGGATGGCCTGGGCGACCAGGTAGGCAGCGCCGCCAACAGCCATCAGGTACACGGCCTTGTTGTCCTTGATCGCCTCGATGGCGGTCGGGCCACGCTCGGACTTGCCGATCATGCCCAGCAGGCCAGTCTGCTCAAGGATCTGGCGGGTGAACTTGTCCATACGGGTAGCAGTGGTCGGGCCGGCTGGGCCTACCACTTCGTCACCCACCGGGTCGACCGGGCCGACGTAGTAGATGAAGCGGCCTTTCAGGTCTACTGGCAGCTCTTCGCCACGGTTGAGCATTTCAACCATGCGCTTGTGCGCGGCATCGCGGCCGGTCAGCATCTTGCCGTTGAGCAGGATGGTTTCGCCCGGCTTCCAGCTGGCCACTTCTTCCGGAGTAATGTCGTCGAGGTTGACGCGACGGGCGCTTGGGCCGGCTTCCCAGACGATTTCCGGGTAGGCGTCCAGCGACGGCGCTTCCAGTTCTGCCGGGCCGGTGCCATCAAGCACGAAGTGGGCGTGGCGGGTAGCGGCGCAGTTGGGGATCATGCACACCGGCAAGGACGCCGCGTGGGTCGGGTAATCCATGATCTTGACGTCGAGCACGGTGGTCAGGCCACCCAGGCCCTGGGCGCCGATGCCCAGCTGGTTGACCTTGTCGAACAGCTCCAGGCGGATTTCTTCCAGGCGGTTCTGTGGGCCACGGGCTTTCAGTTCGTGAATGTCGATGGACTCCATCAACACTTCCTTGGCCATGACCGCGGCCTTCTCGGCGGTACCGCCGATGCCGATGCCGAGCATGCCAGGTGGGCACCAGCCAGCACCCATGGTCGGCACGGTTTTCAGTACCCAGTCGACGATCGAGTCGGACGGGTTGAGCATGGCCATCTTCGACTTGTTTTCCGAGCCGCCGCCCTTGGCTGCGACATCGACTTCCACCTTGTCGCCGGGGACGATGGAGTAGTGGATCACTGCCGGGGTGTTGTCCTTGGTGTTCTTGCGGGCACCGGCCGGGTCGGCCAGGATCGAAGCGCGCAGGACGTTTTCAGGCAGGTTGTAGGCGCGACGCACACCTTCGTTGATCATGTCGTCGACGCTCATGGTGGCGCCATCCCAGCGCACGTCCATGCCCACGCGGATGAACACGGTGACGATACCGGTGTCCTGGCAGATTGGACGATGGCCGGTGGCGCACATGCGCGAGTTGATCAGGATCTGGGCGATGGAATCGCGTGCAGCAGGCGACTCCTCACGCAGATAGGCCTCGTGCATGGCCTGGATGAAATCGACGGGGTGGTAGTACGAGATGAATTGCAGGGCGTCGGCGACGCTCTGAATCAGGTCGTCTTGCTTGATCACGGTCATGCAGCGCGCTCCTCTTAAAGACGGGAACATTCAAAAAGACGCTCGACATAGCCGACCAGCACGTCGAAGCGCCTTGCAAGGCGCCGGCAGGTCAGGCCGACGGAAAAAGGCGCGGCAGTATAGCGCGCATCCGTGCCCGGCACACCTGCGGCCGGTCTGGACCATGGTCGGTAACGGGCAGGCATGGTTTTTCTGCCAAGCGTGACGTCGCAGGCGACAGGTATCCAAGAGGCTGAGTGGTGATAGGGGGTGAGCCGACTGAAGAATATGGAGGGTACAGGCCGAGCTCGTGCACGGGTTAAGGTGAACTCGGCCTTTGATCACTACAACGTAGCAGAGGTGATGGGGTCAACTGTCCGTGTTGCAACGGAGTAAAAAGCCCACGCGGGCACGACCGGACTCGAAATCGGTTCCGCAGATGATGGTTTTGCCAGTCACCTCGGCGCTGGATCTCACGGCAATATCCATGCTGTCACCCAATGCAATGCGTCCCCAGCCGCGGTTTTCACCAAATGCTGTGTCAGGAGTTCCGTCAAGGTTGAAGCGCCCGACGACGACATCAGCTTCTTCACCGCCTAACGTGGAACCGGAGGTGATAATTTTCTCCAGGGAACGGTTGACGTATCCGCTTGTCCACTGCCCGCCCTCGCCACCAAATTCGGTGGTGCCGCCGAAGCCGGGGATTTTCGAGCCGCTGCGCGTAAAGGCCGTCAGGTAGCCTTTTTGCAGGCCCACGGAGGCGATGCAAACGATGCTGCCTTCATCATTCAGCGTATCCAGATCATGGAAATACAACCCGCTCGCGAGCTCCGATAGTAAATATCCATTCGCACCAAACTCTCCATCTTCCAAACCGGTGTCTTTCAAGCAGACTATGTAGGGGCCACTGTCGTCCTTGATTGTAGTGATGCCGCAGACATAGATTTTTCTGCCTGTGATCAAGCAGACTCTTCCGGAGCTTTCGGAAGATTGAGGAGGGGTCAGGAATTTATATCCAACCTTATTGAAGCTGGTGTCGTAATCTCCGTCGAAGTTAAACTTCATCAGCACGCTGTGTGACCAGGGGTACTGGTAGGTAACAAAAACTCCGTCTGTGCTGGATATGCTGGTGAGGGGCGGTGCCGCTGCCGGATTCGTTGTCGGATTTGTTGAGGACTTCGGAGGTGCCGGGGGCAGTTCGATGACCTTGTGTCCATGGCTGCCGAATCGGGTGTCCAACTGCCCGTTCGCAGTGAAACGAGCCAGCGCCGGCAACTCCAAGTTGGTCGATGGGTCGCGGCAGGTGCCCGTGATGATGATGTGCTCGCCGTGCAGATGAATGCCTGCGGATGAAGAGTTGAAGCCCTCTTTGAAGGTTCCGGTAGCCAAGCCGCCTTTGCCAAACGTAGTATCCAATTTCCCGTTGTGGTCTATGCGCATGAGCGCATAACCCAACGCATCGCCAATACGGGTCTGACCTACGCACAGGCGCCATTTATCATCTTTGGCTGAGACTGTTGAGGCGTTTATTGACACCAAGTTCAGGTCTGGATAAGCAATGCCTTGTTCGCCATAGTCAGGGTCTAATAGTTCTGATTTTATAGGTGTGAATTTCATGATGGGTACCTCCACGCTTGAGGAGATCCCAGCGTGATGTGTTAACCATCAAGGTTAAACTGTCAAATTTGTCAGTTGACACTCAATTCGTTGATTGTAAAAAATAATTCTGCCGTCGCTGTGGTACATTCGCCATGAAACCCGCCGTCGGGTTCCTTGTTTTGGAGAAACTGTAATCATGCCCATAATCTATGTGGGCTTGCGCCGTTGGACTGTGCCCATTGGCAGCAACCTGCTCGATGCCCTCAACGAGGCGGGGCTGAATGTGCCTTACAGTTGCCGTGCTGGCAGTTGCCACGCCTGCCTGGTGCGCTGCCTGGAAGGGCAACCGGCAGACGCATTGCCCGAGGCATTGGCGTTGGAGAAGCACGCCCAAGGCTGGCGTCTGGCTTGCCAGTGCCGGGTGGTCGAGGACCTGCGTGTGGCGCTATACGACCCCTTGCTGGGTGGTGTACCGGCACAGGTCTGTGCGTTGGACTGGTTTGGCGATGTATTGCGCCTGCGGTTGCGCCCCGATCGGGTGGTGCGTTACCAGGCGGGGCAGCACGTGGTGCTGTGGCTAGGCGCGGTTGCTCGGCCTTATTCCTCCGCCAGTCTGCCGGGTGAGGACGATTTTCTCGAGTTTCATATCGATTGTCAGCGGCCGGGTGCCTTTTGCGACAAGGCGCGTGGTCTGCAGGTCGGGGATCAGATGCGTTTGGGGGAATTCAGAGGCGGAGCCCTTCATTACGACCCAGATTGGCAGGAGCGGCCGCTGTGGTTGCTGGCTGCGGGAACCGGGCTGGCGCCGCTCTGGGGTATCTTGCGCGAAGCGTTGCGCCGGGGGCATCGGGGCGAAATCCGGGTGGTGCATGTGGCGCGGGATCCGGCTGGGCACTATCTGGCGGAGAAGCTGCTGAAGCTGCCCGGGGTGAGTGTCGAGCTGGTGCTGGTGGAGCATGTGGATGAAGCGTTGGCCAGGATGCGGCTGTTGTCGCGCCAGACGGTGGCGCTGCTGTGTGGGGCACCGGCGAGTGTCGAGCGGTTTGCCCGGCGCATGTTCATGGCAGGGGTACCGCGGGGGCAGGTGTTTGCTGATGTGTTCGTCGAGCATGCCTGAGGGGCGCCTTGAAGTGCGAAGGGCCGCAAAGCGGGGAAGTGTCAGATTTTTTGTGTGCGGGCCGGTAACGGCCTGCCGTCAGGCAGGCCTTGATTTCACCAGGTTGGCCTGATGAACCGATCTCCGTACAGAATCGCAAATTGAT